>DANX01000106.1 GCA_002502295.1 Euryarchaeota archaeon UBA561 | reverse complement strand
CGGCAACGTGGACAACGACTCTGGTGCTCCACACAACTGGGACGAGGGCTGGGCCTTCTTCCACGGACCTGAGGACGACTGGTCGTGCTCTCCAGCATACACCATGAAGAAGCGAGCCGCTGACTACGGAACTGAAACCGACGGTGTCTCGAACGCTCTTACGGCTACCACCAACGCCATGGTCGACGGACTTGCTGCTCTCCAAGCACAAGACTCCGCTGGCTACACCGCAGCTACCGAGACGGTCGTCAAGAACGTGATCATCACCTACTCCCAGGCTACCCTCAAGTACGCCTCGAAGATGGACAGCAACACATCCGCTGAGAAGTACCAAGTTGAAGGATACGCCTTCTGGAAGACCATCGAAGCCTACGCAGCACCTCACACTGACAACGCATGCTACAACATGAACACCCACACCATGGGCTGGGTCGGTTCAAGCGCTGCTGCTGCTTGTGAATCCTTCATTTGGACCAATGGCTCCATGGATTCCAACGGCACCGCTGACACCTGCTACAACACCATGAGCCACACCGTGGCACATGGAATCACCAGTGATGCAGATTGTGCTAAGTTCGGAGAAATGCCTTACTTCTACGAGAACTACGGTGCTACGTCGATGAACAACATCTTCGACTTGAGCGACTCCAGCCAACTCGGTACATCCTACGATGTCACCGCATGGTTGCAGCCCGTTTGGGACCACTACGGCATCACCGCCGAAGACATCGGTACCTACGCCTGAAGTTAACCCTTCACCCCCCCACTGCTTAGGCAGTACAAGCGGAGCGGTTGGCCAGCCTCTCACCCTGCTGGCCAATCGTTCCCATGTTGAGGACCCGGACTGGTGAGGAATCATGAACGATCAGAACAAGCGAAAGCCCTGGTTGTTGATTGTTCTCTTGTGTGGTTCCCTATTGCCTGTCGCAGCCTTGAGCAGTGCTCAAGACGTGCCGACCTACACCATCTCTGGACAGGTCTACACATCCACGGGCGAGCCAGCAGGAACGACGTATGTCAAGGTCGATTCGATGGAATCGGTTCTCTCCAGCGATGGAGCTTACAGTTTCCCCGGAGTAACCGCCGGGGAGCATGTGGTGCGAGCCTATTTCATGAACGACGGGCACACTGTAGCCTACAGGACCATCTTCATCCAAGGCGACACCGTTTTGGATTGGTACGAAGGACACAACTGGATCACCGTTGACGCCCTCGATGCTCAGGGAGATCACCTTTCCGGAGACGACTCGTATTCCGTTTCGCTCCACGAATTGGATGAAACCCAGAGTTTCACCGAGGGAAGAGCGGAGTTTGGACCCTACCCAACGGGAGCATACCACACGTTGTCGACCAGTTTGAACTCCTCCAACGAAGGAGCCCTCTTTGCGTGCCTCAAACTTCAACCAGGTTCGGCCATGACGCCTTATGTCAACCATGTTCAATTCCAAGAAGGCATGAACAGCGTCTTTGGTTTCCTGTTGGATGCTGCGGGCCAGCCAGCGCCGGACGTGCTGGTTTCTCACGAAGAGACTCAAACAACAACCAACCCCGACGGTTTTTACTCCCTCGGGGGACTGCTAATCGGGTCAGAGGTCAACTTGACTTTCACACAATCCGGTGAAGAAGTCGCACCGAATCTTCTCCAAACGGTTGAATACGGGGCGATGTGGCTCAACCACACAACTTCAACAACGCTGGAGTTCCCCGGCAATGTTTCGTTCATTACCCCAGCATCCTCCGTGCCGCTTGGTCCCATTCAGCTTGAATGGGTTGGTGGAGCCTACACGGATTACTTCGAACTCTATCAGGGAGAAGTCAGCCAAGAGGGATTGATCTACCGTGGCTCCTCAACCTCGTTTGAATACACCGCCACCGAGTCAGGAACGTACTCGTTTCATCTCGTGGCTCACAACGTGAACGGCACCAGCCCCAACGAAGCATCTGTGCTTGTTCTCTTCCTCCCCACGCAAAGCGAAGATGCGTTGTGGACGTCAGGAATGCACTGGAATTACACCTTGGTTCACACACCAGAATACCGCTCGAACCGCACCTTCACCGCCATTGGGACAGAAGACATCGTCGATGCGTTCGGAAGAGAGCGCTCAACCTACCTCGTTCGAATCACCGATGACCGCTACGAGGAAGGCGAGAAAGCCTTCCGATGGATTGACACCGAGACCTTCCTACCTGTGAAGACGTATTGGGCTGACGCCCCCTCTTCTTCCAGTTATTTCCAGGAGGGTTCAATGGGATGGATGTTCACCGATGGCGAACTGGAACGAGGTCTCTTTGGTGAAGAACCGAGCACAAGTCTCCACTTCAATCGAACGAACATCATCGGCGTCCCCGGTCATCCAAACGGATACGATGACACGACGAATTCGGTCTCCGTTCAGCACGGTGTCTCTGTCACAACAGCCGCCGGGACGTTTGACTGCACCTACATCACGATCCAAGACGATGTTGACGGCGTACTTTCCTGGGAATTGTGGTTCAATGATTCCGTGCAGAATTACGTAAAGATCGTTGACCGGTTGCCGGGCTCGCACTCAGACATGGTCGTGTATGAATTGACGGGATACAATCAACCCAGCGTTCCAGAATTCCTCACCGAGCCTTTCGTTCAAACCTCTCCAACCTTTGAGTTGCAGTGGTCGGAGTTTGCGGATGCACAGAGTTTCCAACTGCTCGAGAACGGCATTGAAATTTATCGCGGCAATGCCACGGAATTTCAAGTGGAGAACAGAGGCGACGGCGACTATGAGTACCAAATAAATGCCATTACTGAACTTGATTACGTTCTTGTGGGTGCGACCCTTGACCTCGTGGTTGACTTTGTTCCCCCGGTGCCGGAGTTTTCCTCATCAACTTCCCAGCTCAACGTGAGTGAAACCGCCACGTTCTCTTGGGAGTACGTCTACGAAGCCGACTGGTTTGCGATAAGTCAACAGGGGCCTGACGGTGAAACCGTTGAAATCTACAACGGATCATCGTCGTCCATTGAGGTTGACTTCGCCGAACCAGGGCTTCATCGCCTCCGTCTCACCGCCATGGTGGACGGGAAAGTGTCCGAGCCTTCTTCTTCCGTCTTTGTGACCGTCGAAGCATCAGCCGTGGACGATGATTCGGAAGGCGCGCTTCCGAGCATTTCGCTCATATCGGTCGTCTTCGTCGCTCTTTGCGCAGTGCTGTTTGCCGAAATGAGGAGGAACCGCTGATGGAGCGGCGACAAGTTGTTGCCCTCCTCCAAGTGGTCTTCATATTGGTTGCAGGTTGGGGTTTGTACGATTTCAGTCAATCCGATGAAGCGCCAACGTCTGGAGGCGAAAAGAAAGTCGTCGACTCAAACGGGGTCGAGTACACCTTCGATGAAGCTCCCAAGCGGATTGCCATCACGAACACCTATGCTGCAACCGTGCTGAAGATGCTAAACGTGGACCCGTCTGTCGTTGTCGGAGTGTCCGGGGATTTTGAGAGCAGCGACCTGTGGCCGGAATTTGACTCGACACAAATCATTCAAAATTCAGCTCATTCGGAAATTGATTTTGAGACACTTCTCGACACACGGCCAGAACTCTACATTGTTTTTGCCACCAACGGCATGGTTGATACAGAAGCCATACGAGACAAGCTGGACCCGGTTGGTATTCACGTCATGGCTCTTGATTTTTACAAATACGATTCACTCCGCGATGAGATTGGTGTTCTTGCCACCCTCTTTGACCGCCAGGCAGAGGCCGATCTTTTGTTCGCTGAGTTTGACTCCATTGAAGACATGGTGAATCAGCGCATTCTTGGAATCGATGACGCTGAACGCCCTCAGGTTGTCATGGAACATCATGCTTCACTGACTCGAGACCCTGTCGTGTTGACGGGGACCTCGCAATGGACCGATTTGATTGAAATGGCAGGGGCAACGAATGTCTTCTCTGGGCTTCCTGGCCATACCACGCACGTCGATATGGAAGCCATTATTGATGCGAATCCAGATGTCCTGATGTTTGACGGCATCACGTTTGAACTCGGTTATGATGACTACGACCCTGAAGACAAATGCACGACCCACATGGAATCGGTGAGCGAGCGCCCAGGATTCGACCAAATGCAGGCCATTGAAAACGACCGCATGCTTATTTTGGCTGGGGAATTTGCAGGACCCATGATGGTGTACGGTTTGCCAACCTTGGCGGAGCATTTCCACCCGGAACGCTTCGAAGATGTTGACTCATCCTCCTACCTCGACGCCTTCTTTACCGATTATTTCGACGTTGAAAGGAAAGGCGTTTTCCTCTGCGAACCTTAGGTGATGACGTGACGGAATCACTTTCAGTCCAACACCAGCAGCGAGGTCGCTCCCAATTGGTCAAAATGGGTCTCATGGCGGGAGCGACGCTAATTCTGAGTTTGTTTGCGCTCGGTCAGGGCTCATCCAGCCAACTTGATGTCGTCACCACCGCCAAAATCGTGTTGGGTCTGGAATCTGGAAATGAAATCCAATCCAGCATCATTTGGGAACTCCGTTTGCCGCGAGTGTTGATGGCCATTATTGGCGGTATTGGATTGGCCACGGCAGGGGCGTTGATGCAAGGGTGTCTTGGTAATCCTCTGGTTTCTCCTCTCACCTTGGGTGTTGCATCCGGTGCTGCCCTTGGAGCCGCCCTCGCCATTGTGTTGGGTTTCAGTTTCACATCCATTGGAGCGTTTGCAATCGCAGGAAATGCGTTCATCTTTTCACTGATCGTCGTCTTCATTATCATTCAACTCGGAAGGTACCGTTCCATCAGTGCAGAATCATACATTCTGGTCGGCATCGCCATCACGTTCATCGCAGGAGCCATTGTCTCCACCTTGTCGTACTTTGCAACGGATGCCCAATTGTCTCAACTCGCCCACTGGTCGTTTGGTAGCCTAGCGCGCCCAGACATGATCATCGTGCTGGGCATCGGGGTTACGGTCCTCGGTCTGATGCCTCAAGCCATGCTTTGGTCATGGGACCTCAACGCCCTTTCTATGGGGGGCGATGACTTTGCGATCTCGACGGGCGTGAATCCCGCCGAAATACGGAAAAACATCCTTGTAATTTCTGCGCTGATGACTTCATCGATCATCGCATTTACCGGTATGATTGGGTTTGTTGGACTGGCTGCTCCACACATGAGCCGTATTCTCATCGGAAATGATTACAGGAAATTGTTGCCTGCCTCGGCTATTTGTGGAGCATTTTTGATGATCTTCGCCGACACCATCGGCCGAACGTTGTTCGCTCCAGTGGTGATTCCGGTTGGCATTATGTTGGCCGTTATTGGTGGTCCTGTGTTCATGTTTCTTCTTCTCCAGTCAAAGGCGGTGCAACGGTGATGGCGCTTCTTGATGTTCGTAAATTGAGTTTCTCATGGCCCGGTCGGGACGTCTTGCATGAGATTGATTTCAAGGTTGAACAAAACCAACTTGTTTCAGTCCTCGGTGTAAACGGGGCCGGCAAAACGACGCTTTTGAAATGCATCAATCGAATACTGTCTTACACCTCAGGTGAGGTGAAGTTGCAATCCAATGACATGGCGAAGTTGCCGCTTATCAACGTCGCTCGGCACATCGCTTACGTCCCGCAGAGCGTAGGGACAAATTTCCCAATGAATGTGTTTGATGTTGTCCTTCTCGGTCGTCGCCCTCACCTCAACTGGTTTGTTGGTGAGGCTGACCGGCAAAAAGTAAGTGAGAGTCTGCACTACTTGAATCTCAAAGATTTCGCGTTCCGACGCTACGATCAGCTCTCTGGAGGTGAACGCCAACGCGTTGTTTTGGCAAAGGCGCTGGCTCAAGATCCTGACCTTTACTTGCTTGACGAGCCGACCAGTGATTTGGATTTGAAGAATCAAATTATCATCATGGAAAAGCTTCAGGCGTTGGTCAAGGATTCAGACCGAGCGTGCTCAGCTCTTGTTGCCATCCATGATATTGACATGGCAGCTCGCTTTTCCGACAAGATTCTCCTCCTTCACGAAGGCGTCATTCATGCCTTTGGTACCCCCCTTGAGGTGCTCACGCCAGAAAACATCGCGAAGGTGTTTGGTGTAGAGGCCGAAATAGTGAACAACTCCAGCCTCATGCGCATTATTATTAAAGGTGCGATGCGGCCAGAGAATGAGGAATAAACATGGCAAAGAAACTGATGATATTGTTTGGAACGGAAACTGGAAATGCAGAGATGTTGGCCGAAGACGCTTGCTCTTCCGCAGAGTCGAATGGCTTTGAAGCAGAAGTAAGGGGAATGGACGAAATCACTGTCGAAGAATTGTGTGAAGTTCAGCGATTGCTGATCTACTGCAGCACCTGGGGCGATGGCGAACAGCCAGACAATGCTCAGGACTTCTTCGATGCGGTGAGTGAGTGCTCAGCATCTGACTTGACCGGTTTGAACTACGGAGTCTTGGCGCTCGGCGATACGGCGTTTGACCTGTTTTGCGAATCCGGAAAAGAGTGGGATGCTCTGCTTGAAGAAAAAGGAGCCAACCGCCTCGTTGAACGGATGGATTGCGACACTGATTTTGAAGACGACGCAGAATTTTGGACCGAGCAATCCCTGGAAAAAATGGCTACGGTTGAATAACCGAGGAAGTCGAACGCATGACCATCGAGGAGCAACCCAAGAATCGCGGCCATGTCCTTCCTGACGGAAGCAAAATGAAAGTGCCCGAGGCTCTTTACGACACCAACGTTCGGCGAGCGTCTCATGCTGAAGAAGCGAGAACCCTCGCAGAACGCCACCTGACGGGAACGTTGTGCAGTGTTTCAAAACAACACGATGGGCACCCCTACGGCTCCTTTGTCACCTATGCCATGCACGACGGACAGCCGATTTTCCTGATCAGCGGTTTAGCAGAACACACCAAGAATCTGATGAAGAATCCAAAGGCGTCGCTCTTGATTTCCGATAACGCCTCTGTCAATCCTCTCGCCTCCGCACGTGCGACCTTAATCGGCAAGTGCAAGCGGCTTGATGAAGAACACATTGAGGGTGCCAAAGCGACCTATCTTCGCCACCACCCTGAAGCGAGTGCGTACGTTGATTTCCGCGATTTCAATTTCTTTGGCCTTGATGTCACCTCCATTCGATACATCGGAGGATTTGGCAAGATGTCTTGGTTTGAACACGAAGACTGGATCTCAGCAGAACCCGACCCGCTTAACGAGCATGCGCACGACATCATTCAACACATGAACGAAGACCACGCAGATGCCATGATTTTGTATTGTCAAACGATGAGCAGGGCCACGGATGTTGAGTCGGCTATGATGACCGGAATCGACCGGTATGGTTTCGAGATGGATGCCACTCTACCAACCGGGACCCACCCCATTCGGCTCGCCTTTGAAAACGAAGTCTCTACGCCCGATGAGGCGAGAATTGAATTGGTTCGCATGGTAAAGAAGGCACGAAAAATAGCTTCATCGGCAAATCCTTGAAATTTTTAGGGATGACGAAACTTGAAAAGCACCTCTTCGTGGTAATGACGAGGAGGGGGATGTCGTGAGTCTGCCCCTTTTGTCCACATCCAACCTCGTTATCGGTTACAACGAACCTCTCTGCGAGGCCATCTCTGTCGAGGTCGGCAGGGGAGAAATCGTCGCCATTCTTGGTCCGTCCGGCGTTGGAAAGACCACGCTACTGCGAACCATTTCAGGCCAAGTGATGCCCATAAGCGGTTCGAGCAAACTAAACGTCGACCGCAAGGGCGGGCTGGGTTACATTCCTCAGAATCTGGGTCTAGTGCGCCACGGAACAGTGGCACACAACGTCGCTCTTGGAGCAGGTATACGCATGAAATGGTCGTTTTCCATGTACGGGGAACGCCGGCAAAAAACGGAAGATGCGTTGAAAGCCGTTGGCATGGAACACAAATCCGACGAACCGGTGCGCCGACTGTCTGGAGGGCAGAAACGACGCGTGGCAACCGCCAGAACGCTGGCTCAAAACCCTCAAGTCATCCTGGCCGATGAATTCCTCAGTGAACTGGACGATGAAAATGCCAACGGAGTCATGGAGGCCATTTTCCCCCTTCTTGAAAAAGGAAGCAGCTTGATCATGGTGGAACACAACGCTCAGCACGCCATGAAATACGCCACTCGGATTTGGCAATTGGTGGAGGGTACGTTTCACGACATGTCCCCCGCCGAATGGATGGCCTCGCACACCGGGGGTGAAGAAGAGTGAAGTGGCTACTTTACGGTGTTCTTGGGGTACTTGGTGCTCTTGCGATTGCTATCTTGGGCGACCTCGCAGGCGGTGATTGGGGCCGGTTTAGTGGGGGACTTGGTAATCTCTACGTGTTCTTTACCGAGAGCATGTGGCCTCCCGACTGGAGCGTCCTGGAGGCGCGTTCCTACCCTCCTTGCGAATCGAGCATTGAACTGTTTTGTTCCGTAGGTTATATCAGCATGGTTGAGACGCTAAAAATTGCGTTTGTATCGACGATCCTCGGCTTCTTCGGGGCTATCTTGCTCTCACCCCTTGCTGCTCGAAACCTTCAATCGGCGTGGATTTCAATTCCGATTCGGATTTTGTTGTCCGCCATTCGCAGCCTACCAAGCCTCATTTGGGCCATCATCTTTGTTATCGTCATTGGATTCGGCCCGATTTCGGGCGTACTCGCCATGACGTTTTACACCATTGGCTACCTTGGGAAGTTGCAATACGAGACCTTTGAGGGCATGAACAGCGGTGCACTGGAAGCGGGCCGAGCCATGGGTCTGTCGAGCACCAGCATCACCGCCAACATCGTGATTCCAGAAAACAGCAACCATCTCCTGAGTCAACTTATTTTCATGTTTGAGTACAATGTCCGCCACGGGACGGTCATCGGCATCGTCGGTGCCGGTGGCGTTGGATATTACATCAACAATTACCTGAAATTCCTCCAGTACGACAAGGTTTTTGCGTTGCTCATTCTTATTTTCGTGGTGGTGATCATCATCGATTTGATCTCGTTTATGGCCCGCTCGTTCGTCAATGAGCAAGGCGATGTTCGGCGCCCGACTTGGATGAACTTGCTGTTGCGCTCGTTCAAAGACGACTCGGAAGCGAAGGCCTCAGAATGAATCAATTGTCCGCAGCGATGTGGACCGAACCGTCCTTGTAGAAGATTTGAATTTGTTCCGGGGCTTTTTTTGTGAGTGCTGCCACAGCGTCGTATACCTCGTCTTCTGAGACTTTGAAGGCTTTTGCTGCATCCTTTGTTGACCATGGTTGAATGTGAAAATCGCTCTTGATGAGCCACTTCAACATTTTGGCTTCAAACTCGGTTATTTCGTCGGCCATGCATAAACCACGGGGCCTTAATTGAAAATGTCACCGATGGTTATCAGCCAAGGGCAACCATGCGGCGACAGCATTCTTCGGCGTCAATGTCGCCGTTGAGAAGTGTGTTGAGGGCCTTTGTGAAGGGTATGTTGAGTCCAGCATCTTCTGCCCGTTCTACAAACATCCTCGTCGCACGCACGCCTTCAGCCACCATGTGCATTTTTTCAAGCGCATTCTCGAGGGAAAGACCAGTTCCTAATTTTTCCCCCATGGTACGATTTCGACCGTGGGGTGAAGTCGCCGTCACATACATGTCGCCCAAGCCTGCTGGTCCGAAAGCCACCTCCGCACGGGCTCCTAATTCGGCGAGAAGGAGGCAGCCTTCTTTGAAGCCTGACATAAAAATCGCCGCTTTCAGATTGTCTCCTCCTAAATCGCCAACCTGCTTTAGTCCGTCAACGAGGCCACATGCAAGAGCGACGACGTTTTTGTACGCTCCCCAAAGTTCCGCACCGACAGGATCGCTCGCTGGATGGAGAATGAAGCTTGGTGTGCTAAGAGTCTGCGCTAATCGCTGAGCAATCGCCTGATCTTCGCTGGCGACCAGGGCCGTTGTCATCACGCCCGACGCCGCTTCAGGCGCAATGGTTGGCCCGGTCAGAACAGCGAGAGGGTTGGTCTTGCCCTCCTCTTTCAGACGGGTATGAATGGCTTCGGAAATCAAGCGCTTTCCGGGGGCCAATCCTTTCGCCAAATCCAGCAGGACATGACCGGGTTGAAGATGTGGGAGAACATTCTCAACAACGTCAAGAATGACCGATGATGGTACGGCGAGCACGACGATTTCACTGCCTTCGATCGCTTCTTCGAGGTGCATGGTGACGTCCAATCCGTGGACGGGATAGTCGGCCAGGTATTTTTCATTCACACTCTCCATCATGATGGATTCATACACTTCTTGTTCAATGGTCCAACCTTTGACCTTATGTCCCTCAAGAAGCCACAGGCGGGCGATGGCTGTCCCCCAGTTCCCCAATCCCAACACTGCGATGTGCGCCATGTCAATCGTCAAGTTCGCCCCTTCGTTGGTTTATACCATTTCGGGCAACATCGCTCATGAAAGTGAGGATTTGTGAGCGTTCGTGAACGGGCCACTCAGAACAAATCGTCGTCTTCTTCATCAAAGTCAAAGACATCGTCCTCGGATTTTGCTTCGGCTTTGGTGTCGTTCTTTGTCTCCTTTTTGGCCTTGGCAGCAGGTTTCTTTTCCTTGGCTGGCTTGGTCTCTGGAGCAGGTTCCGCAGGCTTGGGTTCCTCGGGAGCCACAGCGCTGCGTGCGGCGGCGATTTGTGTCTCTTTGGCACGCAATTCATCCTCGCTCTTTCCGGTTTGCAATGAGAGTGCTCTGCGTCGGTCCTCTCGGGCCTTGCGTTCGAGTTGCCTGTGACGCGACTTCTCGATGTTCTGCATCATGTACATCGCATCGTGCTCAAGAAGGGGCGAATCGGAAATGAGGGTTATGTCAAGCCAACCGCCGTCTTCAACGATAAATTCAGCCAGTGGCTCAAAATTTAGGTCGGATTTTTTGATCTGTGTGTAATGCATGGCGTTGCCGGTACGGTGCTCAACACCGGAAAAATGGCAGTAGAATTGCTTCGTTCCAATGGTTTCTCGAACCATGTCAAACAATTCACCGTAATCCTCCGAGGTTCGCATTTGACCGTGGCCTCGTGCGTGGATGTGAGCGATGTTCAACACCGGAACGGTCCCTTCAACATGGTTGACCACTTCAAGGACTTCTTCGAGCGCTCCCCACAATTCTTGGCGGCCTGACGTCTCAATTCCAATCTTGGATGGAGTCCCGTCTTTGATCCATGGAAACACAGGGAATTCATCCTCATCATCGTGCCAAATCTCATGCACACGGTCAACAATTCCTGAAAAGACGTTGGCCACTTGTTGGTTGGCGGTTTGCCCACGTCCGATGTCGCCGTAATGCCCAGCGTGGAGGGTGATGTGTCGGGCATTGATGGTGCGTGCAGCCTGAAGCGTGGCTTCGATCTTGGCCAACGACCGGCCACGTTCGACCTTTCCACCGAGGAGTTCCGAATAGTACGGCCCGTGGATGTTCATCTCGAAGTCGGTTTTGTTGGCAAGAACGCCGGCCTGCCAATACTGCTCAAAGTGTTGAGGTGCGACCATGCGGACCGTTTGCACTTCCATGGTTTCGAGCCCGAGGGAGATGATGTCGTCCATTCCCTCAACGATGGTGCGCCCTTTGCACGAGAGTGGAACGCCTGCTGGCCCGAGTTTGACTGGCATCTCTTCCCCTCCCCCGAAACCAACCCAAGGGACATCACATGATAATGTCTTTCTGTTGGCTGTCCGCTAAATTAGCAGAGCCGGTTCCTTTCGTGAGTGAAGGCATACGACTCTTCATGAAGGTGAGACCGAAGGCGAGGTCATGGACCCACATGTTCGCCGGGCGATTGAAGCGTTCCAAACCGGTCAACCCGTGTGCCTTTTCGACTCCGAAAAGCGAGAAGGAGAAACGGACCTTCTCTTCCCGGCTGAAATGGCTGAGCCAGAAACGATGCGGCAACTGCGCCAAGACTGTGGCGGGCTCCTCTTCCTCGCTATCGGTGAAGAAGTCGGAAAATCCTTCGGACTTCCCTTTCTTCAAGACCTCCACACGACGGACGACCTCGTACAACGAAATCCAGTGCTCAGCCATTTAATCACCAATGACCTTCGCTACGATGCCAGATCGGCGTTCACCCTTTCACTCAACCACCGTGAGACCTACACAGGAATTACCGACCACGATCGAGCTCTGACCACCCGCCGTTTTGCTGAATTAGCAAGCGATTGCCTAGCCAACAACGTTGCAGGAGAAGCTGCCATGAAGCGACTTGGCGAAGAATTCAGAACTCCCGGACACATTCCGGTTTGCAGAGAGGCTCAAGGCGGCCTTCGGGTTCGTCAGGGTCACACCGAATTGGCTGTCGGGCTCGCTCGTCTTTCTGGAACAACCCCCGTGGTTATCGGTGCTGAAATGCTTCAACCCCATGGCGACCATGCGCTGCCTGTCGCCGATGCGCGTGCGTGGGCAGAGTCGAAGGGCATTCCTTTCCTTGAAGGGTCAGATGTGGTTGCTGCACTGGGACTTTGAACTCCACCGTCATCCTCATGAAGCAACAGCATAACCCATGTACGGTGGTCCCATGAAGCGCATTCTCGCCGTCGGTGTGTTTGACTTGCTCCACGCTGGCCATCTGCATTACTTGGAACAAGCAAAATCTCTTGGCGACCACCTCACCGTTGTCGTGGCTCACGACGACACGGTGCGGAAGCGAAAACACGAACCCGTGACCAATCAGGACCTCCGTCAACGAATGGTAGCCGGTCTCAAGCCGGTGGACGCCGTGGTTGTCGGCAATCCACCCAACGTACCCATTTTTGATATCCTTCCTCAAATTAAACCCGATGTCATTGCGTTGGGATACGACCAGGAGCATGCTGAAGACAACATTCGTACGGCCCTTCACGACCGTGGGCATGGCGATATCGCCGTCGTACGTGTTGAGGGCCTGAGCGATGACCTTGACGGCACACGAAAGATCATCGCACGTATCTTAGAGCGTGCCGAGAGAAATGAGGTCTAACCATGTTCACAGGAATCGTTCAAGGGATGGGAGCGATACGCTCTATAGAAAATAAAAGCGCTGTTTGGACCTTTCACATTGACCTGCCGGATACCGCTGGTTTGGAACGTGGAGCGAGCGTCGCCATCAACGGCGTATGCTTGACAGCAACGGACATGGATGGGCAATGCGTGGCGTTTGATGTTATTGAGGAGACCTTGAACCGCACCAACCTCGGCCAGCTTGAACTGGGTGGTGCAGTGAACGTGGAGCGTTCGCTGAAAATGGGAGATGAATTGGGCGGTCATTTGCTCTCTGGCCACATCATGGGCCTCGGTCAAATCAAATCATGCACTCAGGTTGGCGAGGGACTCAATGTCGTCATTGAGGCACCACAAAGCATGATGAAGTACATTCACGAAAAGGGCTACATCGGATTGAACGGTGCTTCACTGACCATCGGTGCGGTTTCAGACAACCAATTCAACATCCATTTGATTCCTGAGACTCTTCGTTTAACCACCTTCCACGAAGTGAAGAATGGAGGGCTGGTCAACATTGAGATCGACGCCATGACGCAGACCATCGTTGCGACAGTGGAACGAATGATGAAACAGGAGAACCGAGGTGGCCAAGCATGAGCAAGCGAATTGGGTTGGTCTGTGGGTCCTACCACAAAGATGAGGTTGAGCGCATGCTTGCCCATTCAACCGATGAAGCCAGGAAGCATGGGCTTTCCATCGGCGAGGTTGTCTGGGTCCCGGGCTCCATGGAGGTGCCTCTTGCTCTCGACAGATTGTTGAAGAACCACGACGCTGTTGCCTGCTTGGGCATCATTGAAAAAGGGGAAACGCAGCATGGTTTAGCCATGGGTCAGGCCGTTATCAAGACCATTCTTGAACTCCAACTGAAGCATGACAAGCCGATTGGTTTGGGCATCATCGGTCCCGGTGCCGAACCGCACCACATTGAACCTCGGTTAGAGCCGCACGCGCGGGCAGCCATCGTGGCCTGCCTTGTTTGAGCATTGCTTGCAGGCACGGCGTTGACCATCGCCTATGAAGCGTTCACGTCGAGTTCAAAGATCGTTCCGCCCCATGTGAAAAGCAGCAGTTCATCGTTCAATCCACGGCCAAATCCGACCAACATGGTGTCGGTGTCCAACACAAGTTCCCCCTGCCATTGGCCCTGACTCGTTTCCCTGGCCATCCAGATCTCACCCGTGCAAAAATCACCGTACATGTATCCGCCCTGCATGGATTCTGTGCCCCAGTCCATGTACAAACCTCCGCTGATGGAACAACGACCAGCTTCGTGGTCGTAGACAACGACGGGGTCCGTCATTCCCGCAGGTGGGTTGCTCGGTGGCTTCGAGCAATCGTTCGGGTCGGTGAATTCACGGTTGGCTTCCCGCTCTGACCAACCAAAGTTGGTTGCTTGGAGCCCGGGAACCATGTTGACTTCCTCAAAGCAATTTTGACCCACATCAGCAATCCACAGTCGACCTTGGTCGTCAACGTCGAATTTCCAAGGATTTCTCAACCCTTGGTGAAGCGTGTAATCTTGGTCGGTTCCTGTTGCGTTGTGAAGCGGAGCGATGGCTCCATCCGCATAGTGGAAGTGCTGGATGGTGCCCAGAGGGGATGTACCGTTTTGTCCGTGCCCCTGTGGGTCGTTTGAACCTCCTCCGTCCCCAACTCCCCAAAGATAAGTATGGTCGCCGAGGGCGAGGAGATGGCCTCCGTTGTGGTTTCTGTAGGGTTGCTCGATTTCCCGCAGGACTTTGATGGAATCGGGTGCCACAAACCCCTCACTCACATCACCGACCGCTAAGAAGAGGTTGGTGACCTCTTTGGTTTCGCAGTTGGCCGTTCCTACGTAGGTGAAGAGAACCTGAGATGAGTTTGCAAAGTCTGAAGCAAAGGCAAAACCGAGGAGACCAGCTTCTGTGTGGCAGTTGGAAATCAAATTGCTGATGTTCGCCACAAGGCGTTTTTCATCGCCGTTCCAGGCCACAATTCGACCGTCAAGGTCCGAAATCCAAATTTCATCCGCTTCTGGGTGATGGAGCGAGTTCGTTGGCGTGGTGAATCCAGTCAAGTATTCCTCGCACGAACCATTGAGGTCGTCATCAGGCATGCAATCGGTCTGGCTTCGCGTGGGCCATTCAAACCCGGTTGGTTCCTCTTCTTCGTTCCCAAAGCATCCACTGAGCGGTGCGAGGACAAAAAGCGCAACCAGGAAAAGCGTCCGTGTTCGAGGCCCTTCCATGCTTCATTACTCCTCGATAGGAGCCTCTTCGAGCACTTCTTCGTGGGTTGACGGTGCGGCTTCTTCCGTTTTGGTACCGTTGACCCGGACAAAGTAGAACACTGCTCCTCCAGCCACGATAAGCACCGATGGGACGATGAGTCCCCATGGTGTGTCGCTGCTGCTTGAAGACGAGCTTGTCTTCGAGATTTTGGAGTTGAAGTAGGCGGTGATTCCTGGTACGTCGCCAATGGCATCGCCGTAGGAGCCGAGGTGGGATTCCGTGTCGATGATGGTCATGCCGGGTGTGCTGAGGACATCGTCAAGAATCGCCAAGTCAGCGTCGTTGCTGCTCATGGTGGTGAAGGCATCTTGCAACGCTTGGACCTCTGCGGCTGTAAACACATCAGGGTTGTACATGACTGGGTGGCTTGGAGCCTTGCCGAAGGGTGTGTTGACCTCTCCATTTTCCTTGTATCCACCGATGGGGTAGAAATCCTCGGTTGAGGTGAAATCGCCTTCAAAGCACCAGTCCTGTGGGTCGTCGCCACAGTAGTCGGGCACCGTTGGGTCTTTTGCGAACGAAATGTAATCGGTAGCGTCCCCAAGGGTGTGCTCGGCCAGGCAGCGCAATGAACCGATGTAGCGGTAGTAAGGGGTGCCGCTGTCTGGGATGCTTGAGTCCTCCGAGAAGTGGTTCGTCACGGTGTCGTGCAGGGAATCGATTTCGTTCGCGTCGCCAACGACGTCCATGTAGCTGTTGTTGATGAGGTAGCCCATTGGCAGCAACATACCTGAACTTCCGAGTGCCGAGGTGTGGCATGAGATTTTGCCTTTCATCAGCGTAAGGGCTTCCGTGATGTTTCCTTCCATGCTGGCTTGAGCCATGTCGGAGTCCTTGTGGACCCATGCAACGGCGTGGTAATAGGCACGTCCGTCCGCTTTCTGTTCGGCAGCGGCCACTTCGAGTCCGTACTCGTTCCAACTCAACCAAGCAGCTCCACCGTCAAGGAAACCGATGTCGGCGTTGCCGAATCGGAGCGCTTCAATGGTGGCAGCAGCGCTGGAAACAGGGTAAATCTCAACCTCCTGGTCCATCAATTCACCGAGCCGATCGGCGAGTTTCTGGGGGTTCTCGTCGGTGTTTTGGTACTCTTCCTTGACCTCAAAGGCTATTTTCAAGCAATTGTCGTCGTCGGAGCACTGCGAGTATGTGACCTCAGAGGAGAAGAGGCATCCAGGTATGCATGCAGCAAGCAACAGTGTCATCAACGAGAGGGCTGTCAGATTTCGGTTCATTTCGTATCACCTAAACTCCCCCACCCGAAGCCCATATATGTAATTTCGTTTGCCCTAAAACAGGACGGAGGCGGTATTTCTTTGTTCAGATTATTTGCGTTCCATGCGAACATTGTTCAAGCGGAGGTTTTGATGTAAATGGAACCGACTTCCAACGCCGAGCAAATCCCTCGAAAGTGGGTGTGGGTTTTGCTAACCCTCATGCTTGTGCCGCTGACAGTAACGGCGCCTTATGTGCTGCTCGAGCCCGAACAACCCTCTTCTGAGGTTGCTTTCCCAGAGGCCCTTTCACCCGGGCCAGAGGGCTACCTTTTGGTGGTGTTGGATGGGGTGGGTGAAAACATCATGCGGGACGCCTCGATGATGCCGAACTTGGTTGACCAAATGGAGGAGAGTGCCGTTCTCTCCATCACCACCGGTCCGTTGACCCTGTCCGCCACCTGCGTTCGTGAGATGATGACCGGTGTGCCGAACGCTCCAATCGATGGCCTGAAGAATTTCAACATGGGCCACCCGGGCGGGAAAGATCCGTGGCTGCTTGCTGGCGAGTCCGACCGGTACTCCGTGGGCATGATTGGAAGTTATGTGATGGGGAACATGTACGGAGAGCGTGGTGACATTGAATTCGTCAATACGTTTGAGGGACATGCCGATTACTACGAGGGTGATCGGGCAACGGGGGATATCCTTGAGCAATGGCTCGCCTCCGACCGCCACAACGTCATTGCCGTGCACTTCTCCGGACCTGACAAAGTCGGTCACAAATGGGGTACAGTCTCGGATGAATACCGCAACAAAATGCAAGACATGGACCAACACCTCGCCAGCCTCTTGAGGCAGGTTCCACAAAACTGGACGGTGGTGGTTACGGCCGACCATGGAATGACGGCTTCGGGATCCCACGGATCGGCTGAACCTGACACCAGAAACGTTCTGGCATTGGTGACGGGTCCTGAAATCATCACCACTGCTCGTGCTGAGGGTGAGCAACTTGACCTTGCTGCGATGATGCTCTACGACCTTGGTCTTGATTTCCCCAGTCAAGTGAACGGTCGTGTGCCGTTGAGCATCTTTGACGCTTCAGCGAATGAACGAGAAACGGCCGAAGCATGGAACTGGGAAGCCGGTTTGCTCCGCCATCTCTTTTTCCATCCGGAGGACGAAGGCACGTACAGCTTTGATGAAATCAATTGGGAAGGCATTGAGGCCGAGCCCGTGGTGATTCGAACCCTCGACGTGTTGATTTCCGTGGGCGTTCTTCTGATGTTCTTTGGACTTGGATTTCGGGCAACAAACCGGGGTAAAAAGATCACTCCAAAGGAACTGGAATACCTGCTAACGATTGGTTGCTTGGTGGCTGCTTCAGTCGTGTTTCACGCGAATCTCTCGTTTTCGGCCATGATTCCTCGGGCCATCGGGGCTGCTGCCGTCGTCTGGTTGGTCGCCTCGTCGCTTGGGAGGAATGAGACCATTGAAGTTGGTTGGATGAATCGACTTTATGACGCCAAACCGTGGCTCATTGCGCTTGCCATTCTTTCTGCCGTGTTCCTTGACCTCTCCAAAGGGACGTTGGTACTGTTGGTTTTTTGGGTGGTCTTTTGGTCCACATCTGGCATGATGGGTGGTGCAAAAAAACACATTCCGTCTTCGAAAACAGTCTATGTCTTGGCCGTTATGGCAGCGTATTCATTTGGCTCATTGCGGCTTTGGTATGCTTTGTTGCCGCTTTTCATGCTGTTGACCGGCGTGGTCCTCCACAAAGGGTTTCGACTTCGGCCTCATCCGGAACGTATCGCCCTTTGGGTCAGTTGGGCGCTGGTGGTGCTTTCGCTTTCCTACGTGCATCGGCGCTTGCTTGGGACGCACCACCTCCTCAAACTCGTGAACATGACGCCAACAAGCGTTTCAAGCGTCGCTATTCTCTTTCTCGTCGTCCTGACGTTTTCGGTGCTGTTTGGTTTCCTACACGGCGGCAGACAGTGGCGAGACCACGCCCTTGGGTGCATGGCTTTTCTTATCGGTTCATTGGTGCTTTCGCGCGTGGAGTGGGCGTGGTTGCAATGGCTCACGCTCATCGGTGTGGGTTTGATGTACGGACTGGCTTGGGTCCGCCGCCGCCAAGAAGGGCTTCCGAGCACCTACGTCTTCTACGGAGCACTCGCCCTCCATACCATGGTCTCTTGGGGCCCGTGGGCTACCGTGGTCAGTCTTGCCCTTCTCATCGTTTTGCCATCTCTGTTGAAGGCGCTTCTGGACATGAACGAGGCCAAGCCATCGCTGCTGAATCAGCCCCAAGCATTCGTCGCCATGGCTGTCTTCCCCTGGGTCATTTGGATTCTATGGTGGACCTTGTTGGGTCAGGTGAACGGCGTTCAATTATGCTATGAAGGGATTTGCCCTCATCCCCGTGAGTTAGATCCGGGGGCAGTTCGTGTTCAGGGCGGATATTTCGGTGGAGGCGATCAGCCTGCCACCTTGTGGATGGCTCTGATGGTTGTCAGTCCTTTGTTTGCCGTTTCTGTTTCCCTCATGCACCGTATGCTCAAAGTGGGATTGAGTCTTTCTCCCTACATGCTGGCACAAGCGGTAATTGTGTTTGGCTGCCTTGCTCTTTACGCATATACACCGATTTACCCCCGCTTGGTGTTCTCACTCACGTGGAATCTTTTCTTTGCCCTGGTCCAGTTGTTCTTTGCTGCTTCGGCCGTCTGGGCTCATCGGTGGTTAACACGCTCCTCTTCGCCACATGTGTTGTCGGAATGAGCGCGTTGAAATTTAGGGGCTACGAAACTATTTAGGTTGCCCTAAATTAGAGAAAGTTGGTGGGCCCGTGAACGCATGCAACCAGTGTGGTAATTTCTTGCAAACCGGTTGGGTTGCTTGTCCATTCTGCGGCGTTCATATCGACAACGTGTTCAACTCCTCGATGCCACTTGTCGAGATCGCCGCCCAACAATGCAAAGCGGATTGCTCAGGCAGCTGTGGTCGGTCAAAGCAGAAGGAGATCAAATCCAAGTGCTGCAAAAAATACGAACGCAAAAACAAATATTGCAAGCGTTGTCCAAAACACCCCAGCAACACAACCAACCGTAAATCCGTGCTGAGTTGACCTCAGGTTCATCCAGTAATGGGTTCAAACGTCGGTAATACGCCTTTCTTTTCAGGAATCGCGGATGTCAAGTTTGATGGAAACTCCTTGGTTTTGCAGTGATTCAATGATGCCATGAATCACTTCGGAGGGTAGGTGTTCAGGTGGGTGGATGCCCTCGTCGAAAAGTTGGCGTTCAGTCCATGCCATCACGCATGCCACGGTGACAAGTCCGGTTGTTCGTGCCATGCTCGAATCGCCGTCTTTGCCAAGGTCCTCGACCGTCCACGTGCGCGTTTTTCCTGCGGTTTTCACCATCACCTCCATCCACGTAAATTCAGGACGTTGATGGTCAAAATGCCAGGCTTCAACGAGTTCTTCGGGGCTTAACGTGGTCGATTGGTAGCGCTGAATGTGGCCCGGCCACCGAACCGTGTATTCGCCCATCGATGACGCTGGAAGATCAATGAGCGACCGTAATCCGTCGGTCAGAAAGGCCTCCATGGTGCGGCCGTTGGCGTTGATGGTGTGGAGTTCGGCCATCGCTGGGACGACCGTCGTTTTTCCGTCCTTCACAATCCGTGCAGGGCGCGTGTATTCCGCAATCACATCGTGAGGGGAGAACGGTGCCATGTAGGACCATTCCTCGTCAGGCTCAGCCGGATTTCCACCCACTTTGATGGTCACTTCGTCAAGGGCTCCGAGTTCTCGATGGGCCAAGGCCACAAGCATGTTTGACAGTCCGGGAGCAATGCCCACATCCCACAAAACGACACCCGGACCATCGGGGAGTTGGTCAGGAGTGGTTTCGCTAAAGGAAAGGTCAACGATGCGATGCCCTTCCCGATGAAGGGTTTTGAGCACACTGTGTCCGATGGAGCCCGGGACCATGTTCACGACGATATCGGCGGCGCTGTGGTCGGCGAGCGAGGCATCACCGAGATGAAAGCTGGCTGGAGTCTCCCGTTCAACGATGTCGTAAAGGTGAACTTCCATTCCAGCATCGTGCAGTTGACGAGTGACGAACGAGCCGACCAAACCTCCGCCCAAGCAGTGAATCCTCATAACCCACCGCCTACGCTTTGGGTATCAAAGGTTCCCGCGGCACCACCTCGTTCATCCCTTCGTGGAGAAGAAATTATGAACATTCGGTGCAGGCCGTAAGGCATGAGTATCCTTACCAAATACCAAGAGGCCTTTGAATCCGGCGAAAAAGAACAACTTGATGCCTTGATTCACGATGATTGCAAGTTCTACCCGCATGTGGGTGGAGCCGTTATGACCAAGAGCGACGTCATGGCTTTCGCAACCATGGACGCTGTTCGAAGCGAAGCCCGCCGAGTCTTGTTTGAGAACGATGAAGTCGGTGTTACGCACTCCATCGCTCACTTTGCGAACGGTTCCACTTCGGAAGCTGTCTTGGCTTTCTTCCGATTCAAGGATGGTAAAATCATTCACGTGGAGACCGGTGCAACACCGCTCAGCGACGACTACAAATTAATCGGTCAGTAAGCGGGATGAATTCCCCCTACAGAAGCGGTCCGACTTGGACCCCTAACAGCAGGATGGCTGTGGCGCAGACCGTGATGAGGATGTTATCATCAATTGGTCCAAATTCGTAACGCTCCACGACCGTTGCCACGGTTGCTGCAAGCAATCCCCATGCAGGCAGACTTGGGTCGCCTGCTTTGGCTGCGTACCAGCCCAAAGGAGCACTCACGATGAACATGAAGACATTGCCAATCGGGCTTTTTGAGCGCTTTTGAACAACGGCGTTTCGAACCACGCCAGTGATGCCATCGCCAAACGCCATGAAGAGGGAAGGGACGATGGCCAACCATGGGTCGCCAACCAACCACCAGATCAATGAAATTGACATCCACCACATCAAACCAAATTTGACATCGTTTTGATTTTGCTCTGTCTGAAACCAATGCATCACGATGCCGGCTCGGTGGGAGGCGAACAGCAACCCTGTGAGGAGCATGCCACAGACCATTGGATACCATACATCAGTGAACAGAAACGGGACACTGAGCGAGCCAACCCCTCCAGCAAACATGTGAACGATTTTTCGATTGTAATAGACCGCTCGAATATGCTCCATGCCCCGATTCACCATCATCGTGTAGGGGATCTTCGTGGCAAACAGTACCACCATCACGTAGACGCCCATGCCCAACGCCGCAACCAGTTGGTTGACCATGTGCACTGTCCTCCCTCCTGCTTCTCTATCTTTTGCATCTCATGCCCCCATCGGGCGAATCTTCAAACACCCCCGGGCCCTGCCATCATCCGTGAGTTACATGTCAGAGGTTCGCAACGTCATCATCATCGGCTCAGGACCGGCTGGCTACACTGCGGGACTTTACGCTGGACGAGCGATGCTTAATCCGCTTATGTTTGCAGGATACATGTCCGGTGGTCAGTTGATGCTTACCAGCGACATCGAGAACTTCCCCGGCTATCCCGAGGGCATTGCAGGACCAGACATGATGATGCAACTCCGAGAACAAGCGGAACGCTTTGGTTTGGAAGTGCAAGACCGGAACGTCGAGGAGGTCGACTTCAGCGAGCGGCCCTACAAGGTCATGGTTGAGGGCGAGACGTTCCTCACCCATTCCATCATCGTCTGCACGGGAGCTGAGTCGGTATGGCTGAACGCTCCGGGAGAAGCCGAACAAAAAGGACGGGGCATTTCCACCTGCGCAACCTGCGATGGAGCGTTTTTCCGCGATGAACATGTGCTTGTTGTCGGCGGAGGCGATTCTGCTTGTGAAGAAGCGACGTTCTTGACCCGATTTGCGAGTAAAGTGACCCTCATTCATCGGCGAGATGTCTTCAAAGCCTCCACCATCATGTACGAACGAGCGGCCAACAATCCGAAAATCGAGATTCGGACCTTCCGTCAAATCAAGGAGTGGCTGTCCGATGACAAGGGCCTAAGCGGGGCTATTTTAGAAAACACCCAAGACGGCAGCACAGAAACCATCGAGGCGACGGGGGCGTTCATCGCCATTGGTCACACGCCCATCACCGATTTCCTTGGTGGACAGGTTGAGACCGACGAGAATGGCTACATCGTTCACACAGAACACACCATGACTTCGATCCCCGGGGTCTTCGCAGCCGGCGATGTGGTCGACACACGCTACAAACAAGCCATCACCGCGGCCGGTATGGGATGCGCAGCCGCCATTGATGTTGAGAAGTGGTTGGAAGAAAACGTCCATTGACGCCGTTTCATTGATGTGGGAAGGCTCGCTGGGCGTGCCATGGTTGATGTTGCTCGTCATGCTCGCCACATCAGCCTACCCAACGTTGGGGTGGAAGGACAGAAACGATTGAGTGAATCCAGCGTTTTGATCGTGGGGGCAGGAGGCTTGGGCTCTCCCGCTTCACTTTACTTGGCAGCGGCCGGTGTTGGTCGCCTCGGCCTCATCGACAACGATGCCGTTGACGTGAGCAATCTTCAACGTCAGATTTTGCATGCTACACCTGACATTGGTCGACCCAAGGTCGAATCTGCCAAGGAAACACTTGAAGCACTTGACCCCAACCTAAGCCTTGAAGTGTTCCACGAGCGCCTCCATCCCGGCAACGTCTTGGAACGCTTTGGTGGGTGGGATCTCATCATTGACGGAACCGATAACTTACCCACTCGCTACCTCATTGATGACGCCTGTTCATTGCTCGGTTTGCCGTGGATTTACGGCTCTGTGTTTCGCTTTGAGGGCCAAGTCTCCCTTTTCAATCACGACGGAGGGCCTTGCTATCGAGATTTATTTCCCGAACCCCCCCCACCAGAAGCGGTCCCGACCTGCTCCGAAGCGGGTGTGTTTGGGGTGCTCCCGGGCATCATTGGCTTGCTCCAAGCAACCGAGGCCATCAAGCTCTTGCTCGGAAATGAAACCTCACTGAGTGGAGCACTGTTGCTTTATGACGCCCAAAGCATGACGATGGACACGCTGCGTTTCGAGGCCGACTCGTCCCGCCCTCAAGTGGTGGATTTGAGCCAGGCTGCCTCAATGCTCAACGATGACGCTTGGTGCATGACTGAGCAAATCCAATCGGACACTCCGCAAGAACAAAAATCCGAACGCACCACAGCAGACATGATGTTCAACCACCTGTCAATCGCTGAATTCATGGAACGACGCCGCAATGGTTGGGCACCGTTTATTCTGGATGTGCGCTCTGACGCAGAGTATGCTGAAGTTCGCGTCTCCGTTTGTGACCTTCAAGTACCTCATTCAACCATACACGGTGCGCTTAATTCAATTCCACAAAATACCGACATTGTGATTCATTGCAAAAGCGGTATGCGGTCCCAACTGGCAGCGATTGAGCTGATCAAATCGGGTTACTCGGCTCAGCATCTCTACAATTTGGAAGGTGGAATCATGGCGTGGCATGCGGCGGCGCCAGACGAAGTTGTTCGTTGAGCAATGGATGCTGCTGCAACCTGAGAAAACACACGCCCCTCCGGCTTCGGGGGGGGAGAGGTTCAAATCCGCCGTGGATGTGCTCATTCCACGGAGGGGATGAGAATCGCAAGCATCATCATCGCCGACGAAAATCAAGGTCGACGAAACCTCCTTGCGAACACGTTCGAACGGGAGGGCTATGACGTCACGCGGCTGGGGACCCTTACACAAGCCCAGGCAACCGCAGGAGCGACCCTTCCAGATGTCTTGCTGATGGAGGGTGAGTGGACTGACGGAAGTGCATTGAACGTCTGCCAGGCACTCTCAGGTCAACCGAAGTTTCGCACGGCCACCCGCGTGGTCCTCCTCTCCAGAACAACGGCTCCTGATTTTCTTTCATCGGCTGCCATGGCAGGGGTTGCAGAGGTGATTGGCAAACCTGTGGATATGAACCAACTCATTGGGCAAATCGGCCGCCACGCAGCCAAACATTTCGTTCCACCACCTGCTGAGATCGCTGCACCTCAGGGCGGTGGTGTCTTTGGTGGAGGTCAGCGGTTTGACGTTGGCATGGCCATGAACGATAGCCAGTGGGCTCTTCCAATGCTTCAGCGATTGGTTGAAGAAGGAAACATTGACGATGCGTTCATTGCTTCAATTCGTCAAGAGATGGGCGAAAGCGAATCCGAGGACGAAGAGGGGCTTACCTCCGAAGCGATGACCACCATGGTGCGGCTCGCATTGAACCGCCTCGTTGGTTCAAAAGAGCCGACTGAAGCCTCGACATCTGGGGAACTGACACCTCTCCCGGACGGTACCGAATCGCCCTCCATGCCTTCGTTCAAAAGCATCAACAAAGGGGCGACGTTGGGTGAGGGCGCAGCACCCACGTTGGGGAAGGGCAGCATGAACACCTCAATGGAAGACATCCTCGAGAAGCAGGCGAATGATATCGCTCGTCAGGTTGAAGCAGACATGGATGGAATTCTCTCCGAAGCGCCCGATTACGTTGCTCTCCTCAACGAGGACGACCAAGTCGGTATCGATCCGGAAACGCTGGCTCTCACTCGGCTTACGGCCCAAGTGCTTCATGATTTGATGGAGGCACTCAAACGACCTGGGGCACTGTCCGATTTGACCCTCCTGACCCAAGTTGAGGACGCCAGCACAATGGCGGCTGACATGCTGGATGCTCTTCCTTCTGAAGAAGAGTAGACCTCCTTTGCCATCGACATTGAGTGGAGCGTTTTTCTTGGTCTAAGTGTTGATTTTCGTTCATCAAATGGGATATCGGGATTTTCGTCGACGCATGGATGGAGCGCGTTTACAGTGCCTCGCTCTCATTCAAATCGCGTCCAAGAATGCAGCCAAAGGTGATCAAAAACGCTGCGAACAACCTGACAACCACGGTGGGTGTTGGCAAGGTGAAGAAGAACAGCATTGAAGCCACCCATCCCGTGGGGTGGTCGGGGACAGACCGTGTCGCAAGGAGACCTTCCTGAAATCTTCGGCCTGAATTGGCGCCCCAAGGCACCGCTCGAATTCCATCAACCGCTTCCTAAAGGAGCTGCTCGTTCAGAGATGTTGGCCTTCGTTGCTCAACGGCATGATGCTCACCTCTTTCTGGTCGCCAATGTGTGGGACCACATGATTGAGGCAGAACCAGAGACCTTTGAGGGTCCTTCCTGGAGTACCTTTTCGGCACGGTTTATCGACGCCCTTGAACGCGGTCTCAAGAAGCAAATGGAGACGACGCTCGGTGAACAATTGGAGCGAGAAGTGATTCCTCGACGCAGCATGGGCCTGATGCTTGAGCGACGACGTGCACATTTCCTGGTTGACATGCGATTAATGATGCGCCGTTTAGCTCACTACATGGCGATCACCGTCAGCCATCGCATGGAATGGCAGCGCTTGATGACGCGAACACGATGCCTTGACACCTCCCTGAAGGAAATCTTCACCGAGGGAATTGAAACACCCGATGGTGGACGATTTGGCGGTAAGGGATTCCGTTCCACGTGGCAGGAAGGTGTTGTCGCCGTCGCCACGGCCCTCAACCGTCAGCCAGATTCCCCTCGAGACGCTCGCCCCGGCGAAGGTTATGATGGGGATTTGGTCGCTCCAATGATTCGTGACATTGGGTTAGGTTTGGCCATGGGTGATACGCCGCTCGATGTGATGGCGGCGAATTTGGGCAAAGTTGGCTCCAACCAAAACGGGGGCTGGGACGATGCCGGTGGACGCGACCTTCACGTAGGTGCCTGGCATGTCGGTGTGCTACCACCAACAGCTCCTCTTCCAATCGCAAGCGCTACGATGACTGGACTGGCGTTTGCCGCTTGGCAGCAGTCCCTTGAACGCTTCCATGTCGCATGCATCGGCGAGGGAGCCTCCTCCTCGGGGGAATTTTGGGAGGCGATGAACCTTGCAGGCGCTCGAGGCCTGCCCATCACGTACATTCTTCAAAACAATCAAATTGCTCTTGATACGCCTCCTGCCAAGCAATCAGGGGTTGAAGTTTGGGCGGACAAAGCCAATGCCATGGGGTTCCCTGCTTGGACCATCGATGGTTCGGACCCTGCAGCGTGGCATGCGTCAACCGCTGTTGCTCGAGAATTTGCTTTGGAAGGTGGAGGTCCGACCCTCATTCACGTTGAAACGATGCGGGGATGCGGTCATGCCCACCATCACGATGATTTGTACCTCGGGAATCCGAGCGGCACACCGGCGGGTTACGTCGACCGAGACCTCCTTGCGTATTGGTCCGCCAAGGACCCTTTGCCAACCCACCGTGCGCTTTTGATTGACATGGGCGTGAGCGAGGCCGATCTTGAATCCATGGAGGCAGAAGAAGCCGCTTCGGTTCAGCAGGCTCAAGCAACCCTCAAGGCGATGGAATGGCCCAAACCCGAAACCGTAACCAAAGGCGTAACGAGCCTTCACGATGCCGAGACCCACGCTGACCACCTCAAGCGGTATACGGGTCTCACACGACCGGTGTTAAGCGAAGCTCCTGTCAGCATCGGCGAGACCGCATGGTCGTACGCTGAAAAAGGCGGGTGGACTTACGCTCGGGCCATTCAACAAGCAATGGCGGACATTGCCACGCTGCACGGTGATGACTGCGTGTTTATTGGAGAGGACATGGAGGTTGCCGGGGCTTTTGGCATGAACATGGCTCTGAAAAATGCGGGCCATACGGACAAACTCATCGACATGCCGCTTTGCGAGGCCGTGATTGTCCACGCGGGCGTTGGCGCCGCCCTTTCGGGCATGAAGCCGATGATTGAAATTCAATTTGGTGGATTCGCCGCTCTTGGCTTCAACGCCCTCGTCAACAACGCTGCTATGCTTCGATGGCGCTGGGGTGCTGATTGCCCCATCACCGTGCGCATTCCGTTGGGTGCTCGAACGCGTTCGGGACCGTTCCATGCCAACATGATCGAATCTTGGTTCGCCAATGACCCGGGGCTCATCGTCATGGCGCCAGGCACGCCACAAGACGCCTATGATTTGCTGATGGAAGGGGCTCAGCTTCCTGACCCGGTCTTGATGCTTGAACACATTGGCCTGTACGGATTAAGAGGCGGGTTGACCGGCTGGGGCATGAACATCAATCAACGCGTCAACACTGAAACCGTGAACCAACACATTGCCGAAGGCAAGCGTTACAAAATTGGGCGTGCTGAAGTTATCCGCGGCGGTCGTGATCTCACCCTTATCACGTGGGGAGCGATGGTCCACATCGCCCTCCAAGCAGCCGCAGCACTGGCAGAGGAAGACATTGAAATTGAGGTGGTCGACCTTCGGACCTTGATTCCGTTTGATGCCGAAACTTGCGTTGCTTCCGTGCAACGCACGGGTCGTTTAGTGGTTCTACAAGAAGGGCAGTGGTCAGGCGGTCTTGGTCACACCATCCAGTCACGAATCATGGAAGATTGCTTCTACGAACTGGAATCCGCTCCAACGGTGATCGGGGCCCTCGATACCCCCGTCCCCTTCGCTCCTCCACTCGAAAATCACACCATCCCTTCCTTGGAACACGTCTTGGACATGCTTCGCTCATCGATTAAGGCTTGAGTTGGTTGAGAACAACCGTCGTTTGATGTCAACGGCGACCCATGCGCCGAGTGTCGTGGATGCAAAATAAAACAGGAGACTGGCCCACAAATGGTTGAGCGCGTTTGGACCAAGCGTGCGCGCAGGATTCATGCTCGCTCCAGTGAGCGGTCCGGCAACAAAGGCCAGGATCCCCACCGTTGCGCCGACCCATGCAGCGATGGTCAATCGTGAAGTTGAACGCTGCACAATCCAAAGTATACTGGCCATGAGGGCTGCGGTGATGACCACTTCAATCGAGAACCCTTCAATAAGCGACACGGAGGCTGCAAGTTCCGTAGGTGCAGCACCTTGCACGAGCCAAGCACCGAAGATACCACCCAAACATTGGGCAGTGAAGTACACCGGAAGCAGGTTTGTTGCAAGCTGACCATCGCGCCAAAACGCAAGGCTCACAGCGGGGTTGATGTGCGCCCCGCTCCATGGGCCAAAAACGAGAATAGCGAGCATGACGGCCGCTCCAAAGGCAAGCGATACAACCCAGTGACTCGCTCCCATGGCTACGCTGCCGCACCCCACACTGACCATGAGGGCCGTGCCGAGAAATTCTCCGGCCGCCTGCCTGCGCATGGGTGTGGGAGTGAAAAGGGGTTCAAAGCCTTCGTGAAGGTCCTGAGCCGTTCATACACGAGGGAACCGTCAAGAAGTGGAGGCTTCTCCTTGGGGCATGGGTGAGGAGGGGGCTACGTCAGAGAGTGGCATACCGCAGTTCCTGATGAGCAACACCCTCGTGCTCAACGGAGCCCTCTTTCTCGGTATTCTTGCGCTTCACACCCTCCTTGAGGATTCGACCATCAACAACAACTTGGTTTCCACCGCTCTGCTCGCCATGGCCCTTGCGCTTTTGATTAAATCAGCCGACGTGTTCATCGAGGGCGCCAAAGGTCTCGCCCACCGAGCGGGTTTGCCAGAAGTGGTCATCGGCCTCACCATTGTTTCGATTGGGACCTCCCTTCCAGAAATATTGGTGACCTCAACGGCCGCTGCTGACATCCCAACCAATCCTGAAATTGGCGATCTTGCCATCGGGGGAATCTACGGTTCAATCCTGGTTCAAATCACCTTGATTTTGGGTGTTGTTGTCGCTTTCAGAGGTGTCAAAGTACGACCATCATGGCTCAAGCGTGATGGTCTCATTATGTTTACCTCCATTGGTTTAATGACGCTCTTTTTGTTCACTGGAGCTGGCATGAGTCGGATTGAAGGTGCGCTGTTGATGTCGCTTTATGTCGGCTACATTTACTGGCTCTTGTCCCATCGGGATGAAATCCTGGAAGAGGAATTAAGCGGTGGTGAACAGGTCGAACGAAAGTTGAATCGAACCACAACAGCCTATGGATTCATGGTGACTTCGGGCTTATTATTGGCCTTGTTTGCCGCCCATCATTTGGTCAATGTTGCCAGCGATATGGCGTATGCTTTCAACGTCCCACACGCCGTGATTGGTACCACTGTGTCTGGTTTAGGTACTTCACTGCCCGAACTCACCATCGCTTTCCTGGCTGCGAAGCGAAGTCAGGGTGTGGCGATTGGTACGCTCATTGGTTCAAACATCACCGACCCTCTTCTGTCCATTGGGCTTGCTGCAGTGATACATCCACTTGCCCTCACCTCGGCGAGTTTTGGCTTGACGGCATACATCATCATACCAGCTACATTCGTTGGAACCGGCGTTGCGTTGATCATGATGCGTTCGCAATATGAATTCAAGCGTTGGGAAGGCGTCGTTCTGATTGTGATTTATCTCATCTTCCTCGCCGCATTGGCAGCAGAACGAACCGGATACATTGCTCTGTGACGAGCAAGTCCACATGCTGGCATCTAATCGCTCTTAAGGGAGCGATGCTTGGGGAGTGACATGGTGGACTTCCAACTCGATGAGATGCAAGCCATGTTGAAGGAACTCGCCCATGAGTTCGCCAGAGATGAAATCCGACCCCATGCTGAACATTGGGACGAAACAGCGCACTATCCAAAAGCAGCCATTCAAGCAGCGCACGAAATGGGTTTGCTGAATCTGCACATCCCTGAAGCCTATGGCGGCGCTGGATTAGGCTCGTTTGAGGAGGTGCTCGTGAACGAGGAATTGGCTTGGGGCGATCCTGGATTCGCCACGGCCGCCTATGCCACAGCGCTCGCCAGCGCTCCCATCATTACCGGTGCCACTGAGGAACAGAAAGAGCACTGGTTGCGGAAGATCGCCGAAGAAGGGGCTCTCGCATCTTATGCAGTCACCGAACCCGGTGCAGGTTCAGATGTTGCCGCTTGCACGACCACCGCCATTCGTGATGGGGATGAATATGTCATCAACGGGTCCAAAATGTGGATCACCGGTGCAGGCTACGCTGACTTTTTCTTTGTCCTTGCAAAGACCGACCCTAACGCAGGATACCGCGGCATGTCAGGTTTTGTCGTGGAAAAGGATGCTGAGGGCTTCTCGCTTGGGAAGAAAGAGACCAACATGGGCCAACGCTGCTCCGACACACGGTCAATTTCCTTTGATAATGTCCGCGTCCCTGCCGATCACCTCATCGGTGGTTCCGAATCTGGGGGATGGATGAACGCCATGAAGGCCTTTGACATGAGCCGGCCAAACATCGCTGCCCACGCAACTGGTTTAGCAAGGGCCGCCTACGAGCATGCCCTTCAATATTCCAACGAACGGCAAACCTTCGGAAAACCGCTTCACCAACATCAAGCCGTCCAATTTATGCTGGCTGACATGAAAACCAACCTCGAGGCATCTCGGATGTTGACATGGAAATCAGCCGCTGAATTTGATGCTGGGGTGCGCAACACTGAATCGGCAGCCCACGCAAAGCGGTTTTCTGCCGACATGGCCATGCAGGTGACGACCGACGCCGTGCAGGTTTACGGCGGGTACGGATATTCTGAGGAGTATCCTGTGGCGCGTCTCATGCGCGGCGCCAAGGTCATGCAGATTTACGAAGGGTCTTCCCAAGTTCAGCGAATGATCATTGGCCGTGAGATTACCAAGGATTTTTGATCAACGTCGCCCTTTCCTGAGGGTATCCTCAAGCCGCCATATTTGCTCATCGTCGTGATGCCAGTTGGGTGAACGAAAGACTTCGTTTTCGCTTTCTTGGCGTTGAACCCAAGCATCGTATTGCTGGTCTTCGATGGAAGCCGCTTGCCGTTCGTTTTCCTCCGCTTCATGGAGTTGGCATAATGCCCACATTTCATCATCGAAATAGGCCTCGAGGTCGTCATCTCCCTCATACTCTTCTTCATGGTAAACCTCTTCTTCCAAGATGACGCCTTCCTCGCTGAATTGATAGACGCCCTTGAGCTCTTTTCTCGGTGAGACAATGAACTGAGCGAGCAAGGGAATCCGCATCGCCGTTGTTTTGTCGTTCTGCAACGCCAAAGCCAGTGCCGCCACTTGGTCTCCCACAGGCAGATTCATCGAACGCTGACGAGGATGCATGCACAGTGAAACCGCAAACGGATTTCGTTCCACGAGGTCGCTTTTCCAAGCCGCTGCATCAATGTTCATTTTCCAGCGTACCTCTTTCACCTCCCGGTATTCTCCATCAATATCGATGTAGTCCTCGATGTAATGTGCATACGTGTCCACGCAATACCATCTTCGGGATGCACCCTGGATGAACACTCTGGGCAGAGATTGATGGTTCAGCTTGAGTTCCATACGCGTTGACCCCGCGACAATCGTTTCAAGGAACTGCATTGACCGAGCGTACGCATCACGGTTGGCCTTGAGCCAGTGTCCGGGCGGCTTCCATGCGATCATGTGCGTTCAATTCACTCAGCCTATATCAAGGTCCAATCAGCATAAACCCCAAGCGTCGAACCTGCGTGTGCATCCCATGGACCGCCCTCCCGTTCCTGCAGTTGTGCTCGCTGCTGGCCTTAGTCGTCGTTTGGGTCACCCGAAGGCCTTGATTCGCGTGAACGGAAAAGAACTTGTCCACTGGGTCCACGAGCGGCTGGTTCTCTCCGGATGCCTTCCGGTCGTGGTTGTTAACGCCGAAATCGCATCGGAGGTTGCCCGCATATTGCCCGATGCACACCTTGTTGTGAACCCCAATCCCGATGCTGGGAGAACCGGCTCTCTTCAGTTGGGCATTGAGGCGTTGTCGACGCAGGCGAATCTGAATCCAAAGCGATTGGTCATGGCGCCCGTTGACAGACCCGGATGGGACATCAGTGTCTTGAATTTCCTGCTTGAACAACAAGGGGATTTTGCTCCCGAATGTGATGGTCGCAGAGGTCATCCAGTCGTGCTGAGCACAGCATCAATTGAAACCGTCCTAAAAGCCGAACCGCATCACTCGTTGAGGGAGTTGGTATCGTTCACCCCGCTTTCTGTTGATGCACCGTGGCTGCACCTCAACATCGATACCGAAGCGGATGTGGCGGATTTGGAATCAAACAACGCTGCACTTTTGGCCTGTTTTACATAAGGCGAAGGGATATGAGGGCCATCCGTTGAGGCTTCACCATGACCGCCAATGTCCTCCAGTGGGTGTTGAGCGAGTTGGCGCAACAACGTAGGGTGGCCGTAGCCACCGTTCTCAACACCGCCGGAAGCGTCCCAGGCAAGACGGGTGCTCGCTTGGCCATGTCCTCTTCAAACAAGGACTGGGTTGGCACCGTCGGTGGTGCTGGACTTGAGCATCGGGTTTTGCAACGCTGCCGTGAATTGCTTACCGAACAACGCAGGCCGTTTGCTGAAGTGCTCACTTACGGCTTGAACAAGGGTGCGAAGGGCTATGAAGTGAAGCCACTTGATTCACTGTGCGGCGGTCGCGTGTCGATCTCCATCGAGGTGATGATTCCTATGCCCCACGTTCACATCATGGGAGGCGGACATTGCGGAGAGGCTCTGGCCATGACGCTTCACAGCCTTGGATGGTCTTACTCCGTCCATGATACACGGCCAGAATTTGCATCTATAGAAAAATACCCTCATGCCATTGAGCGTTCATCAATCGCTATTTCTGACATGTTTGAGGGAGAATCAGCCTCCACGATGGGGCGTTTCTCGGATGTTCTGCTCCTCGGTCATGATTGGGCTGAAGACCAAGAACGTCTTCTCGGGTTGCTGACGTTGTTTAACCTTCCCGGGGCGACTCTCAATGGACAGGATTATCCACGCATTGGTGTCATCGGTAGTCGTTCAAAGTGGAAATCATTTGAACAGACCTGTCGGAAACAAGGTCTCCCGCAAGACCTTCTTGACCAAGTAATCTGCCCAATTGGACTCAACATTGGAGCGCAATCTCCTGAAGAAATCGCCGTTGCTGTGGTGGCACAAGTCATGGCCTTGCACAAAGGCGTTGACCCAAACGGTTCAACCTGGCGTCAGGCGTGATCTACGAACACTTGCTCTCTGTAGTGCTTGAGTTCCTCGATGGATTCGAGAATGTCGTCAAGCGCCAAATGTGCCCCCTTTTTCGGATATCGGGGCACATTGGCGTACCATCGGCGTGCTAGTTCTTTCACCGTTGAAACATCAACCATTCGATAATGCAGGAAATCAAGGAGCTCCGGCATTTCCTTGGCCATGAATTGACGGTCGTTCCAAACGCTATTGCCGCAAAGAGGAGCCGTGTTTTCATCCACCCATTTCCTCAAAAAGGCAAGCGTTGCTTGTTCTGCCTCATCAACGCTCACACCTTCCTTGCGGATTCGTTCCACAAGTCCACTTCCGTGATGGTGTCGCGTGTTCCAGTCGTCCATCCCTTCGATCAACGATTCAGGGACTGCAATGGCGAGGTTTGGCCCCGTAGCGAGCACATTCAATTGACCATCGGTGACCACCGTGGCAATTTCAATGATGGATTCACGGCTCAGGTCAAGTCCAGTCATTTCCAAGTCAATCCAAACCATGCGATGGTGGCGGGGTTCCATGCGTCAACTGAACGGTTGAAGGGTTTTGATACTTCGTTCAAACCAAACAACATCAAGCGCTCTTGTCAGCCGATTCAAACGTGAGCAAAATCTGGCCTGTTGGGCCAAAGGCCACAACCGGAACATAGCCATCGTGTGGTGTCGCATCCAATGAGGCGATGATGTTGTCCACAGCGTCCTTCGGAAGTCGCAGCGAGAACCCTTCACCCGTGTCCAATAGACCGTTGTGTCCAGCAGGTAGAACGGCCGGAGATGCTTCGGGAAGTTCCACCTTTTCTTCGACCTCTTCAGCCTCAGGTTCCTCTTCAACTTCTTCGTCAAGTTCCAACAATTCGTTCAAAAATTCCTCATCGAGTTCGACTTCTTCCTCGAGTTCGACCTCAATCTCGGCTTCTTCCTCGAGTTCAATGGTTTCGGTTTCTTGCGGCTCAGGGTCATCAACAGGCTGTTCTGGCATTGTGGCTTGCGTTTGGGTACCACCGGTTTCGGAAGGCGGCATTGGCGAAGATGAAGCCTCTTCGTAAATCCCGTCGTCTTCGTTCATTCGTTGCATGAAGAGGAAACCGAATCCAAGGGCGATCATGCCGCTCATGACCGTGGCGATGGCGCTGAACAGTTCGCTGTTCAACGAGTCAGCAAAGAGGAAGGCGGTCAGGATAGAGCCGTATCCTCCAACACCTCTTCGCCATCGTGCATCGGCTTCATCGCTGAACCCTTGAATGCCAACAACAACGAGGTAAACGGTGGTCAAGAGGTACGCCATCGAGTCAAGGTTTAGGCTGTCAAAGGCGATGAACAGTCCGATGATGGAATAGAGCACGCCGCTGATACCCAGACGGTCCATGAAGGCGAAAAAGGCCTCATCGGATTCCCAACTAATCGTCTCGTAATCGTAGACAACATCGTCTTTGGCGGACAGCAGCGTGAGGATGAGACCTTGCACCGCCAGGGTCAGCCCAGTGATGCTTTGTCGCTGTTCGTCAGAACCAATCTCAGCTTGGGCCATCAAGTTCACAATGCTGAATGTGAGAAGGATGGGCATCGCAATCATGCTGTTTGGACGTCCTTCTTGGAGGGCAGAACGGGTCAAGAGCACCAACCCGATGACTGGCCCGACTCCGAAGAACACAGAGTAGCCTGCTACAAAGCCGAGAGCCCCAAGTTGGGTGGCGAGAGCAGCCGTGGAGTTGGCCAACGCCTTCTCCTCCTCGGTGGTCGGTGGTGTACGGAAAAAGACTCCTTGGCTATGCATGATCGACATCGTTGCTCCGGTTAATCCCGTGACAAGTCCACTCCATCCCCATTCGTCCGCATCGCTGAGCGGTTGGAAGGTATCGCTGAGGGAGAATCCAACGTAGAGGGATACGAAGAGCGCTCCGAGCATGTAGGGCAACACTTTGCTGTTGTTGGTGTACCAGAAATAAGGTATGAGGGCCATGCAGCCAACCGCTGGCGCCCAGTAACCATCCGGAATCGATGAAAACAGTCCAAAGATAAGCCAAACACCCATGCCAAAGAGCACCAGCGTGGTTTCAGCATCATCGTCCCGATTGGTGAGTGTACCGGACAAGCCGAGAATCATTTGGACGGAGACAATCAGGCCAATGAAGGCAGGGAACGGCCCACTGTGTTGGTCGACAAGGTACGAAGAAATGGTGTCTGGCAGGGCCTCTAGGACCGTCCCGAAAACTCCGTGCGTGAACCAACCATCCCCAAGGAAAATGAAGACGAACGGTATGCCCGTGAGAAGCCAGTAGTATCGGTATTGCAATGTTTTCCATGTCACCAAAACAAACAATGGGATGAGCAACAACCCACCTGAGGTGTCGAGCATGGCAAGGAAAAGCAGCATAACGTAGGTGACGCCGTCACTCGTTCGGTTCAACACACCAACATCCAATCCTCGCTTGCTGATGGCAGCGTTGACGATGAGCGGGGCACTGACCAGAATGGCGTCCAACAGGAGGGTGGCTTGATTGATGCCCTCTCCGCTTCCCCACACATTGGGTCCAAACGCTAAGGAAAGCGGCGCTGCAATGAGCACAAGCAATGTGACAGCGGTTGCCCGTGTTGCTGAACTGATCACGTCCATGGAAATGACTTCACGGATAAGCATGCCAACTGGGAGCAACATGAGCAACACCAAGGCGGGCGTGCTTGACCATGTTGCCGTCGTCACATCGCTCACTGTAAAGGTGAACAACATCAGGGACGTCAAGAGGCTAACCCGTGCCAGTGGCGTGAGAACGGCGTCGAGGATTCGCTGTTCCCTCTCGATCTTTGTTTCCTGAGCGACCTCCCACGCACCGGTTTCTTTACTGTACCTCATTTCGCCTTCGGACCCTTGACCAAGCCATGCATAAAGGGAACCAGCGTCCAACTCAAGCCTTGCTCCGCGGGCGGCAAGGGCATACATGGCGATGCTTAACACCAAAAATTGCGGTCGGAAACCCATGTCAACAACGCTGTCAAAAGCATCGCTCGGTGGCAGTTTGAGGTTGTCTAAAATGGCTAACAGCAGGATGGTGGCTGAGGTAAATATCAGGGCGAGTGACAAATCCTTGCGTTGTTTGAATGAAGAGGAGTTGCTCTGCATCATCATGCTGTAGTTCATGCTGCACATGTAGGCCACCAGCAGCCAGGGCAGGAACCATTCGGGGTCAAGGACTGCCCGTGAAAGGATGACGGATCCGAGCATGGCGAGGCTTGTACTGGTCTCGAGCTTTCCTCGCCGACGTCCAAGCTCTGAAACAGCCACAAGGAAGATGGGAATGACGACGTGCAGCCATGTGCCACCAAAGGTTGCTTGGGCGGTGAGGCCCTCTTCGATACCAATCCAATCGCTCAACAGGTAAGAGGCACTAAACGCGAGCAGCGTGATGTTGATGACCCAGGCACGAGCAACTTTTGAGATGAACACCATGTAGGGGATCACGATCATGCTGAGAAGCCAGGGTAGGGTGGATGTTTCCTGCGGAAGGGCGACCAGAGCCACGGCCAGTCCGATGGGCATCCATGGCACGCGTTGCTGAAGAACGGCCGGGAAATAGGCGAGTAGAACCGCAACCCACAACGCTACAGGGATGTTGATGTAGGCAGCGAGTTCGGGGTGGTCCATCGCTCTAAACGGACCGAGAATGAGGTTGAATTCGGGCGCAGTTCGGGCCAAGGCAATGGCGACCACGACCAGACCAATCAGAACGATGGAGGCTCGCTCCATGACTTCCTTTCGCAGATCAGGTCGTGCTGCATAATAACCGGTAAGCCCAATGATGAACACCATTAACGATAGAGCGCCCCCAGCGCCATCAACCGGCGCATTATCGTTCAGCATTTCGTAAATGATTGGAACGATGCCAGCTGCGACGGCGATGACAACGAAATTCAACGCTCGATTTGATCGCAAGGCCATTTCCATGCATACGACGCTGATGAGCACGATGGCCAAACCCAATTCCCAACTGACTTCATTCCCAGACCACCGAATCCAAGGGCCAACCCCAGCGAGGAGGACCGCCATCGGTGCGTAGGTGGCTACGCCCCATCCGAAACTGGTGTCTCCGCTGTACCGGTTAAGCAGCAGATAGTGCCCGTACGTCAATAAAAGACAGGTGACCAATTGAGCGTAAATTCCATTGGCATTTGGAGACCAATCAATATCTTGGTAGGCGCTCGGCTCACCAAACCAATCAAGATCCATTGTCCCCGTCATGTATCCCATCATGAA
>DANX01000067.1:1996-3865 GCA_002502295.1 Euryarchaeota archaeon UBA561 | reverse complement strand
TTTGCTTCATGCATCATCGCCACCGCTTCAATGTCTTTGCCACGATGGTTGAGGACGTGCGAGAGACCCACATGCGCTTGCATTCTGGTGTGCGTCGGTGCGGCCTCCGAATCAATAATATCGCGGTAAATTTGTTCAGCGTCATTAAATTGACCCAATCCAAAGTGACAGCGTGCTCTGTTGTACAGCAGCGTAGCCTTTTCCGAAAGATCATTTTCACCTTCTTCAATCATGGCCAAGAAACCATTCGCCGCGTTGAATTCGGCGGAATCCACCAAAAGGCGCGTCAAGTGAGTCAATGAATACGTGCCGTGCTGATTTCCTGTGCGTACCTCTGCAAGGACGGTGGCCGCATACGAATAGCGTGCCGCCCATGTGGCATCACCATTCGATGCCATGAACAAACTTGTGAGGTCATAATAGGACTCTAGAGCAGCGTTAATCCTCCAGGTATGAACGGCAGTCTGGCTGCCGTCATTGGATTTGATGAGGACCAAAATTGCGTCGTGAATTTCATACAATTCCGACTGGTCTGGAATACTGTTGTCACGACGGAAGCGGGCCCTAAGAACGTGTTTCTTTGTTGCCATCCAGCGGAAAAGGTCGTCACGGGGAATGTTCGAAGAGGCGTCTTCAAGATGCTGAATCGCACCATCAAGGTCCCCCAAATTCTTGAGCACACGCCCGTATTGGGCTAACACAATTGCTCTGGCATGGGGAGTGATATCATCGTGGACGTCGAGGAATTCCTCGCAGAGCGTTTTAGCTTCGCTGGCACGGCCAAGTTTGACCAGTTTTTTAGCCAGCCGGGCGTGGACTTCCGCGAGGTCAATCGGATTAGTTTCAGAAGAAAGCGATGCACGAATGGCTTCAAGCTCAACGATCTTTGTTTCGTTCGGAATCTGAGTAAGCTCAAGTAAATCCAGATGCTTCAATGCACCGAGGCGCTTGAGTTCGTTGGGCGAAAACATTCCGGAGACTTCCTTCCCAATGGTGATGTTGCCGCGCTTGTCCAGCGTCAGATGGTTCATGATGTCCTCGTACTTTGCTTTGACACGCTCTTCCATTGTCGCGCGATTGACGATAAGCGCTCCGATGAGGTAAGCGATAACCAACGAAGAGAACGTCACGCCTAGATGGTACGCGCTAGTGTCGGTTGCCAAACCCTGCTGTGCCGTCAGTCCACCAAGGATTAGCTCCATCAGGAACCAAACCGCGAGAAAGACACCTGCCCCCCAGAGCGGGAGCGTCCTAAATACTCCATTTGCAAACCAAAGAGTTGGAGACGGCACGGTCTTCGACATGATGATTACCTGAGACCTTTTGCTCATAATCTGTTCGCTAACGCTGCGCAAATGCCCCCGTAGCCTTCATGTGAAGAACCGTGGTGTCTTTCTCCATGACAAACGGCCCGACCAGCCCCGACGGCAAATGGCGCTGGGACGGAGTCCATTGGGTCTGTTTGGATGCAGGCATGCTCGAAACACCAGACGGACGCTGGAGGTACCTTGGGGGCCACTTCATTTCCGTTGAGCCATCTTTCGCTGAAGTTGCAAATGAGAATGATTCCTTAGTGAAGGGAAACCACGATTCACCCCTTATCCAAGACAGTGTGGTGGTGGGTGACGCCCCCCTCCATGCAACCCAACAACTAGGTGGATCCCTGGTGAAAGACGGTGTCCTGATGGGCGATTTGACTGTCCACTATGGGGCGAGCGCAGACCAGATTGGGGGCATCGTTGCTCAGGTGTTCCAACAATTGATGGATATGGGCATTGGTCCAGGAACGGCCCCCACACGCATGAATCATGAAGAGAAAAATCGGGTTTCCAAATCCGTCGATGCAATCGACAAACTCACAGAAGAAGG
>DANX01000067.1:0-1620 GCA_002502295.1 Euryarchaeota archaeon UBA561 | reverse complement strand
GTCGGGTCGATTAGAGGATGCTCAATTACGGTATGAAGCCATCCTCTCCGATCCGAACGCAACCGAGGCCCATGCACAATCGCTGGTGAAATTAGGGGATTTGCTCAGCACCTTTGGTCAACATGAAAAGGCTCTGAACCACCTTCATGAAGGCTTGGCACAAGCGGAGTCACGACAAGAGTATCCCGTCGTTGCCGAATGCCTGGTGGCCATCGGGCACATTCATCGAAAGCAACACAGTTTGATGGACGCTTTGGCCAGCTTTGAGGACTCTTTTTCCCGCGCGAGAGAGTGGGACCTTGTCCCTCAATACGTTCGCGCAGGGGTCAGCCTTGGGAACGTTTTGATCGAACTCAGTGAGCTCGGGCGTGCACGAGAAGTGTTGAATCCGGTTTTGCAAGAAGCACGTCGAATTCACGATGAGGCGGCAATTCAAGTGTGCAAAAACTCACTGAATATCATCGCTCAAGAAGAAGGTAAAGTAGCTCCTTACCGCGCGAACGGTGCGCTTGTTCGAAGCGATGACCCACTGTACCTATTGAACTCGCAAATGATGGAAGCACAACGACAATACGATAGAGGCAGCGTTGAGCACGCGATTGATTTAGCCACAAAGACCACTCAAGGCTTGCGAAACCTGAACGCAGGTCCGGACGAAGCAAAGGCGCTGCGCACCCTCGCTGAATGGCAACAAAGTCGAAGTTTGTACAGTGCAGCAGAGACTTCCCTGTTGAGGGCCTTGGAACTTTACACGGCTTCAAGCCAAACAGTGGACATGTGCGATGTGCAATGCGACCTCTCTGGGCTGCACCTGAACACCGGAGACTTTGCAAAAGCCGCCGAGAGCGCAAAAACAGCGTACGAAAATTCCGAAAGAGCCGGCCTAAGCCAACTGATGTTTGAAGCCGTTTGCGATCAAGCTATGGCGTTTTCAAACCTTGGAGAACCCATCTCCGATTACGTCAACCGAGCAAAGCAGCTCGCAAAACTAGCCTCGGTCGATCCGACAGGATATGATTATATCATCAACCGATGATTGACGGCCAGTAGTGAAATTTCAGGACGTTCGTGGCCTTCTGTTGGACAAGCAAACCAAGGAAATCCTCCGTTCTGTTCATGAATTCCTGCTGCAATGTTGGGTTGGCTTGAAACACCTCCAACATCCGTTCAGTTGGTCGCAACACCATGACTTTGCAGTGTTCAAGCGGAGAAGTCGCGAGGAATTTAATCAGCCCAGCATATTGTGCCATGACTGACGCAACGACTTCTTGATTGGAACCGGCGAGCCCGGTCCAACTTTGTTCGGTGAAATATCGGCGCCAATCGTTAGGAACGTTACCAAATTCGTTCAGGAAGCTCAAATCATCCAAACGCAGCGCGTTTCTGTAACGCTCGACATCAATTGTGTGATGAAGGTCAATGTATATGCCAGATCTTGTGGGTGAGCTAATGCCCGTCGGAATCATCCCCCAACTTCCGACAGCAGGGTAGACCTCGCCCGAATGAATCAACAACGGCGTGTCATCAGGATTGAGTGGTGGAGGAGGAAGGTCGGCGGGCAAAATGATCAACTCCGCCCCCGTGTCCCTGAGCATACGGAGTGTTTCGTCGTGAACGGCC
>DANX01000043.1 GCA_002502295.1 Euryarchaeota archaeon UBA561 | reverse complement strand
ATTGAAATTGAAGGATTCTTCGGAATACCACGTCACCCAACATAAGCGGTCATCGATGCCGTCCTCATCGATGTCCAACGCTAAGGGTTGGGCATCTGCATAACCGTTCTGTGCTCGGAAATTAAACAATTCAGTGGTTGAGGTGAGTTCCATCCCGATGAAACGGGCCCCGCTTCCTGATGTGCGGCCGTTGGCGTCGGTTGGAACCGTGAGAATCATCTCCGGAGCACTGTCTTGATCGAGTTGCACAATCACCGGCCCTGGGAGACGAAGGCGGGGTGAATCTGAATCACTGTCAGTGCCCTGCACCGCTACCCGCTCCCAATCAAGCGACCCGCTCTCTCCGTCAATTTTCCAAATCCACATGTTTCCAGAATCGCCATCGATGGTGGTCAATACAATCGAGGTGGTTGAACTGTCCAATTGGGCCCAGACGGGGTCGGAAGGGTGTGTGCCTCGATCGAGGGACACGCTCCAGTCTTCCTCGGTTGGTTGCGACGTTGTCATGCTGTAGGCGTTTACTTTGATCAGCGGGTTGTTGTTTGGGTCGTCGACAACCGCCACAACCACCTCCGGGTTTCCATCAAGTTCCAAGTCAGCCAGAAGTGGCTGAGTGATCGCTAGGTGGTCGCTGTTTGCTGTTGGCCAGTGCGGTGAAGGTGAGCCGATTCGAACGTCTGAATCGCTGTAGGACCACAGAAGTTCGTTGCTGTGGCCCGAAATTTGCCAGTTGGCCTCGGTGCAGGTGAGGCGTGGGGACCAAACATCGATGTTGAATGCCCCCTGAGTGTCATAGGTGACGATGATTTCGGGAAAGCCATCGTCGTCAATGTCGTGAATGATGGGTGTGGAGCGGATGGTCTCCGTGCTGCCAAGGCTTACTCGCCATGCTATTTTTGCATCGTTTCCCGATACGATGTTTAGGTAGCTTGTGCGACTTGAATCAACGATTTCACTGGAAATTATGACCGGGAAAAGAGTCCCTTCCCCGCAACGTTCCAGGGCGGTTTCACTTGCCGCAATGCTTTGTGAGAAATCTCCAATAACCGAACCATAGGCGTCGCTTTCCGTTTGGTCGCTGAACACTTGCCAGTTTACCACCGGGTTTTCAAGCGTGGCCAGTGAGGTGACATTGTCGACGCTTCCCATACCTGGCCCTCCGTCTGGGCCGTGGTCAGGAACCGTTTGGTTGTGTGTTGGGGTACGAGCGTATTGAGACCAAGGTTGTTCAAGACCTTGCCAGGTGCTTTCGGCCTGCATGACAGGGTTGATTTCGCCCAGCACAGAAGGCTGGAAAAGCGGTGATGCAACCACGCTGAGCATCAACCAAACCAGCGCAAATGCAACAGCATTGCGCTCGGAGCGGCACGGCTTTGCTGCTGTCATCATGTTTCACCTGTTTCGGGGGGTTGTTATTGCTTATGGCTCCCTCAACACCTAAAACCCCTTTTCCTGCCTGCTTCAAAGTCATCGAAACAAGGCCACGCCGTAGAATGTCTGCCTCGGATTTGCCGCTTGAATTAAATAGGGGCCGTCGGTGGACAGACTGACTTCGGTCGCATTCTCTCCTGAGGGTTCACCGGTGAAGGACGGAACAGTCTCTTGACTACCCGTCATCACCGTGCCTCTTGAGAGAGCAAAGAGGTGATGAAATGTACAAGGTCGTAACCAAGGAAGACACCATTCGCATTCCTGCGGAATACATGCGCAAGGGCCAATCGCTCGACCAGCACATCGACCGCCTTTCCATGGATGCCTTTGAAGGAAAGTTCGATTCAGAGAACCGCTTCGTCTTGGTCACAAACAACCACAAAACCCTCGGGCGTGGAAGAATCATTCACGGCGACGGCGCCATTTACCAACGCGTCCAATTTGATGCTGTTCTCTTCTGCATGGACGACCAAGAGGTCGTTGAAGGGGCCGTTTCGGAAGTCAATGAATTCGGGGCGTTTGTTCGAATTGGACCCATGGAAGCGCTCCTCCACAAGTCGCAAATCATGGATGAACCCGTGGACATTAACATCGGTGCTAACAAAATCATTGGTCGGCAAACCGGTCGTGAACTTTCCATTGGATCCTTTGTTCGAGCCCGAATTGTTTCGCTTTCTCCAGATACATCCGATCCGCGACGCTCGAAGATTGGTCTCACCAGCAAGCAAGATGGACTCGGCTCACCGCAGTGGAAAAATAGGAGTGAATGAGCATGGTGAAGATGCCTTTCTCCTGTGGTGAATGCCACCTTGTCCTCGCAGATGGTGTGGACCAATGCCCTCGCTGTCCCTCTGCCCCTGTCTCGTCCGATTGGACCGGCTATGTCATCATCGTCAATCCAGAACGCTCTGAGATTGCCAAGCGTTTGCAAGTGGACAAGCCTGGCCGCTATGCCTTGAAAGTCAATGTTCGTTGAAGGTGAATATTATGCAAAAAGAAGATCGAAAAGAAAACAAAATCTTGAACCGCGTCGAGCTTTCGTTTAGCTGGAAGCACGATAAGAAATCCACACCATCCCGAAAAGAGGTCATTGATGCGGTTCATTCCCTTGAGCCCGGGTCGAACAAGGACCTCATCGTCGTCAAGGACTGTTCCACCCGGTTCGGTCAACCGCTGACCACCGGCACGGCCTACATTTACGAATCGGCAGAGGCCATGGCCGTGGAACCTGGATACATCAACGTTCGACATGAACCGTTTCGCAGCTCATCAGCAGCAAAGGAAGAAACTTCTGAAGGAGGCGATGAGTGATGGGAGACGGTCCTAACCCCAAGGCCAAGTGGTCAAAGTACAAAGTCGAAGACGGAAAGTTGGTGCGGGCTGAACACTGCCCAACCTGCGGTCAAGGCGTCTTTCTCGCTGTTCACAAGAACCGCAAGTCCTGCGGTCGATGTGGATACACGCAAATGAATGAATGATTCACTCTTCGCTTTGCCGTCCGAATTCAAACGGACTGTTTTCCCACGAACCGTCGTTATAGAGGACAAGAGCCCCGCATCCCAAGGGCACGATGTGAACGGGGAGTTCTCGGGTTTCTCGTCGCTCATGGTGGTTGTTGGAAAGGACGATTTCCTCCCGCCAACCAGCGATGCGCCAGCCATTGAATTGCTCGTCCCAAACGCCGCTTTGAACCGGCCCTCCCAGCTGGACTTGTTTCACCACATTCATGGCGTGCAACCATGTCACTTCCCCGGTGGTTGAACACAACAAGTCGTGGTCACCGTGCTTGAAGTGGTGTTCCAACGGACTTTCAGCGTGCTCGAGTAGATGTTCCTCAATGAGTTTCCCATCGGCGAGTGAGCGACGTTGAACACGTCCACCTCGAGACGTGATCCAACATTCTGAATTGTGGACGTGAAGCGAAATCGTCTCTTTGTTTCTGGGTCGGCGTTTGGGATACGACCATTCAGGTGTAGGCATCCTCCACTGCTCATCGGCTTTGAGGCCAATACCGTACAACCCCCGATGGTACAATTCAAACACCACAATCGTGCCATCGCTGACCATCGCCATGGGTTCAGCATCCAGTGCATGAGCCCATGTCGTGCCTGCTGGGTGATGCGTTACACGCGTTCCGATGCTTGCCCGCAAATCGGCTCGCTGATGTCCATCCTCAGCTACGTTCACTGGTATCGAGCCCATGCAAGCAAGCATCAATTCACGATCCAACCATGTTCCGATGAGGTGGCCATCAACGATGACTCCGTGGCAAAGCCGCATTGGATGGGGGCGCGATTCAGGAGAGACGGGATTCATCTGTTTGTCGACCCACAAAAATTCACCGTCCATTCCTGATACCAAAGCTCCGGTTTCATGACGGATGAGTTGATCCGGGAGGAACGGGATGTTTGGGGGCAACATCTCGTTCATGTTCAAAGGACAAGTCGCCTCTATGTCAATCCTCGTCTGGGTCACCTCAAAATAGGACCTGAATCAGGTAAGCCCATGGGGGCTGAGTCGGTCGTTCTCATCGCTGTGAATCAGAAAGACATAGCCAGCACCAACCAGGCGGACATTTTGCGTCGTCTCGATCCTTGGATCTCCTTGCCTTCCGTTGAGGGCAACCCAGCCTATGCTTTCCAACACCTGAGAATGATGTACCTCCCTGAAGGTTTGCTCTTTGAAGATCATCTTGAACGCCGTTGGCACGACGCAACTGGGGAGACTGTTTCAGAGATCATATTTCCGTCGAGGCACGTAGCTGCCAGCGGGCAAGCGTCGTTAACCCTGCATCCCATCGGCGTGCCTCATTTGCCCCTCGGACAACAAGGCCCCTATGGGGGATACGGAGGTGCACCTCCGCCACCATCGACTCGGCTAGGTCCGTGGTGGAAAATGCTGCTGGAACGGGCCAAAAACGATGAGCGTGTCAGCGGATTTGACGTATCATTGGAAGTGACCCACCACGGACCTTCCGTAGCCGTCCCGTGCTTGTTTATCGAAGTGGGTTCAACCGAAGCGACGTGGGGTCACCGTGGTGCAGCTGAAGTCCTCGCTCACCTCCTCCGGGACGGGCTTCTCCATGGTTCAGAAACCGATTGGAACCAAACCGTCCGTGAGGGAGAAGTTGTTGTTGTTACGCTTGGAGGAGGGCATTATGCGCCGCGAGCCAGTCAATTGGGCGCGATTGACGGCGTATGGTTGGGCCACATGTTGGCCAGCTACGCATTACCGTTTATCCAATCCGAGGACGGAACCATCGGTGGAACATGGCGTCAATCAATTATGGGTGCGCTCGAGTCTACACGGGAAGCATTTCCCGGCGGCGATTTGGTTTGTTCGATGGACAAGAAAGCGTTCAAAGGGTGGCAGAGACAAGCGATCCGGGAACTCTTGGCTTCTCAAAATGTCCCGCTTTTGACCACGCACCAAATCAAGGAACGCATTGGGCAGTCGTCACTAGATGCACAAAGGGTCAAAGAGCGGCTTTGAGGTGGAATGGGCATGGTGGGATGGTTCTCCAAGGCGGTCGTGGCCACCACCGTTCGCATGCCACGATGGTTTGTTCGTTGGGTAAGCCGCAGGTACGTTGCTGGGGATTGTCTCGAGGAGGCCGTTGCTGTCATGAAGCGGTTGACAAACGAAGGTGCCTGTTTCACCGTTGACGTGCTTGGCGAAGAGATTTCATCGATGGACGAGGCGAACTTCTTTCTTGAAGAGTACATCCGTGTCATGAATGCAATAAAAGAACATGGATTTGATGCGAATTTAAGCATCAAACCTACCGCCTTCGGCCTTCTCATCGACCCAGAGAAGGGCATGGAGAACATCCGCAAACTCGTTGAAATGGCCTCAAAAGAGGACATGTTTGTGCGGTTGGATATGGAAGACCATCGTGTGACGACACAAACCATTGACGCGGTCCTTACTCTCCACAACGAGGGACTTACCAACGTCGGAACGGTGCTGCAAGGGCGCCTCTTCCGTACCCTCGCTGACATTGACGGACTTGAGACTGAACTTGGAGGCGCAGCGGATTATCGCGTCTGCAAGGGGATTTATCTTGAACCCGAAGACATTTCATTTACGGGTTATCGAGACATCGTCGATGCAACAAACGCCGCCATCGACCGCATGTTTGCAGCAGGGGCGTACGTCGGTGTCGCCAGTCATGATTTGCCGGTTATCGACCATACCCTGTCTGCCTTGACCGCCTACCAGATGGGCCCAGGTATCGACGATCCTCGGCCAAATGCTGGTCCGCAACGGCATCACAAAGGACCCGGATACGAATTCCAAATGCTCCTCGGAGTACGTGGCCCTCTGCGTCGGCGTTTGTTGAAGGAAGGTCACCGCACACGCGTGTACGTTCCTTACGGAGAAAAGTGGTATGAATACAGCATTCGCCGCCTCAAGGAAAACCCCACCATTGGGACACATGTTGCAAAGGCGTTTTTGATGCCGTGGACGAACCGTCCCTGATCACGTTCGTTTCTTCTTGTTTGAACGATTTCTTGGAGGATTTGGATTCACGCCTTTCTTGATGTGCTCTTTGGGACGTTCTGGATTCGGATTAAATCCGAGCCGACCTTCTTTCCAAGCCTGACGTCGCTCCCTTGGAGTTCGGGGTGTGAAGTGCTCTGGGTTGGGGGGTTCATGGAGGTACATTCGCTTGATGTCGGGGGCCTCAACCGTGCCACGCATGGTCCGGCCAGTGCCCGTGTGAATCGCCCGTATTCGCCATGTCTCTCCGTTGTGTTCCATGTGGTGTGATCCGGTGAACGTCGTATCTTGGGGGACAACGATCACATCTGCGGTTGATTCCTCCCCTCGAGTTAGCGTCAATTTTACACGAACCATGTCCGTTCGCAAGGCGGTTATCCTCGCAATGTTCCTTGCAGAATCAGCGCTTGTCATCTGTCCGGCCTTGTTCTCGATTTGGTGAATTCTCCAAAGCATATCTGCTTCTTCAAACACATCGCCCACAACAAACTCCTCATCGGCATCAACCACCAACACGACGCGTTGTGAATCGGGACCATCGGTTAGGATGAATGGAATGTTTGCTGGTGGTGGAGGTCGGAATTCAACCGTGTGTACGTGCTGGCATGAAAGACACCTGAGTTTGAAGTCAGCCCCGTTTGCAATTTTCTTCTCCCGAAGAATGTCGTGGGCAGTCATCTCCTCACAGACCGGGCAGTGGGTGGCATTGTCGAGGATTTCTTCCTCTTCATCCCAAACGTCACCTTCATCCATGGGTGTGCCCTCGTTCATTGCGCTGAACCCACTTGGTTTGAACCCTCCGACTTGGCGGGTGTGCAAGCCTTGATGTTGGTGATGGAGGACCTCGCACCATGGCCGACCCTTTTGGGG
>DANX01000079.1 GCA_002502295.1 Euryarchaeota archaeon UBA561 | reverse complement strand
GCACGATGATTAAGCGTCTCAATGTCTTGAAGTTCGTGCACGAAATTGTAGCCCGGGGTAGGAAACGCATTCGTTGTCATGGCGTGAAACATGAAGGCATCGTCCGGGTCAGGGCTATGTCCAATACGCACAATTTTGTTGCCTGATTCATCAAGAGGTAGTTCAACGACCATGATTTTGTCCACCAGTGTGCCCTTCATGAACCATCCGTTTGAATTTGAATACAGACGCGTTCATTACAACCAAGCGAATTCAGGTTCATCCGTCATGCCACAAGCCTGTTTTAAGAAACAAAACAATCCATCAAGGTGATGGTTGTTGAGGCGGTTGAAGACTTCTCCGTAATATTGGTCGAGCCGCTCATATGTGAGGCCGGATTTTTCCATTGACCATTGAATAACATCGTGACGTTTGCTGGATTCGTTTTCAAATTGGACAAGATTTTCCAAAAGTGAGGTGTGAGCGGCGAGAAGGAGAGGTTTAGGGGTGTCCTTTCGTGCGACGAACACACCGAAGATCATGGGCAAACCTTCTTCCTTCATCCAAGCCGTCCCAAGATCCATTTGGACCATTTCAGGAAATTCCCTTGCTGCTTCCAAGGCTCGGTCTCCGATGAGCAAGGCACCATCCGCTATCGCCATCATGGAATCGTAATCCGGCCCGGTTGAAATGTAGTTTATCGTGTGCCCTTTCTTGGAGATGAGATGCTTCAACAGCGCAACGGACGTTGCTGAATCGCTTGGTAATGCAATGGTTTTCATGGATTCAAGCGGTACTCCGCCGAACAACAACACGCTGCCGACCTCGCCTTGGCTACCAATACCAATGTCGGGCAAGAGAATCAACTCATCCGAGTGTTTCGCATAGTCTGCAGCGGGTATGGGTGCGAGAATACAGTCTCGTCGAAGAACATGTCCCGTCAGCCAAGATGGAGGCGCCGATAGAATGCTCCAGTCGCTTGAGAGGCGATGGTAAAGCGGGTCGCAATTGATGAATGCCACCCTACCCAACGTCGAGGTCCAGGTGGCGCCCATGTCATCACGTCATTGAGTCGCCATCGGAAGGACGCGTCGGCGTTTGATGACCGGTGGAGTGTAGGGTTCAAATTGTGTGTAGGTCGTGTTGCGTTGAATCGGTTCACATCCAGCGTCTTTGATGAGTCGAGCGAGTTTAGCACGGTCATGATCAAGCGGCGCTGAAGACCCAGCAAGGTGCATGATTGACTCCTTCTGCACCGTGCCGTCGATGTCGTCTGCACCGAATTGGAGAGCGAGTTCGGCGAGGTGGTCTCCGATGTTCATTCGGTAGGCTTTGATGTGAGGTATGGTGTTGATCATCAGGCGTGAGACAGCGATGGTACGCAAGACTTCGGTACCTGTTGCTAATTGGGCTTGTGGAAGTCGGGTATCATCGGGCAGGAACGGGTATGGTACGAAGCATTGGAATCCCTTGGTTGAAGCATTGAGCTCCCTCAAGGAAATCATGTGTTGGAGTCGTTGTTCCAAAGCCTCAATCGTTCCAAACAGCATGGTGCAGTTTGAAGGCAAACCTACTTCGTGGGCTTCTCGGTGAATCTGGAGGTACTCAGCAGAGCTCTCTTTACCGTTGCATATGATTTTGCGGACCCCGTCGTCGAGAATCTCCGCGCCACCGCCTGGCAGCGAGGTCAATCCGGCGGCTTTGAGACGTGCTAATACTTCCTTTGTTGGCATCGATGAGCGTTGGCCAAGGTGTTTGATTTCAACCGCAGTCAGAGCCTTGATGGAAATTGATGGATACGTTTGCGCGATTTGCGAAAACAGGTTTTCGTAATGTTCAACCCCCCATTCGGGATGAAGTCCTCCGACGGAGTGGACCTCGTCTATGGCGTGAGCATAGTTGGCGAGGTCATCCATGTACTCATCAATGGACATCGCATACGCATCGTCTGCCCGGGGACTTCGCCGAAAGGCGCAAAATCTGCATGCGAGCACACACATGTTGGTTTGGTTGATGTGAACATTGGAATTAAAAAATGCCCGATTTCCAAAGCGAGCCGAGCGTACATGGTGAGCGAGCGCACCCACTTCATGCAAGTCTGGATGGAGGTAGAGTGTCATGCCGTCTTGGATGCTGAGTGGAATGTTTTGGGCAAGTTTCTCGGCCAGTGGTGCCAACGCCTGCGACCATGTTGTGGACCGCAGACTGGTATCAAGTCGCTCAAGCCAGAACGCGTCTTCACCTGCCAACGGGGCAGGTTGAGCACTGGCCATCATGGTGGTTCCTGACGTTTCTTCTTCAAGAAGATGTGCTTAACTCCACCAACGTTAACGAACAGCGAACATCCTCGATTTTACGATGAATTTTCGGAATTCCTCAATGATAAACACGCTGGAGGCAATGAGTACGACGACCATCCAATCGTTTTGGGAAAGCGTATTGGTCGAAAGAAGAGCCCCGATTTCAATACCGACAAGCGGTATCGAAATGTTTGCGAGTTGAACAAAGAAAATCAGCAACCCTGATGAGATAAGCAAGGCATAGTTGATCGCCTTGTTTGAGAGGATACCGAGTTCAAACACACTTTCTTCGTTTGACCGGCAGTTCATCACGTTGAACAGCTGATACACGATGAACACTGAAAATGTCATTGTTTGGGCATGATGATAGTGACCATCTGCGTACGCTTGCCAATCGTCGATGGCAGCTTCATCGCCTGCTAAGCATCGCTCCATATCGAAGGCACTCGTGGTGGTTTCAGTTGGAATCAATCCGCATTGGTTGCTCGGATCTGCTAATGCCCCTCCTGCGAGGTAGAACACGGCCAGCGATCCAATCATCATCACGGCGCCAAGGTAGAAAATGAGCGAAATATCGCGGCCGCTGGGCAGACCTTCGTCGACCGGTCGCGGTGGACGGTCCATCACGTTCCCGTGCTTCTTTTCGACACCCAGAGCCACAGCCGGTGGTCCATCCATCAGAATGTTGATGACCAAAATTTGCGTTGCTGTCAGTGGCAGTGCTTCAGGGCCAAAGAACAGGGTCGCCAGAACGAGAAGCGAAACAGCAGCGACGTTCGTCGAAACTTGATACCTGACAAAGTTGCGTATGTTTTGGTATATTTTCCTGCCCTCCTCAACTGCATGGACGATGTTGGCAAAATTGTCGTCTTGCAGGACCATGTCTGCGGCATCCTTTGCGACGTCTGTTCCGGCGATACCCATGGCAATTCCAATGTTGGCCCCAGAAAGAGCAGGGGCATCGTTAACACCGTCTCCGGTCATGGCAACAATCTCGCCTTGTTCTTGCAATGAGGACACAATGCGCATTTTCTGGTCTGGCGTGACACGCGAGTATATGGAAACGCCACCGGTGGTTTTGAGAAGTTCTTCATCGCTCAACAACGCCAGTTCTTTTCCGTCAATTGATGACGTCGAGGCTGAACTGATGTTGAGTTCAGAGCCAATGGCTGCTGCGGTCATCTGTTGATCACCGGTGATCATTTTCACCTTGATGCCTGCGCGCAGACACGTTGCTATCGCCTCTTTTACCTCTGGTCTGGGAGGGTCCATGATGCCGATTAAACCCAGGTAAATCAGGTCGCTTTCCACTGTATCAATGGCTTCAATATCTTCTCCGTCAACAACACGACGGGCGAGAATCGCAATGACGCGCATCGCATTGGAACCCATTTCATCGTTCATTGCAGAGATGGCTTTTCGATCGTCATCCGTAAGCGGAACGATGGAATTGCCAACAATTTTTTTGTTCGCAATATCCCGGAAGCCACCGGCGCTACCCTTTGAAAAAATCCATTGTTCGCCCTCATATTCGTGCACTACACTCATTCGCTTGCGGACGGAATCAAAGAAGAATTCATTCAAGCGGGGGTGCCGATGAGAAAATTTCTTCACATCCCCGTTGATTTTCCACCCTGCGACGGCACACGCTGAGTCGGTTGGATCACCGATGGCTAGCCAATGGCCGTCAGATTTGACAATGTTGGAATTATGGCAGAGTGATAAGCAGGCGCCTAAAAGCCGGAAGCCAAGTTCTGATTGTGAGGTGGAAAGATCCGAGTCCGTTAATTCAGCGCCGTCCTCCAACAAATGTCCATGCGGCTCAAATCCCTCCCCAGTGACTTGGTAGGTGTGATTCAATGTGACAATTTTTCGCACCGTCATTTGATTTTTGGTGAGTGTACCGGTTTTATCAGAACAAATAACGGTCGTTGAACCAAGCGTCTCCACAGCCTTCATGCGACGGATGATGGCTTTGTGCTTCGCCATGTTCCGCATACCAAGTGAAAGTGTTATGACCAAAATAATGGGAAGGCCCTCTGGTACAATGGCAATAAAAATCGATATGGCAATAATGAATTGCTGGACAACGACCTCTTTGAGATTCACATCGGGTTTGGCATACGACACGAGAAGGTTCAACGAAACCAACAGTACGGCAACGATGAGTGCGATAAAAGCCAGGAACTTTCCAAGACTTTCAAGCTTCAGCTCCAACGGCGTTTTCGGCGTTTGTGCATCTGCGATGTTGCTGGCAATTTTACCTAGTTCCGTTTTCATGCCCGTAGCGACAACCAATCCGAGGCCGCGGCCGGACGAAACGGTGGTCCCCATGAACGCCATATTGTTTCGGTCGGCGAGTACAGCGTCTACAGGCAGAGGCTCAATCGTTTTCCGTATTGTCAAGGATTCTCCCGTCAATGCTGATTCATCAATTTTGCAATGTTGCGACCACAGCAAGCGAACGTCTGCTGGCACATTCAATCCTTGTTCAAGCCGAACGACATCGCCAGGCACCAAGTCCGATGTCGGCACTTCACTTTCGTAATCACCGCGTATCACGACGCAATTCGAGATGGACATTTGCTTCAGAGAATCCATGGCTTGTTCGGCTTGCGTCTCTTGCCAATAACCGAAGACAGCGTTGGCCGTCAACACGATAAAGATGAAAATCGCATCCCCAGGATGGTCTGGCTTAATCGCCAAAGCCACCAAAGCCGCACCGATCAAGAGGTAGTTGAGCGGATCGTTGTATTGGGACAAAAATCGAAGAAAGGCCGATGTTTTTTCCTGTTCGTCCAACTTGTTGAATCCAAATTTACTCCGTCGTTCAACAACATCGTCAACGGATAGACCGTTTGTAGAACTCTGTTGTGCGACGAGGCTTTCATCGATTGAGAGATTGTGCCAATACTCTTCCATGGCGGCTCACCCGACCTTGCCACATGGGCATGGACATCTCCGTGCTCACAACCTCACACCTATTACTATGGCGGGTGGGGTCACTTCATCCCAAACAAGAAAGGATGGCGTGTCAAT
>DANX01000016.1:12891-22772 GCA_002502295.1 Euryarchaeota archaeon UBA561 | reverse complement strand
CGGCGTTCACTCGGAAGGGACGTGTCGGAACAAAGGTCGACGGGATGGTTTCGCTGTGGACGAGGTAGAGGGACTGTGCGCTCGAACCCACCAAGATTCCTTCGCCTTCGGAGAAAGCGGATAAAAAATCAAGGCAATAGCGGTCGCCAACACCCGCTTCTTCAACGGATTCAATCGAGAATGATGTGAGGTCAATGGCTTGCATGGATTGTTGGCTGAAGGTTTGGGCGGGACCTGCCCGCTCCAATCGTTGCGCTTTCACGCTCAAGGCCGCTTCAAGCATGGTGGGTTCATTGTTGATAACGAGCGCATCAACGCCTTCTTGGAGAGCAAAACCGGCGCCTTGGGCTTCAAGTGGTGTTGAGATCATGGCTGCTATTTTTGTATGCGTCCCCCCTCGATGGGCGATGAGATTCTCGAGGGGTATCATCGACCACGTTTCACATTCTACGAAGATCCAATCCACTGTGCCTAAATGAGCAATGCCTGTACGCTGAGTTGCACCATCGCGGATGTAGACGTACGCTCCAATGATGTTGTTTCCTTCGAAGAGGATTGTATCGCTCACATGGAGGTTTGAATCGTGGGGTTCGGGAGAGAAGAAACGGTCAACACCTTCGCGATTGGTGGGCTGTAAATCATCAGGTGTGCGAAGCCAAAGTTCCATTCGACAACCTCACAATCCGACAGCGCTCATGGCCGCAGCTGCGGAGGCGCCTTCGTGGACCATCATTACAAGCGCTTTTGCCATGGCTCCAGGACGTTGGTGAGCGAACACTTGTCGTCCCATGCACACACCGCTGGCTCCTGCCATGAGGGCTTTCTCCACCATGGTTAGCACATCTGCGGTGTCGTTGCTGGCGGGTCCTCCTGCTAGCAACAAGGGGATAGGTGCACTCCTGGCAACTTCTGCAAACGAGGTCTTATCGCCGGTCCATACGCACTTTGCTGCGTCACATCCCAGTTCAAAGGCCAGGCGGACGGCATGGGCCTGCGAGTGGGTGAAATCCCCCGATTGGTGGTTGAGATGAGGTCCTCTGGCGTAGACCATCCCAAATGCTGGGAGGTCATTGTGCAGTGCCTGTCGATTGAGTTCGCCCATTCGTGCGATCATTGCCGCTTCGTTTTCACTGCCCATGTTGACTTGGCTTGAAACGCCTATTCCTCCACGCTTTGTGGTTTCATCTGCGTGCCCGACGAGAACCTTGTTGTTGATGTCGGGTCCTGCGTGCCGGGTCGAGACAGAGTAATGCACCACCATGTTCGTGGCAGTGCCCTCACAAAGATGAGCGTACTTGCTGACCAAGCCTTTCTGGGCAACGATGGCGTTCACGCCTGCATCGATGAGGGAATGTATGAGTCCTTCGATGTCTTTCAGTCCGGGAGTGGGGTAGTCCGACGCTCCGTGATCGATGGGAATCCAAACGCCGCGTTGGTTTGGAAGGAGCCGGTTCAGCCGGTCGGTTTTGCCCATGAACATGCGAGGTTGCCGCCCTCATCAAAGGTTTGGTTTGCTTCATCCACTTGTCAGAGTTGCTCTCCGGCCCAAACCAGAACGGCTTGCTCGGCTGATTGAAGGTGTTCTTGGAACGTTGACCGTGCGATGCCGAGGATGTCGGCGAGAGCCTGCATGGTGATGGCCTTTGGCTCGTCGTAGTAGCCGTGCTTGAGGGCCAACCCATAGCACTCGTATTGGCGAGGAGTAAGCGCCTGCTCAAGGCCGTTTTCATGAGCCCTGACATCACACACGCGAATGTCGGCCGGAGGGAGAAACACTTTGCTTAGTTTGACGAACGATGCAACGGCCTGAGGGATGCCCCTGAGCGTGATGGTTAACGTTCCGTTGTCAAATTCGCTTGGAGGCATCACGTGAATGTTCTCCGTCGTTGAGGCCAGACAGACCAAGGCGTGTGTGTTCCATATGACGAGCGCTTCGCTTTCTCGTTCATTCAGGCGCTGTTCCACCGTGATGTAGGAGATGTTCTCTAGATCTTCAACCGATTTTCCTTCGTGGTAGCTCGGCAGGATGATTTGCCTCACGCCTTCGGGGGTAATCAGTAGGTTGGCGACAAATGTTAGTTGTTCAACAACCTCATCCAGCGCGGCGAGGTCAGTTTTTGCGATGGATTCTCTGGTCCATGTGAGAGCCACCTCGCGCATGATGTGTGCTTGAGAATCAACTTGTTAGGCTCTTTGGCGTTGATGAACGGGCCGTAATACATTCAACGCATGTTTCAAGAGGTAGTTCGTGGTGGAGGGACCATGGCTTTGGGAGATTATGTTCTGTCAATCGCCCTCGGGGGTGCATTTGCCCTCGGTCTCATGTTCATCGTCATGCGTCGTGAGGCCCAAGTCAACCTCCAAAGTGGAATGAAAGCAGAGGGGCTGCTTCAGCAACATTCCGGGATGGGTTTTGGAAAAGCAAAGAAGAACTTGGACCGCAAATTAGCCACGATTCAAGACCTTCTACGCCAACAGAATCTGGGCGACCGTCAACTCGCTGAAGAGCGTTTCAACCAGCGCCGACTCGCACAGGCCGGAGCGGAAGAAGAGGCTCGTCGTCAGCGAGAATTGGATGAAGCTCGACGCCAATCTGAACTCGAAGAGGCCCGTCTTCGAGATGAAGAAGAAGCATCCCGTCGAGCAGCGGAACGGGACGCGGAAGAAGCTCGGCTAGCCGCCGAACTGGAAACGCAACGCCAGTCTGAACTCGCCGATGCTGAAGACCAACGGCTGGCTGAGATTGAATCGGCTCGTCAACAAGAAATGCTTGCCTCTCGAGACGCTGCTCAACGAGCGATGTCGGAATTGCGTGCTCGCCTGGACCGTGAAGGAGCACAATCCTCCGATGTTCAAATCTCCTTGATGTGGAACAATTACAACGATTTGGATTTGCACGTGCTCTGTCCTTCAGGTGAACGCATTCACGGCGGCAACAAAAAATCTGGCTGCGGCGGTGAATTGGACGTTGACGCCAACGTTCGAGCCGAAACAAGGAAGCCCGTTGAGAATGTGTTTTGGGAAGACGGACAAGCGCCAGCAGGACGCTATCAAGTCTATGTGCACTACTACAAGAAGCACAAGAAGCGACGAAGCAAGGACCCCACAAAATTCCAAGTTATCATCAACCAAGGTGGAGATCCCCGTGAATACAACGGTGAATTGTCGGCTGGCGATCCGATCATGTTGGTGGCTGAATTCAACCTTCCCTCTCCGGAAGAACGCGCAGCCGCTCGGCAAAAACTGGAAGAGGAGTTGCTGGCCGCTGGCATGGACGTACCAGAATCTCAAGCAGCCATTGCCGAAGTTGAAGAAACCCGTCAAGCTGAAATCGAAGCAGCCGAATCTGAACGTCTCGCTGAAATCGAGGCGGCCCGCGAAGAAGAAATGCTCGAAGCAAAAGAGGCCGCTCAACGAGCCATGTCTGAGCTTCAAGCCAGGTTGGAGCGAGAGGGTGCCCAATCCTCGGATGTTCAGATTTCACTGATGTGGAACAATTACAACGATTTGGATTTGCACGTTGTTTGTCCGTCGGGCGAACGCATCCACGGCGGCAACAAGAAATCCGCCTGCGGTGGCGAATTGGACGTCGATGCCAACGTACGAGCCGAAACCCGCAAACCGGTTGAAAACGTCTTTTGGGAAGAAGGAAAGGCCCCTGCAGGTGCCTACCAAGTCTATGTTCACCACTACAAAAAGCACCAAAAGCGGAAGAGCAAGGACCCAACCAAGTTCCAAGTTATCGTCACCCCGGGTGGCGAGCCACTGGAATACAACGGAGAGTTGTCCTCCGGCGACCCTATCATGCTGGTGGCAGAATTCAACCTGCCGTCGCCGGAAGAGCGCGAAGCTCGCAAGTCGGAACTCGAAGCTGAGATTGCAGCGGCAGCACGGGGGCTCAATCCTGATGCCTCTGCTGAAGAAAAAGTTGAGGACGCCGCACCCGAGGAAGAAAAAATCGACGACGTCGCCGTTCCTGAGGAAGCAGAAACCAATGTGCCTCTTCCAAGTGCACCTGACCTCGATGCGTTAATGGAAGACGACTGAGCTCACGAAATAATCTCGTCCAAGCGGTCATCGCTCAGCGCCTTGCGGATTGACCGAGCAATTCGTCGCCCAGTCGACATGAATGGCTCGTTGATGTCTGAATAGGGTGAGCCTCCAACGAATGGATTCGAACCTGCCACGATGCGTGCGCTTATCTCGAACACCTTGAACTCGAGCTGGTCGGTCACGATGGTCTCCAGACAAAACGGGCCGAGCATGCCACGGGAACCCTCCTCCAAATTGTATGAGGCAGCGACGGTCCCTTCTGCCATCTCAAAGGCTCGAGGAAGAAGCGACTCACGAATGACGACGGGCTGATTTCCAGTGACGACAAAGGACGGTTCGAGCGACATCTCGCGCAAGTCTCGAAGGGAACCGAGTTTGTAGAATTCGTCAACGTTGCTTTCATCGCGGCGGTCCATTGACAGGAGTTCAAGGCGGCCCAGGTTCTTCCCTGCGTGCTCACCTCGACCTTGGACTTGGAAACCGTCTTCTGCGGTTGGATCGAAGAAGAAATGGAGGTAATAGCGGCATCCGAGGACATATTCTTGGATGGTGAATTCCTCTTCGATGTCCACGTTTCGGCGGAAATCTCGGTAATCACGAGCGACGAAGTATCCTCGTCCGCCTTTGGCTCCGGCATACTTCACAATGACGGGTCCGTCGATGTTGTGAGGGTCCTCTACCACCTTGGGCATTGTACAGCCTCCGTCTTCTAACCATTGTCGCTGCAAGGCACGGCTGCTCTCCCAGTGGAGGATGTTTCGATTCCCGAACGTAGGGACTTCGAGGTTTCGGAAATTGTTTGCACCCAAGTATTCAACCAAGGAGCCGTGGGGAACAATGATCACGTTCTTTTCACGGAACCATTCGGCGTAATCCAACATTTCCCGATAGTCATCGAGCATCAGCCATTCGTCGGGGTCGGCTCCCGGGAAGGCTTTGTAAAATCGGCGGCGGTTTTCTCCGACGGCGATACCAAGGGTCCTGAAGCCTTCTTGCCGAGCTCCGTGGAGGATTTGGAGCGATGAATGCGAGGCTACAACCCCTACCGTGATGGCTTCTTTGTCGTAGCCATTGAGCCATTCCTGCACCGAGGTTTGTGGTACGCCCATATGGAGGGGTTTCGTAATCGCTCTATGAGTATTATGTCAAGGAATCTTGTAAAAAGCGTTTCATTTGAATAAACCTCCAGATGCGTTTGGTTGACCAGGTGCGTGGATTCGGGCGGTTTGGAGTGAAGGTTTCATGGGGTTGCTTCGCCCAGTGGGTTTCATGGACGAGCCATCACCCTCCACGCGCATCACCTATGCAGGCTACCTGCGTCTCGAGGAACTCCTCGCTTTGCAAGATGGCCCGGATGGTTATGCGCCGCTTCCATCGAATGACGAGTTGCACTTCATCATCGTGCACCAAACCTTCGAATTGTGGTTCAAGTTGATTCTTCGTGAATTGAAAGAAGCCCGGGCGCTCATGAACAATGAGCACATCGAGGAATCCGCCATCCCTCGAGTGGTTCATCATTTGGAGCGGGTCAGTGAAATCTTCCGATTGCTCGCTGATCAGTGGAAAGTCATGGAAACTCTTTCCCCTCAGGATTTCCTGGCGTTCAGGGACAGACTTGGAACGTCGTCAGGTTTTGAATCGTGGCAAATGAGGGAACTGGAGGTTCTCATGGGCCTTGAGAACAAAGGACGCGTTGGGGGCATGGACCCACTTCAGCACATGAAGCGGCTCGCTAAGGAAGGGAAAGTTTCCGCTCTGGCGCTTCAAGATTTTGAACACACGATTGGGGAACCATCGCTGAACGAGGTGCTCACGACATGGTTGTCTCGCACTCCAATCCACGGGTCCTCCCCGGGGAGTGATGGCGACCACGACGCTGTTCGCAAGTACGTCGATCAACACCTCGAAGCCATGGTCCAGCATGGTGAACACGTGATTGCCCACATGATCGAGATTGGGCACGGCGAGGAAGCGACAGTACGGCCTCGAATTGAAGCAGGTATATCCGCCGCAGAGCAGTTTCTCATCGCCGATGGAGAAGCCATTCGCCATCGAGCAGGGTTGCTGTTTATAGAATCATATCGAGACCTTCCGCTGTTGTCTTGGCCCCGACGCCTCATCGACAGTTTTGTTGAATTGGAACAATCCATGTTGCTCTTCCGGACCCATCACGCTCGAATGGTTGAGCGGATGATTGGACGAAGGATGGGAACAGGGGGTTCAAGCGGAGTTGATTACTTGGATGCTACCACCAAATATCGGATTTTTGTTGACCTGTGGGCGGTTCGCACGCTTCTCGTAAGGCGGGATGCCCTACCCGAGGTGTCAGAAGCCGACTTTTACGGCTTTACATCCAACGCCTATCCTCACGATTCGTGAGGATCGATGTCGATGGGGATGAGGTGGTTTTCGTACTCGTAGAGGGCGATCTTGAGCGGGTCGAGGACAAAGCGAATGTTGGCTTCTTCCAATCCGTACAGGGAAACGAGTTCTTCTTTGAATTGGTCACGTAGGACCTCTTCCGTGGCGTAAAGTGGGGCGCCCATTCCAATTTGTAGGGCGCGAGCACCAATGATTCGGGCGCGTTCAAAGCGGGTGTGTTGGCGTGCTGGCTTGACCATTGACAATCAACTGCGAAGGTATCGCATGTTGCCGACATGGCAACTCTTTTTGAACCTACCTCATTCTTCAGACCCAATATCCGTGCTCGTTTTCGTCCGATTTGCTCTGGTGAGCCGCAGGTGTGTGATGATCGCTGGCAGGAGCATGAACACCAAAAAAGCGCTAACCAGTGCAGGAAGGTAGATTTCGGATTCGGCGGTGGGGCCCGAGGTGGTGCCCACGGTGTTGTCGATGAGGTCCATCGCTCCAGTTGGAGCCAACGAAGCGACGGTCAAGTTGCGAACACCCTCTTGCTCCAGAAGAATCACCATTGAGGTGTTTGATGCAAGCGCACTTGCGTTCACAACAAGTTCCCCAGCGGAGGCATTCATCGCAAAGCGTTCGTAAGCCACCGATCGATGAACCTTCCCCGACACCTCATGCGGCGTTGGCGTGAGGGCCCAGACCACCACCGTTCCGCTGATCGATGCGTTCCATCGCAGTGTGTTGTTGGAAAAGGAAACGTTCTCAAGACCTTGCCAACTGTTGGTTTCGTTTTCCATCGTCGAAACAAGATCCATGCTTTGTCGTGTGCCGGTGAACAAGTGCGTTCCATCAAGGACGATGGACGGGAAAAACAGCAGCCGGTAATCTGCATCGTTGCGTTGCTTCGAATCAGAGAAAAAGCTTAGGTCTTGAGGAGAGGGATGGTGTTGGAGAACAACGGTTTGGTTGCTTGCAAGTGCGTCCAATGATTCGCCAACTTGAACGCATGGTTCGCACCAATCGGCGCTGAAGTATTCTATCAGGTGGGCCGGGCGGTGTGCCTCACACGTGGCGTTTTCCAAGCAGTCAGTTGACATGAACGCCACGTCCATCAACAAACCCTCTTGCTGTGCCGTGTTGGCTTGCGTTTGGTTTGCTGAGGCCGGAGCGAGACTCAACAGCATCACTGCGACGATGAGAAGTGGCCAAGGTTGTGAACCCATGCTCTTGGGAGTAGGCATTTGTTCAAAAGGGGTCTGCTCACACGCCCGAACATGGAACCTTCGTGGTGGCGCCGTCCATCCACTCTTCCGCTTATGCTTGCGGTGTTCGCGCTGCTCATCGTCGTTGTTGGCGGTTCCATACGAATCAACGATGCAGGAGAATCCTGCCCTGAATGGCCGACATGTTTCGGGACGTGGCATTTTGATATCTCTGAGGAAGAACAAGCAGCGTATTGGGAAGCAAACCCCGACCAGGAAGATTCCAGAGGGGAAGATCATCGCTACACAGTGTTCCAAATTTTTGTTGAGTGGTTCCACCGTATGCTTGTCGGCGTCATCGCCGTTCCCATTCTTCTCAACGTTCTGGCCATGCGAAGGCTCCGGGGTACCTACGGTTCCCGTGTTGAGCGGGCCAGCCAAATTTCTGCTCTGCTTTTGCTTCTTCAAGCCGTTCTCGGGGCCGTCACCGTTCATTTTGACAACGCCGACTGGACCGTCGCCGCTCACCTTTCTCTTGCCTGTGTGTTCACCGGAGGTTTGTTCTGGCAATTCATGGCCATGCGCATTGCAGAGGGCGCAGAATGGAGGTTTCTTCAAGCGCCAATGGCCTTTCTCGACGCCCAATCAAAGCGTGTTCATTCAATGACGGCGGCTGTGGGCCTTTTGCTCGTTCTGGGCGCTTGGGTATCGTCTTCAGCCGGAGGCCAGTACAACCAAAGTTGCTCCGTAGGCTTCCCCAACGGCTGGCCAAAGTGTCAGGGCTCGTTTCTGCCCTCTCTCGACGGCCCCGGTATTTTCATTCAAATGATTCACCGGTCTGGTGCTTTGGTTGTCGGCTTGGTCTTGGTCTTGGGCGTAAGCAACCTTCGCATGGCGTCCGAGCAAAAAGCAGGAAGTGCAGAGTTGGTCCGCTTTGCAGAGATAACGACCGGGCTGTGGTTGCTCAACGTGATGATCGGTGGCTCCTACATTGTCTTTGCAAAGGTTGGAGATTTCCCTGAATGGCTTTCTTTGCTCCATTTGGTGGGTGGAGTCGCCGCCTTTCTTTCCTCGGTCTTTTTGATGTTCGCCGTCCGATTTGCTAAAAACCAGAACAGGAGCCCCTCTCATCTGGGTGAACAGGAATGAGTGAGTTTAGCGGTGCTCAATCCCCCCCTCATCCGGGTATGCTCAAGGTGATGACGCAACTGATGAAGTTACGAGTCATCGTTCTTCTTCAAATTACGGCCATTTGTGCTATCCTCGTTCACGACACCTTGGCCCGAAATGACGTCATGGGCGTTGAGCGAACATGGGCACAAACCGGGTACGTCATCCTCATCACGGTCGTTGGAGGTACGCTCTCCGCAGGGGGTTCGAACGCCATCAACATGTGGTACGATGCTGACATTGACCCTCACATGCGCCGTACGATGAATCGTCCAATTCCGTTGGGTCATGCCACTCCTCGATTTGCCTTATTGTTCGGCTCCATCATCGCCATCATTGGGTCGAGTTTGTTTTTGCTCGTGAGCGCCAAGGCTGCATTCTGGTCCGCCTTTTCGGTCTTCTTTTACGTGTTGATCTATTCGATCTGGCTCAAGCGTCGCACGCCTCAAAACATTGTCATCGGAGGCATAGCCGGTTCAACCCCACCTCTGATTGGATGGGCTGCAGCAGCGGGTGATTCCATCGCCAACGCTAACATGTTCGATCTTGGTTCGCCCGTCCCCTGGATGCTCTTTTTCCTTATTTTCCTCTGGACTCCACCCCATTTTTGGGCCCTCGCTCTGTACCGTTCAGGAGAGTATGGAAAAGTCAACATCCCCATGATGAACGAAGTCAAAGGAGCAGAGCACACGGTCCTTCAATCCAAAATTTACTGTGTTCTTCTGTTCCTCCTGGGGTCGGTGCCTTGCTTCTGGCCAGAATCGGGTGTACCTCTGCTGTGGGCTTTTGTATCGGGCGGCCTAACCCTCTGGTATGCTCACTCCGTCTGGTCAATCGATCCACACGAACCCTTTGATGAGAACGGCAGAATGCCCAAGGCTGCCAAGTCGTTTTTCAGGAGTCTCTTTTACCTTGGATGGATGTTCTTGTCCTTGGTGGTCATCGCGTTCATTCCACCAACAAGGCTCGGGTTTTTGGGCCCGCTGTGAGCCGTTTTCAACCTTCTTCCGAAGATTTGTAAACACCGTCATCTTGATGTGAGGTTCGTTGGTGGACGGCGTGCGAGCGGCAGTCGCATAGCCTGGCCAT
>DANX01000016.1:5214-12536 GCA_002502295.1 Euryarchaeota archaeon UBA561 | reverse complement strand
TTCGAATCTCCCCTGCCGCGCCACTTCACTCGAAGAAGTCGTCAAATTCACTCATAGAAGCAGCTTTGTTGCGTCTCCGGGCATCGAGAACCCGCTTGAGTCGCTTGCGCCTCTTCAATATCAACGGCAAGAGGATGAAGTTCAGCAAAATCGTTGCGAGCAAGGCGGCTCCTGCAAGTTGGAATTCTTCTGCACCCATGGCATCGTTGAGTTTTTGCAACCACGGAACGCCGAGTGGTGGTTCTGGAGGTTCGGGCTCCGGAGGAATCAGGTGTTGGTTGTATGTCCACCAGTCATCGTCAATGTTGACTCGCTCGATGTTGTCGGAAGGGTAGTTCGCAGCTTCCAATTCATTGCCTACACTGTCAATGGGTGCGAAGATGTAGTAGTAGGTGCGATGGGGTTGGATTCCATCCCGCTCGAGGCCAGTTTGGATGAGCGTGGCTTGTTCTCCGGGTACACCCTCCATGCCGTTGATGAATGGCTCGATAAATCGTAGGTCGATGTCGCTCGGGCGCGTTTCAACCCGATACACGTTCCATGACACGTTGCCTTGAGCCTCATGGTTTGGCCATGTCCATGTCAAGGTTGTCTCGTAGCACAAGGACCAGTCTTGTTGCTGGTCAAAGCAGGCCGTGTCGTTGGTGAACCTCCAGGAGTGAGAGAGATCGGTTAAGGTGGTTGAGGGAGGAATGGCATCGCCGCATACTTGGCCGGCAGCCCCGTCAACACGGGTGATGTTGGCTCGCTGTAGGTTTGCGTTTCCTTCACGGTCAATCGGTATGATGGCGTAGGAAGCACAAATGCCGGTTTCAAGCGGTAGCGGGTCAACCCATCCGCTTTCGGTGAGTGAGAGCGTTGTGGTCAACGAATCGAGCGTGAGTTCCTCCCAGATGTTTTCGTTGATGCCGCTGCTTGTTTCAGGGAACACGGTTGTACCCGTGATTCCAGCAATTTTGTAAATGTTCCAGCCCCCAACATACGGGTTTGTCATGTCGCCAGTTGGCGTCCAATTCAATTCGATCTGGCCACCCATCAATTGGGACCATTCCACCTCTTCCGCTGAAACATCAGCGTTTGGCAGGACGCCGACGAGCAGAAGAACACCGGTTTTGGTCATCATAACATCAACTTGCGTGTGGTCTGGTGTAAACGAGTAGGAGTCGACACCGTCAAGGAATTCCCACGAAACGCTGTCCAGTGAAGGGAGGTATCGGAGGTCGACCGTGGAAAGGTCAATGTTTTCAGGCAGTATTTGTGTAAGGTTCAGCGTGAGGTCCAAACTTCGCAGACCGAGGTCTTCCGAAGATTCTGTTTCGACCTTCACCTCGATCATCATCAACGGCGATTCTCCCCCACCAATGCCGTAATTGTTCCCGAGGTGGGGTAGCAGCATGGAGTGGGACGCCGTCGCTTCCTGTTCCGTAATGGCAAAACCCGTCATGTACGGTTCGGCCAGAATGGAAACCGAGTTGAGGATGTCAAATTCAACATAGGTGTATTCGGTTTCACCCCACGGATCGTCGACTTGGAGGGTTATGTTGTGATGGCCGAGTCCGAAGTCTTCACCGGTTCGGTTCAACACCTGACCAGTGCCCCAAACGTAGAATCCCTCTCTCCACGTGTAGGTCAGCGGTTGGGACGCTATGGAACTGAAACGGCCCACGAGTTCCACGTAATCGGTGGTGAGGAATACATTGTTTTCAGAGTTCGTTTGGACCGTCGGGTTGATTGGACCGACTTGCACATCGGCCGCCAGTTGGTAGAGGTTGTCTCCCATGCGAACATCCTCGCCGTTTTGGTAGATGGTTGGCATTTGGATTCGAATGAGGCGGTTGTCGCCCGTGGTGGTCATGTTGAACATGCACGTGGCAGTTGCGCTCGGATGCATGACTGGGATGAGGCAAGTTTCGTCAACCTCCAGATCGTATTGTGAATTGTACACCTGGTAGGAGACGGAGATGTTCTCAACCGACATGTTGCCGTCGTTCGAGAAGGTTGACACCACTCGGTCGGTGCCATAATAGAAGAGCGACGACTGAGGATTGTGGCTGGGGTAGACGTCCAACACCTTGAGGTCAATGCTGTTGTTGAGGACGAGTTCGAACGTGGCGAGGTTGTTGTTTGGGTTCAGGTCGGCGTGGGGGTTGCCGGTGCTGGTGAAGAGTCCGAATTTGAGGGTGTAGCGCCCCTCTTGTCCGTAATTAAAATTGGGCAAATTGATGTTGTAAGGGTCTGTTCCTCCCCAAGCGGGTAGGTTTGAGACGGTTTTGTAGGCCTCTTTGAGAAGCATGGTCTCCTCCACGTCCCAAAGCTGCCAGCCAAATTCTCCCGAGAAGGCACAAACGCCGCACAAGGTCGATTCACCTTTTGCCTTGAGCACATAGTCGGTGTTGGTGTTGAGGACCTGCTCTGCATCATAGACGGCCAAATTGGAGAGGTGTTCGAGCGGGTTGTGGGCGGTATCGGCGACAATGTCAACGAAATCACTGGTCACGTTGATATGGAATCGAAACTCATCATCAGCGGCGACTTGGTCGTTTTGACTAAAGGTGTAGAGAATGGTGAAAATACCTTCCGAGTTTGAGCCTGGATTCCAAAATTCAGCGGATTGAACGCTTTCAGTGGATTGTCCAGCAATGTTTCCCATGTTGAATTGGCCCGTGTCGTCAAACACCGATTTGCATTGAGCCGTTGTGACGTCGCCTTCGCATGCATACCAGGTTAACGTGCGACCTGCACCGGATGAGGATGCGTAATAATTCGTGATCTCCGCCTCAAATTCGATCGTGTCAAAGGACGAGTACCACGCATTCGGTGATGGCGACGGGCTGTTGGTGATGCCGATTGAGCCCGGTAAGGCGGCGCTTGCTGCAGGAACGGTTGCAAGCGCTCCAAGCGATGATAGCATGAGCATCAGCACAAATCCGAGACTTGCTCGTTTTCCGGAACTTTTCCTTGGCTTGCGCTCGGTCATCATGAGTTCCTCACATCCGTAATTCAAAGACTCATCGCTTCGAAAGTCAATTTTCCGTTGATATTGGCTCTTCGTGTACACCGCCAATCTCAGCGCATGTAGTGGTAATTGGTTCAGAAAAAGCGGCAACCTCTTGAATTGTGGACGGGTGGTTAAGGCATGCGCAGCGCATCCCTTCACACCGAACGGGATGAAGGCGGTTTAACCGCTGTGATTGAATTCCTTTCAGCGTTCACGCTGTTCCTCATGATTCTCACCGCCTTTCTCTCGTTGGCCCAACTCCAAATGGGTTCCAATGATCCTGGTGTCGACCGACTCGACCGCGCCGCATCACTCGGGTTGGACCGTCTAACCTCTGGCGAGGGTTGGTTTGTCCCCATGGCAGGGGACTTGGATTATGCCAATGCAACGGCAGACTGGCACCTCTTTTCGGCAGAGGACCTGCACGATGGGCGTGTACAAACAGGCTTGATGCTCAACAACCGTCTTGACATGAATCGAATTCATGCCCTCCACAACGTGACCGAAACCGGTATGTCAGCTGGGCTTGGCCTGGATGATGATATGAGTCTTCATCTCAGCATTCACGTCGCATCCAGCGAGCAGACCAATCGAACAGGGGCTGTGTTGTTCAATGGCGGGACAGAGCGGGGAACGGCCCCGTCCAGTTCCACCGCTTACCGTTCGTTTCAGCAAAATGGAGAATTGATCCGAGTGGTTCTGGAAGTCCACGATGGGGGTCGTAAACACAACATTCTTCAACTCACAGAGGTCATGGTTCGACCATCATCTGGAGGTCCAGAGTGGATTGAAATCAACAATCCAAACGACTTTGCCATTTCTCTGAAGGGTTGGTCCCTCAACCACACCTCTGGATCGACGGCCAGCAACCTACTGCTTCAGTCCGGTGTCATTTCGGGTCAGTCGCTCTCGCTCATGACCGGAGACCCTTCATCGCAGGAGGTTGGCAACGCCACGCATGTCATCGATTTGGGAGCACTTGGCTTCCTCGGCGTTGGCCAATTGAACGGCCTCTCCGATGGACGGGGCACGCTGAGCCTTCGGTACACACAACTGGATGAAATAACCCCTGCGGACGTGGTTCGAGTGGAATGGGGGGGCGATACACAATTGTTCATGGTCACAGGTCAATCGCTCGTGTGGGATGGCTCTGACCGGTACAATCCTTCATCCTGGAGTCTCGAAGATGCGCCATCTCCGGGTGAAACCGGTTCTTGATTTCCATCAATCGAGCTCGGTTCCGTCCAAACACTTCATCAACCCGGGGCTTTTCCTTCTGCATGGTCCCATGCAACCTACAAGCGTATACACCCGAGACCGTTGCGTGACGGGCATACACGGATTGGACGAAATTCTGCGAGGCGGAATTCCTTACGGTTCAACGGTTCTTGCCGCAGGTACCTGCGGTTCGGGGAAGACAACGCTGGGAATGGAATTCCTTGTCCGTGGAGCGCTCGCAGGTGAAGCATGCGCTCATTTTACCGCTACTGAACCCTCCGTGAAATTGCTGGAAAACATTCGGCAGTACGCCTTCTTCGACATGAACATGGTCGATTCCGGCCTCATCAACGTCTTTGACATGGACGTGCTCTACTCATGGCTTGGATTGGAGAAAGCATCGTTTGACCTCGACGACGTTCACGCTCTCATCAAATCAATTGTTGACATCGTCAACACCATCGGTGTCACTCGTCTTGTGATCGATTCGGTCACAACCCTGTGCTACAAAATTAAGTCCGAGCAACTGATTCGGGATTTTCTGTTCACGCTGGGTAAAAAATTGGCCACGCTCGGTTGCACCACCATTCTGATCTCAGAAATCACCTCTGCAACGGAAAACGCCCACTGGTCGTCCTTCGGCGTGGAAGAAGCCATCGCAGACGGCATCATTGTGATGGGCGATTCAGAGCGAATGGGCCATCTACTCCGCTTCCTTCAAGTCGTAAAAATGCGAGGTACCTCTCACAGCCGTGCCAAACACGCCATTGAACTTACGCCCCTCGGCGTCATGCTCATTCCGATGCTCAAGTGGGGCGCTTCAAGCGATAATTCATCGCGATGGGGGGCATAGACATGTTCGAACTTGACCAGCGTATCGCCGAGCAACTGACCCAAGTTTCGCTTGGGAGTTCAGTTCAGGTTCGCATGAGTTCTGCAAACTCGTTTGCCGTCACGGCCAGCACCATGATTCCACTCATGCAGATGTTTGAGATGGGGGGCGTTTACATTTCAGCAAGCCGAGGAGCCGTTGAAATCATTCAAGCCTTCGAGGCCATTGGGGTTGATGTGTCGAACATTCAATTCCTCGATCTTGTCTCTTCAGGGGTTTTGGGCGGGACCGATGTGCCCTACTCGAACATCACGTTTGTGGATAGCCCCATCATGCTAGAGAGCATCATGCTGCGCACCCTTTACACGCTTCGCACCGTGAACAGCCAACGAAATTTCGTCTTCCTTGACAGCGTCAACGCGTTAGCTATCTACAACGACGATCGCATGTTGGCAGAATACCTGCACACCTTCATCAACACCTTCCGACAACGGGAAGTCCTCTCCGTCATCCTCAACGTTCCCGACCAAACTCCCCCCTTGGTGCTGGCCAATCTTGACACATATTGCACCGATCTAGTTGACCGGGGACAGGTGGTCCTGCTCTAAGGTGATGCGTGATGGCTCGAAAAATGACATTTGACCCCGAAGATGAGGAGTTCTTTGGCTCCGTTGGTTCGTTTGGAGTGCCAAAGTTCGACAATGAGATGCGAGGGGGCGTCCCTCGTGGATTCACGATGGTTGCGTTCACTGAAACCGGTTCGGGAAGCGAATTGTTCGCAAAACAGTTCACATCCCCGGCGGAAGAAGCCGAGAACACGCTTTACATTGCCACCGATGAGGGTCAACAAGAAATCATTCGAATTTTCAAGAAGTACAATTGGCCCCTTGACATCAACGTTCGGACCATTGGAGAAGAATACAACGCCAACGTCCTTGAGCGAGAACTTTTGGCAAGCCGGTATCGGCTGGAAGGGTTCCAACTCGATGACATTCAGCGGTTGGCTCAGACCCGTTTCGTGGACGACAGCAGTCAAGATTATCTCACCGAGGTGACCAACGAAATCATGGGGCTCGGTCCATACTTCCGGGCCGTTCTGGACAATCTGGATTTCTTCCTCCAGCGTGAAGACCCCGCTCGCGTGGTGTCCATGGTGCGGATGCTCCAGGCCCACGCTCAAATGGTGCGCGGACTGCTCATGATCGTTGTATCCACTGACGGTCTTGACCCGTCGGTGAAGCAGGAACTTTCATCCATCGCTGACATGGTGCTTTCCTTCAAGGTGCGTACCATTGGTACCGATTTTGAAAATTCAATGATCGTCTCAAAATTCCGAAACGCCCCCGAGAACCTCAAAATTCTCGTGTTCCGAGTGACGCCCGAGGAAGGCATAACCCCGGAAACCGTCGAACGCATCGCTTGATGCAGTTCGTGGGGGAAACGACATGTCCAAAACAGTCGGGGCCTCGCCGTTACTTATGGGCGAGCGAGCAGCCACCGGTGGGTACGATGCCTCTGGCATTGATGCTGACGCGTGGGAAGTGCTTGAGGGACAGCTTGAAGCGACCATCCCAAATTACGATCGTGTCAACACGTGGATGACTTTTGGCCAAGACAAACGATGGCGACGCAACGTGCGAAACCACGCCAAGCCTGGAATGAAAGTGCTGGAGGTTGGCTGCGGCCCCGGCTCGTTTGCTGAAGATTTGGTTGGGATGGACCTGACTTGCCTTGACCCGTCTCCTGAGATGCTTGCCACAGCTCAACCCCGAGTGGATGCAGCTCGCGCTTCAAGAGGCGAAGGTCCTGCGGAGTATGTACAAGCCATCGCTGAAAACATACCGTTGCCAGACGACACCTTTGACATGGTCTTCTGCCTGTTTTCGTTCCGAGATTTCAAGGACAAAGCACAGGGGTTGCGGGAGATTTACCGCGTGCTCAAGCCCGGTGGCCGTTTGGTGATTTGCGACGCGGGGAAAGCCAACAAACTGCACGGTTTCTTTGGCTACCTGTGGATGAACAGCGTTGTTCAGGTCATGGCCCGGATCATCACCAAGGAAAAGAATCACCCCTGGAAAGGACTGGCCGCCAGCTACACGCACTACGGCACCAACGGGTATTACCGAAACATGATGCGGGATGTTGGATTCTCCGATGTCCAAGGTCGCCTGCTCTACCCCCTTGGCATGGCGAGCCGATTTCGTGGCACAAAGCCAGAAAATTGAGACCAACAACGCATCCCGTTAGACTCTTAAACCCCCTTTCGGTGCGGAA
>DANX01000016.1:0-4831 GCA_002502295.1 Euryarchaeota archaeon UBA561 | reverse complement strand
GCCGAAAAGCGACTTGCAGACGCTCAAGAAGAAGCCTCAAAAATCCTCTCTGATGCTCGTCGAAAAGCATCCGAGATGGTTCAAGACGCCGCCGATGAAACCGTGGCGCTGACCCAAAAAATCCTCGACGACGCACGAGCGAAGGCCCAAGGCGAAGCCGACCAAGTCAAAGCAACAGGCGCCGGAGAGGTCAGCAAGATTGAATCCAATTCTGCGAGCAACAAAGACACCGCCGTTCACATGGTGGTTGACGCACTTTCATCCGAGTGAGGCGATACCATGTTTGACACGGTCGCCATGTCTCGTCTTACGGTCGCTGCCCCTGTTGACCGCATGTCGGATGTGCTCCGTGTTTGCACCAATCTTGGCTGCGTTCACATCGAGTCCTACACGAACTTCGAAGACGGCGTCAATGTGGGTCACGCTAGCGAATCCCAAGATGCCAATGAGGTCAGCGCCCTCCTTGCCAAGGTGCGTGCTGCCATCTCGGCGTTCAAACCTGTTAACACCGATGGACCCGTTCCCGTTCGCCGCGTCAAGGAACTCCTCGAGGGGTCCTTCGGGGATGAACTGCAAAAGGGACTCGATCTCCTCGACACTCACCGGGACTCTGAAGCCGAACTTGCAGTCCTGGACGAACAAATCCACCTCTTGCGGCGTCTTGAACCGTTGAACATGGATCTTGAGCTGCTGGCTGGCTCCAACCGGGTTGAGGTCTACGTCGCTGAGACCAAGAAATCAAGCAAAGCCGCCAGCGTCTTTGGCCCCCTCCTGCAAAAGGTAGAGTTGGCCGCCGCCCCGGGTATCGTGGCCGTGGCCTGCCTTCCGTCCGAGGGTGCCGAGGTCCAGATGGCCCTCGGTGATCTGGGCGGTAAACCCGTTCAGATTCCTAACATGGGCGGCACGCCTGCAAAGGCCCTGAAGTCGCTTCTTGCCAAGCGAAGTGAGGTTGAGGGCACCATGTACTCTGCTTCGGAAGATGCTGAGCGCTGGGCTCGAAATAACGGTCGGAACATCCTCGCTATTCACGAATATCTCGTCAAAGAAGACGGGATCCATACCGCACCGACTCAACTCGCGGTTTCCGGACAAGCTTTTGCACTTGATGCTTGGGTTCCATCCGCTCGTGCCGACGCCGTGAAGTCTGCGCTCAAAGAATATGCTTCCCACATGGAAGTGGAGGCGTTTGTCGACGACCACCACCACCACGAAGACGACCATGGCGACGATCATGACAATCATCACCACGAGCCCACACCGCCCGTTGCCTTGGAGAACGGAAACGTTTCTCGCCCCTTTGAACTTCTCGTCGGCTTGGTCGGTCGTCCCGCCTACGGTACCTTTGACCCGACGTTCTTCATGATGCTCACTTTCCCTGTCATTTACGGTCTCATTCTCGGGGACTTTGGATACGGTCTCATCATTTTCCTCATCGGCATGTACTTTGGTACCAGGCCATTTGCCGCCGACCCCGTGGTCAAGAACGGCATCACCATTCTCAAGTGGATGGGCGTTTGGTGCATGATTTGGGGTTTCTTGTTCGCGGAAGGTTTCGGCTTCGTCTGGGACGATACCGGACGCATGGGCGACGCCTCACCGCTGGCAGGGTTTTACGCTTGGACATACGACAACATCACCTTCCCCCACTTCGTAACTGACACCCTTGGCATGAGCTACACCCATATTCCGTTCCACCGAGCCACCAGTTCCATCCAAGAATACGTTCTCCTCTCAGTCTACCTCGGTATTGCTCACCTCATGTTCGGCTACATCCTTGGATTCATCAACGTCGTCCGAGCACATGGCCTGCTCGCTGCTTTCTTTGAGAAGGGCAGTTGGATGATCATTCTGACCACCGGAACCATCCACATCTATGGCTTCTTGACCGGTGAGCACGCTGTGCTGGATTTGACTCCCTACGCCGTGGCCATGTTGGTTGGCGTTGGTTGCCTTATCATCGGTTTAGCCATCTACGAAAAGTTCGGCTGGGCCGGTGGCATCATCATGGGCCCCATCGAGACCTTCGGCTTACTGGCCAACACGCTGTCCTATCTTCGTGTCATGGGTGTTGGCGTAGCTGGTGTGAAGATTGCTCAGGTTTCGCTCGACATGGGTTGGGACCTCATGTTGTCCGGTGGTGGCGTTGCAACCATCGTTCTCGGCTTTGTCCTCTTCCTGTTCATCCAAGCCTTTGCCCTCGCCCTTGGCATCCTCTCGCCCAGCATTCACGCAGCCCGTCTCCACTTCGTTGAGTGGATGGGCAAGTTCTACAGCGGCACCGGTCGGGTTTTTACCCCGATTGGCGGTCGCACCCTCCATACGGAGGGGCAATCATAGTCCCATGGACAACAAACTGGAGGTAGAAAAAATGAACAAGAATACCCTGAAAATGAGCCTGCGCACCCTGATCGTTCTGTTGACCGTCGCCTTGGTCGCCCAAGGCGTCGCAGCTGCAGATGAAACCACGGACAGCGGTGCAACTGACGGAATGACCGGCGACGTTGGTGTCGGCCTGGCCCTTGGCCTCGCTGCCATCGGTGCTGGTTTCTCCCAAGCCGCCATCGGTAGCGCTGCTATCGGCATGATCGCCGAAGACGGAAGCAAATTTGGTTACGGCCTGATTTTCACCGCTCTCCCTGAATCCATTGTGATTCTCGGCGCACTTCCGCTCTTCCTTAACTGAGGACGAACGGTTGACGAGTGGGCTCTGCCCATATCGAAAACGAAGACGGAGATGATACGATGACCCTTGAAACACTTGCCAACGATATCGCTGCTGCTGCTGAAAAAGACGCAAAAGCGCTGATCGCCGAGGCGAAGGCCGAAGCCAAGCAACTGCTGGCCGATGCTGAAGCCAAAGCCAGCGCCTTGCGTGATGAAGCACAACAGCGTGCAGAAAAAGAAGCCACTCAGATTGCACGAGAAACGGTAGCCAGCGCCCGACAGTCCAACCAAAAGGACGTGTTGATCGCTCGGCGAAAGGTGCTCGATGCCACCTATGAGGCTGCACGAAACCACATCGCCGACCCCGGCATGAAAGGACGTGCAGCGCTTCTGAAAACCCTGCTTTCCCAGTCAAAGAAGCTAGCCAAGGGCAAGTTTGTGATTCTGCCCGTTGAGGTTGACCGCGCCGCCATCTCGAAAGAGGCCGGCGACCGAAAGGTCGGTGAGGGCGTGGACGGTCTTGGTGGATTTGTCCTTGAGGCAGAAGACGGGTCAGTGTCATTCGACATGCGATTTGACAACATGCTAGAGCGTGCTTGGTCAAACCAACTCGCTGCAGTGAACGAAACCCTGTTTGGATGAAGAAGGTGAGAAGATGATGCTCGGCAACACCCCCTATGTCGTTTCACGTGCCAAGGCACGACGACAGAAGTTGGCTGACCGTGCTCGTCTTCGACAACTCATCAACCAGTCCGTGGACCAGTTGACCGTAGCCGTGGGTGACCTTGGCTACCGAACAGAAATTGATTTGTACGCTGGAAAACTTGCCGGCGGCGATCTCGTTGAAGCAGCGCTGACTCACAACTTGGAAACCGAATTGACTCAGATGGTCAACATGACCAACAAATCAATTCGGCCACTTATTGAGATTTACACGTCTCGCTTTGAGTACCAAAACGCCAAAGCGGTGTTCCGAGCCATTCACAACGAAGTTTCGGTTGAAGAAGTCGGCAACAGCATTCTGCCCGAAATCAACGACGTCAACACCCCTTGGCTCAAGGTCGTAGAAAGCTGCGACGACATGAAGTCTGCAGCGAACCTGATGCGTCGCAAGGCCTTCGGCCCTGCGTTGGCAAAAGTGCCTGAAGACGGTCGTCTCTCTGACTACGAAGACGCGCTTGACCGGCATTACTACGCTGCTTCACTCAAAGCACTGGTCCAAGCCAAGGGTGCGCCAGCTCGCTTCTTGAAGCAGTTGTTCGCCGCAGAAATCGATCACACGAACATTTCAAACATCTTGGAAGCCAGTGCGGTTGGCATCGACAACGAACGCCTCGTTTCGCTCTTGATTCCTGGTGGTCAACTTGTTCCCAAGCGGGCGTTCTCCTCCATCGCAACCGGTGGGCGAAGTGCCATGTTGGACCTGCTCCGCAGCGCCAATAGGTTTGATTTCCAATCGTTTGAATCCGCTCTCGAAGAAGCCGAAACGTCTCGAAGCCTTGACTCAGTGGTCACATGGATGGACGCACGAGAGCACGACATGATGCAAAGGATGAGCTACCTCCATCCCGTATCCGCTCTCCCCATCATCTACTACATCGCCATGAAAGTTCAGGAGGTCTCCGACCTTCGACTCATCGTTCGTGGACGACTGGCCGGTTTGTCGGCCGCTGTGCTTGAGGCGCATCTACTCTGAGGTGATGATGAATGGAGATTGCAGTCGTTGGTTCTCCCGCCTTCACCCTCGGCTTCCAGCTCGCTGGACTCTCGAGCCTTTACAATCCAGACGGCGAAGAGGAACTGCACAGTACGCTTCGCTCCCTACTCAACAACAAGTCCGTTGGTATCATGGTGGTCGACTCCGCCGTGATGGCCACGTTGCCTGAACGATTGCGAGATCAATTGTCGGCGTCCGTCTCCCCCACCGTGCTCGGCATCGGTACGGAGGAAGACACCACCTTGCGAGACACCATTCGCAAGGCCATCGGAGTCGATTTGTGGAAGTAATGTTCCAACCCAAAAATAGGAGGAAGAAAAAATGAGCAATGAAGGAGTGATTTACCGAATTTCGGGGCCGGTGGTAACCGCCACTGGCATGAACGCTGCAATGTACGACGTTGTCCGTGTTGGCCACGAAGGCCTCATGGGCGAAGTGATTGAACTGCAC
>DANX01000093.1 GCA_002502295.1 Euryarchaeota archaeon UBA561 | reverse complement strand
GGGGGGTCCGCTCTTCTTCGGGCCACCGGGGGGACCGCGTTTGCTAGGTCCGGGTGGGCCGCTCTTGCTTGGGCCTGGTGGGCCTGAGCGCCCAGGAGGCGAGGAAATAACCTCTTCTTCATCTTCTTCGAAAACAGCTCCGCAATGTGGGCACAAGCTATCGCTTTCTTTGACCAAGCCATCGCATATTTCACAAGCAAACATGTCTTCTTGGTTCTCTTCGTCGCCGAGTTTCTCCGTAGCGCCGTCCTTCGATCGGAACATGGTGATGACGCATGAGAGGTCGTATCCTTTCAGAGCAAGTTCAGTTTGAATGGCGTGTTCGAACGCTTGGGTCAAATCTTCCGGTGTATCCAATACCCTTCCATCGTCAATGTAAGTAATGTTCACCATGAACTGGTCGCCCTCAAGTTTGGTCTGAGGAGCCTCAACGGCCACCCCACGCTTTCGGGCAACACGCCTCACCGCAACCTCAGAGATACGACGGAGCAGCGCATCGTTGGGAGCGGATTTCTGAGGTGTATTCATGGTTCCAGCCATGATCTCAGCAGCCGCGTTGCCACCCTCGGCCCCACCTCGAAGATGGGGTGGGAGTTCACCGCCACCAAGATTGGCCAAAACCGAGGAGGCAGGAGATTGATTCATTGACAACCACTGGTTTCGTCGTTCGTCTTTAACGGCCCGCTCTGCTTCTGCTAGGCGATTGACCATGGCATCCGTTGGAGAATTGGCAGGGTTATGGGCGATTTTTGTACCACCTGCGGCCAAGGGAGAGACGTTGCCCGTGTTCGGAGGCGCACCGCTGGCAATGGAGGGGCCACGCTGTAGGTTTGGCATGTCATTGCGAGCGGGCAGAGGCCCGTTGTGTGCCACATTTCCTTGTTGAGGAAGGTATTGATTCGGAATGTATTGACCGGGAATTGGTTGCTGAGGGTAGGTGCCTGGAGGAAGGTTTTGTTGTTGATGAATCCCTTGCGCCATACCTTGAAGCATATCGGGTTGAACTTGACCCATTTGATTCAAGTTGTTTTCCTGCTGCATGCGTTGTTCCTGCCCGGAAACTGGATCAAAGGTTCGTTGTTGAGGTGGGAACGTTGGGATGCTGGGTTGAGGATTGGGAGCAAAACCGCTTGATACCGAAACATCCTGTCGAGCACCGCATTCAGGGCAGAACATACTGTCCGCTGGAATCTGGGCGGCGCAGGCATTGCAGTTCATGGTCCTCCCCTTCCGAAGGTTGCTTATGCCACCCTGCCTAAAGGGTTGCGACGAGATTCCCATTGTTGACTCATTCCTGCACCGATTTCATTTGCCTCACAATCCATGGCCATCCATATATTCATGACTGCACCAAAGTTCCCTCAGGTTGGAGGGGCAGGTTATGTCGGTATTGATCGATGACAAGATTGACAATTTGCTCAAAACGACCTCGCGATCCTTCTATCCAACCCTCAAATACCTTCCAAAAAAGACGCGGGGTCAAATCGGCCTCCTCTACTTGCTCGCAAGGGTCGCCGATACCATCGCCGATACAAAAGTCGGAGAAACATCGGTGCTCATCCAACATCTCCAATCCTACAACGAGGTCGTCCAAGGTCGCGCAGAAGAACTTCCTGACTTCGCAGAGCTTGCGAACTTGCAATCCAATGAACACGAAGCTGAATTGCTCAGGAATGTACCGCTTGTGGTCGAAGGGCTCAACGTTTACGGCGAAGGCGATCGTAAACGAATTCTTGAGTGCCTCGACATCATTGTTGGCGGCCAACTGTTGGACCTTGAGCGGTTTGGTGCCGCCAACGAGGGAGGCAATATTTCTGCCCTGCCAACGGACAAGGAACTTGACGACTACACCTTCCGAGTGGCAGGTTGCGTTGGTGTATTTTGGAGCAAAATGTCCCTGGCGCATCTCATAAAACTGCCTCCTGACGAGGAGAAGATGTTCCTCGAACAAGGCATACGATTTGGCAAAGCCCTCCAAATGATCAACATTCTTCGAGACATCCCAGAAGACCTTCGATTTGGCCGGTGTTATATCCCAGAAGCCTCGCTGCTTGAGGTTGGATTGCGACCGACAGATTTGTTGAATGACGAACATCTTGCCACGTTCAGGCCACTTTACGACCGATACCTCGACTTGACCAATGAACATCTTGAAGCCGCAACGGCGTACATTCGCATGATTCCAGAAACACAATTTCGCCTTAAGGCATCCTGCATGCTCCCGGTGTTGGTAGGGCAACGAACCGTAACATTGTTGCGAGAAGGCAACATTCTCAACTCAGATGAACGAATAAAAGTGACGAGGGATGAAATGAAATCCTACGCACGAAAGCTTCTGCGGGCCCTCATCATCCCCGGCGGCGTCCGGAGATTGCTTGAGAAAAACAAAGACAGGTCTTGATTCTATAGATTTTTACCGGGGATGTAATTATTATCTTACATTGAAACAAGTGCAGCACTTTTGCCGCACTCCCAAGGCGAGGTCTCATAAACAAAGGATGCAAGGGCTGACCGGTTAGGATGCTGGAACGCCGCAAGCCACTCGACCTGTTGTTCCCTCTGAAAGGGAACGCATCCAGCAGGAACGAGGAGGAGGAGATTCAACCCCCCACAACCCTCGACCGCCTGCGAGCAGGTGTCACGCTTGCACGGGACGCGGTGAAGGCCGTTAGCGTCACAGCAATGGAAGCCATCCGAGAAGGTGCAGCCTTCATCGGAATCGTTGGAGAAACCAACCAGCTCGTCGATCCATTCTCCCACCTCGATGCCCCCATATGGTCGGAAGAACCCCCCGCCGAACTTCACAAACTCGCCTACCGCTATTGCGAAGAGTTGACCATGCGAGAGGCAGGGAACTTCTATCACTCGTTCAAGTACCTTCCAGAAGAACAACGCTTGGCCATGTGCGCCATCTATGCATTTTGTCGAAGAGCCGATGACATTGCTGACGGTGATTGGGCCGACAGATTCCCGGGGAGCAAGGGCGAGATGGACCCGGAAGCCACAGCCTATCGTCAGCAACTTGAATCGTTGCAAGATCGAGGCACCATCCTTGACGAAGAGGCATACCTCAACAAAATTACACAGCTCTTCTTCTTCCGAAAGAAACTCTCTACTTGCTACGGCGACGTTCACTCAACCGACCCTGTTTTCCTCGCTCTGAAAGACACGGTCCAACGCTACACGATTCCACGTGAAGTGTTTGACGACCTAATTTCGGGCATGGAGGATGACCTTTACAACAATCGATACCGAACCTTTGACGAACTTTACGTCTATTGCTATCGTGTTGCTTCTGTGGTTGGCCTCATGTGCATAGAAGTCTATGGCTACGAGAACCCCATGGCCAGAAAATATGCGGAGTCCTGGGGCATCTTCATGCAATTAACAAATGTTCTCAGAGACGTCGGAGAAGACATAGGACGCGACCGCGTTTACCTGCCCTTGGACGAGTTGGAAAACAACGGCATGACCGAAGGCGAACTCGACGGAAAAATTGTTCTGAACAAGCATTGGGAACCCTACTGCCGAAATTACGCCGCACGCGCTCGAACCTACCTTGAAGAAGCACGTGCTTTGCTTCCACTTCTCCCACGACGCAGCCGATATTCACCGGCTGCTATGATTGCCTTCTACGACAAAATTCTTCGACAGATCGAGAAACAACAGGGAGACGTGTTCACGAAACGCGTCAAACTAAACAAGATTCAGAAAATCTCCCTCGCAGCGGCGGTCTACCTGCGTCATCGCTTCCTTCCAGCCTTCCTTGACCCAGTTTGGGGTGCGTTGGCTCGTTTGGGCGTCCTGCCCAGCGTGTGATCAGGCTTCAGGCCACGGCCTTGCGTCGTCCCAAGCGTTCCAATCAACCACCCAGGGCTCCATGAACGGGTCCACGTCAAGACCGATTTCGGCCATCACGTCAGAGGGCGGCACAACGCCGTTCTTTCGAACGCCCGTCCTGACGAGTGCCATGGAACAGGTACGGCCCCGTTGAACCGTCCTTTGTTGGAAGTAGAAAAACCGCTCATCCATCCCTACCAGCCGAGTCTTGACCTCCGTTCTTCGCCACGGGCGAAGGCGATGACGGTACCTGATGGTCGATCCTCCCACGACGAAGGCCGATTTTGTGCGCCGGACCCAGCGAAACAATCCAATGCGCATCGCCAATTCGTAGCGAGCCAAATCGAACAGCACGAAATGC
>DANX01000101.1 GCA_002502295.1 Euryarchaeota archaeon UBA561 | reverse complement strand
AGCAGGGGGCCTGAAGATGAAGGTTGCAACCAAAAACATCGTCACCACCGTTACCCAAACTGAAATGGACGCTGGAAAACTTTCAGCCCGCTTTGAAGTTGAAGTCTCAAACGGCTCCAACGTTAGCCTTCCATCTGCCTTTGGGTCTGAAGTTCGTGAAGATCTGGTGAAGTTGGCCGTTGCTTCCAGCCGTGCCAACCGTCGCCAGCCCTACGGCTCTCGCGCCCACATTGGAAAGCGCCGCCCCATGGCCGGTATGAAGCACTCCGTTGAATGGTGGGGCAAGGGTCGAGGTGTCTCTCGAATTTTGCGACGCACAGGCTCTCGCCGAGGTGCACAAAACCCGCACACCCTCGGAGGCCGTCGAGCACACGGTCCAAAGGTGGAGAAAGATTGGTCTCGAAAGCTCAACGCAAAGCAGCGCCATGCTGCTCGCAACGCTGCTTTGGCCGCCACCGTTTCCAAGGAAACAGTCTCCGCACGCGGCCACCGATTTGACGACTCCGTTGAACACCTTCCAATCGTGTTGGGTTCCTACACTGAAATCGTCGATGGAAAATCCACTGATTACGACATTGAGACCTTCAACCACGGCTCTGCAACCCGTAAGGCAGCTGCCATCTTCGCCGGCCTCGGACTCGGTCCTGACATGGAACGTGCCCGCAACGGTCGTAAGATCCGTGCAGGGAAAGCAACCATGCGTGGTCGAGTCCACAAGACGCCCAAGTCCATTTTGCTGGTCGTCAAGGAAAAGTCAGGCTTGGCTCAAGCAGCACGAAATCTACCCGGTGTCGATGTTGTAGCTGCAAAGGACCTGTGTGCTGAAGACCTCGCTCCCGGTGGCGACATTGGCCGATTGACGGTCTTTACGAAAGCGGCTTTGGAGGCCATGAACTGAGGTGATACCATGAACGCATACGACATCATCATTCAACCATGGCTCACTGAGAAATCCATGGAAGCCCGAACCTCCGAACAACGACTTGAGTTCATTGTTCGACGAGGTGCAACAAAAGCCCAAATCGCCCGTGCGGTCGAGACCATTTTTGACGTCGAGGTGGCCAAGGTCAACGTTCGAAATTCCAAGCACGGCAAGCATGCTTCAGTCAAGCTTGCTGACGGCTACGACGCAGAAGACGCTGCTATGCGTCTAGGAGCATTCTGAGGTGATTTATCATGGGTAAGAGAATTCGTGCACAACGAAAAGGTTCCTCGCCACGCTACCGCGTGTCAAGTCACCGTTTCCCAGGAAAGAACCGCATGCCACGCGACAAAGATGTGGTCTGTGAAGTCACGGAACTGGTTCACAGCCCCGTCCACAGCGCCCCACTCGCTCGGATCAAGACCCCCGACGGCGACACCACGCTGGTCGCTGCAACCGAAGGCCTTGCCATCGGAAGCAAAGTGGCCATCGGCAACAACGTCGCTCTTCGGCCAGGGAACATCACCGAGTTGGGCAATATACCAGAAGGTACGGCCATCAACAACCTCGAACTCCGACCCGGAGACGGCGGAAAGGTGGCTCGCTCAGCCGGTAATTCCTGCACCGTTGAATCCCGTGTGGGCGACATGGTTCGCATTCGCATGCCTTCCGGCGCTCTGAAGGAACTCTCATCGAGCTGCCGAGCAACGATTGGTGTCCTCGCTGGCCATGGCCGAGACGAGATGCCAATGCGAACGGCCGGTGCTGCATACTACAAGGCGAAAGCCCGTGGTAAGCTCTATCCTCACGTTTCTGGTGTGGCCATGAACCCTGTCGACCACCCACACGGTGGTGGAAATCACCAAGCTGTTCACGGACCTAACTCAGTTGCTCGTGGTACGCCACCGGGCGCCAAGGTTGGTCTAATTGCACCAAGCCGAACTGGCCGTGGACGAGGTAAGAAAATTTGAGGTGATGATGGATGGCAAAGAAAAAGAAGTCGTTTATGACACCTAAAGCCAGCCGACGCAAGGCACGTAAGCGCCTGTCAACGACCTCGGCACGTGTGAAGAAAGAGTTCACTTACCGTGGCTACACTATGGAAGAACTCGGTCAAATGCCAATGTGGCCTGAGACCGAAGACCAAGATTACATCGTCGGTCTTCTTCCATCCCGTGCTCGCCGCAGCCTGGGCAGAGGTATGTCCATTGAAAACGAGAATTTCCTTGAAAGAACTCGCCGCTCCGGCTCGAAAACCGTGCGCACACATCGTCGAGACATGCCCATCCTACCGGAGTTTGTCGGACGAAGAATCGCTATCCACAACGGCCAACACTTCGTGGAGATCGACGTCAAACCAGAGATGATCGGTCACTACCTTGGTGAATTTGCTGTTACACGTAGAGGCGTGGCCCACAGCGGCCCCGGTGTTGGTGCTACCCGTTCGTCAAAGCACGTACCGTTGAAGTGAGGTGAATAAGATGGCAAAGCGAAATCAAATGGATCGGCGCAGTCGCCGACGACAACTCCCTCAAAGCGGATACACTCAACTCCTGCAAGGGAACCGATTGGCTACAGCACGGGCGACCAACGTTGACATGCACGTCAAGCATTGCTTTGAAGTATGCCGCGCAGTCAAGAACAAAACCGCTGGCGAAGCCGTTGCCTACCTCAACGAGGTTCTCCGTATCGATTCAGATCGAGCAGACGTGCGCCGAAAAGCCGTCGCAGTCCCCTTCCGTCTCGGAAGCGGCAACAAGCGAAAGCGACGTTCTGGCCCTTCGATGGTTGGACACCGCAAAGGTGGTATTGGACCCGGTCGATTCCCCGTCAAGGCATCCCGAGCCATCATCAAGCTCATTGAAAGCGCTATGGAGAACGCCCGATTCCAATACGAAGACATCGATGCGGATGAAATGGTCATCACGCACATCGCTGCACACCGTGGACCCATCCGCAAGGGATGGATTCCCCGTGCTCGAGGCCGTGCAACACCAAGTAATCACTACCGCGTGAATCTGGAAGTCTTCTTAGAAGACATGAACGTTGTGGGCGATGAGTTGGAGGACGACTTCTGAGGTGAATATCATGGGTAAGCAAAGCATACTACGAACCATTGTTGACCGCAACGTCGAGCGCCTGCTCGTTCGAGAGTTTTTGATGAAGAACACATCCAAGTCCGGATTCGGCGGTCTTGACATTCGCCGCACACCCGGTGGAACAGAGGTCACTGTCCACGCCGAACGACCCGGTATGGTCATTGGCCGAAAAGGCAAGATCATCAACGATCTCCAAACCCGCCTCAACCAAGAATTCAGCCTCACCAACCCTAAACTGAAGGTTGAGGAAGTCAAGAACCCAACCCTCAACGCCCAAGTGATGGCGGAGAAAATCGCCGCTTCCCTTGAGCGTGGTTGGTATCATCGACGCTCGTGCCACAGCGCCGCACAGAGCATCATGGACGCCAATGCGCGCGGTGTCATCGTCACCGTTGCTGGGAAATTGACCGGTTCTCGAAACCGTACTGAGAAGTACATCCGAGGGCACGTCAAGTACTGTGGCGAGACCGCTCTCCAGCACATGGACAAGGGCTATTCTGTGGCCGTCAAGAAACTCGGCACCATCGGCGTGACGGTTGAAATCATGCGGCCGGGAACACGTCTGCCCCACGAGATCAGCATCTTCTCCGAAGAGCAACTCAAGATTCAAGCCGCACAAGAGGCCGCCGAAGAGGAGGGTTCCGAGTGAGTTTCGTTTCCAACCGAGAGATCTCTGCGATGAGCACCGAAGCTCGGGAAGCTCGACTTCTCGAACTCCAGGAAGAATTGCTCCAACTTCGTGCCGAAAAGGCACTTGGTGGAACCCCTTCCAACATGGGGGCCTACAAGGCGACACGACGAAGCATTGCGCGTCTGAAGACGCACATGCACAACGATGAGTGAATACAACGAGGTGATGGAGAACAATGGCGGCCATTTGCAACGTTTGCGGACTACCCGATGAACTGTGCATCTGTCAAGAAATTGCAAAGGAGCAACAAAAAGCCATTCTCTCAACCGACCGAAGACGCTATGGAAAAATTGTGACAAAAGTGGAGGGCATTGACGACGCAGCAATTGACATCAATCAGCTCGCAAAACTCCTGAAGAACAAATGTGCAGCAGGCGGAACGGTAAAGGGACGATTGATAGAACTTCAAGGAGATCACAAGAAGAAAGCTGCACAGGTGCTCAGAAATAATGGATTCAATGTGGAGGTGCGATGAAATGGATATGTACAATCAATCTTGGATCGGTCGCTCCATGACCATCACTTCCTCCACCGACTCGACCTTAACAGGTCGTCAGGGTATCGTCGTGGACGAAACCCGAAACACCGTTGTTCTCAATGAGGGAGAACACAACGTGGTCTTGAACAAGGCCAGCATCACATTCACCGTTGACAACAGCGATGTTGTCATCCATGGGGCCAAGGTGGTTCAGCGCCCCGAAGACAGGATCCACCGAACATACAGGAAGGCATGATACGATGCGAGACATTGGCGTTGACGTGAAGAGCCCCACCGGCGAGTGGGATGGTGATGTGAACTGTCCGTTTTACGGCAGTCTGCGTCTTCGAGGGCAAGTCCTTGAGGGAACCATCCGCAGCATGGGTATGAACCGAACAATTACCATCGAACGGCAGAACGTTCGCTACATGAAGAAGTACGAGCGATTTGAGAAGCGCACCAGCGTCGTCTCTGCGCACCTGCCCACCTGCATTGGCGAAGTCAACATTGGTGACAACGTGAAGATCATGGAATGCCGACCGCTTTCCAAGACCGTTTCATTTTGTGTCATTGAGAACTCCGGAGGTGTTGCTTGATGAAGGGCATTGCCGGTAAACAAACCCGTGGTCTTCCAACCGCAGCTCGACTGCACGTTGCTGACAACACCGGAGCCAAGGTCGTTCAAATCCTGAACGTCCTCAAACTCGGTGGTACAATGCGAAGGTACCCCGCAGCGGGCGTTGGCGACATGGCCAAAGTCTCGGTCAAGAAGGGTACGCCAGATACACGGCGTCAAATGTACAACGCCGTCATTATCCGACAGCGCCGCCCCTTCCGTCGTGTTGACGGTACATGGGTTCAATTCGAAGACAACGCATGTGTCATCGTCAATGAAAAAGGCGATGTCACTGGGTCCGACATCAAGGGCCCCGTTGCTCGAGAGGCTGCAGAACGCTGGCCTCGTATCGCCGCCAATGCAAAGCAAATCGTCTGAGGGAACATCATGGTCAAAAGTATGAAACCAGGAAAACAACGCAAAGCGCATTTCAATGCGCCCATGCATCAGAAGCGCAAGCGCGTTGCGGCACGACTGCAACTCGCCAAGCCTGATGCTCGATTCGCAGGCGTACGAACCGTAACGGTTCGAGTTGGCGACATCGTTCAGGTCAACCGTGGCGACCAAGCCCACGGCGGCAAGCGACACGGTGGCAAGCGCAACGGAGATCCGTTGAACGGTGCCGTGCTCCGTATCGACGCTGAGAAGGGTCGGTTGTACATTGAAGGTGTCAAGGCCAGCAAGGCCGATAACAAGGAAGAGGCGGTTCCAGTGCACGTCTCGAACGTGGTGGTGACCCAACTCGATGAGTCGGACCGCCTCCGCATCGCAAAGCTAACTGGTAATAGGAGTTGATTGAGATGAGCAGCAACCACTTGAAGCGCTTGGCCATGCCCCGAAGTTGGCCCTTGCCACGAAAGACCACAGTTTGGGTGTCCCGCCCAACACCCGGCGCCCATGCCCTCGAACTCTGCATGCCGATCACCCTCGTGATTCGAGACGTGCTTCGCTTGGCCAAAACGGCCCGTGAAGTCCGTTTCATCCTCCACAACGAACTCGCTAAGGTTGATGGCCGAGTCGTCAAGGATCCCCGCCGTGGCGTTGGTTTGATGGACGTCATGACCCTCGGAGAGGAACATTATCGCTGCGTGTTGGACCACAATGGTCGACTTCAGTACCGCCGAATCAGTGCTGATGAAGCATCTTGGAAGGTTTGCCGCATTGAAGGCAAGACCACCATCAAAGGCGGTCGCACCCAACTCAACCTGCATGACGGTCGCAACATCATTGTGGACGATCCAGCAGAGTACAGCACGGGTGAATCCCTCAAATTGAGCTTGCCCGATCAGAAGATTTTGGAGCACATCCGCTTTGGCGAAGGAACCCGTGCCTACCTCATGGGTGGTGCTCACGTCGGTTCAACTGCTCATATGAAAGAGTTCATCAAGACGCGAGGCAGCATGCCAAATGAAGTTCAATTTGATGACTTCGTCACCGTGGCACGAAACGTCTTCGCCATCGGCGATGTTAGCCTGCCACTCATGGAGGGAGCTGAATGAGTGCTTCCACGAACCCCATGAACCAACTTCGGATCACCAAGGTGTGCGTCAACATTGGCGTTGGCGAAGGTGGCGAGCGTTTGGTCAACGCCGAGAACGTGCTCGAAATGGTCACGGGCGTGAAGCCTCAGCGTACCCTTGGACGCATCCAAAACCGAGACCTGAAGGTACGGATTGGTGCTCCCATCGGTTGCAAAGCGACCATGCGCCGCCAAGAAGACATCAAGGCCTTCCTTTCCAGTGCGTTCGAGTGCCGAGAAAACACCATCCCTGCATGGAATTTTGACCGAGAGGGTAACTTGTCATTCGGTGTTCGTGATTACACGGACTTCCCCGGTCAGAAATATGACCCAGACATTGGAATCTTTGGAATGGACATCACGACCGTCTTGGAACGTCCAGGGCATCGTGTGAGCCGTCGCCGCCGTGCGAAGAGCAAGGTTGGCATGAAGCATCGAGTCTCGGCTGAAGAGTCGAGGGCTTGGTTTGTTGAGAACTTCAACATTAAAATCCTGGAGGAGTAAGGATGGCAAGAGATCACGGAGAACGAATTGGACGAACACTTGGATGCCGCCGATGCGGCCGAAAGCGTGGGATGATTCGTCGACATGGACTACGACTTTGCCGACAATGCTTCCGCGACGTGGCACCGAAAATCGGTTTCAAAAAGATGAATTGAGGAGGGAAAGAAGATGCAATTTGATCCATTGAACGACGCTCTAATTAAGATATACAACGCAGAGCAAGCTGGAAAGTACAACGTTGAGTTGACCCCCGCTTCAAAACTGCTCGGCAACGTGCTGAACATCATGCAAACCTCCGGCTACGTGGGCGACATTGAACGTGTCGAAAACGGCCGTGGTGATGCCTATGTTGTGGAACTGCGTGGAACCATCAACCGCTGTGGAACGGTGAAACCCCGACACAGTGTTCGTCGCCAAGAATACGAGAAGTGGGAGACTCGATACCTCCCGGCGCGAGATTTCGGCCTTCTCATCTTGACGACCAACTCCGGTGTGATGCATCACTACGATGCGAAAGACGCTCGAATTGGCGGCAAACTGCTGGCCTATGTGTACTGAGGTGAACAAACATGGTAAAACTCGACAGAATCGAACACATCGTAACCATCCCTGACGGCGTGACTGCCAACATCAGCGAAGATGGCGTCGTGACCATTTCAGGACCAAAGGGGTCTCTCAATCGCACGTTTGAGAACGACGTGATTCAACTCTTCCAAGACGGCACCGGAATCATCGTCCGTGTGGACCTCCCACGTCGAAAGCAGCGAGCCCTCGCTGGAACCTGGAACGCTCACCTCAACAACATGGTAAAAGGCGTGACCGAAGGATTCACCTACAATCTCAAGGCCTTCTATTCTCACTTTCCGATGACCCTGGCCGTGAACGGCAACATCTTCCAAGTGAACAACTACTTCGGCGAGCGCGTACCACGGACGGCCCACATTCTTGAGAACGTGGATGTCAAGGTCTCCAACAAAACCGAAGTCACTGTGTCAGGCATCGACAAAGAGGCCGTGGGTCAAACCGCAGCAAACATCGAGCGTTGCACGACTGTGAAGAATCGAGACCGACGTGTCTTCCAAGATGGTATCTACCTGTTGGATAAGGAGTGATTGAAATGGCAGAAGATTACGAATCAATGACTGTTGCGCAACTCAAGGAGTTGCTCAAGGAGCAAGGACTTCCTGTTTCAGGAAAGAAATCCGATCTTATTTCCCGTCTGCAAGAGACAGCTGGGCAAACCGAGGAGGTCGTTGTTGAGGACGAGGTCGCTGATGAGACCGAATCCGACGACGATACTTGGGATGACGAAGATTGGGACGATGAGGCCGACGATGTCTACATGGTCAAACAAAAACCCGTCCTTGATGACGACATGAAAGCGGCCTTGGCCCTTCGTGCCGCTCAGAAAAAGAAGACACCGTCTTTCCGAAGAACTGAATGGTTCCGCTACAAGCGATTGTCTCGCTCAGGTTGGAGGGCTCCACACGGTATGGACAACAAGCAGCGTCGCAACTACAAGTACCGAGGTTCACTCGTCCGAATCGGACACGGGAAGGTTGCTGCAGCACGTTTCCTCCACCCCTCCGGCTTCCGTGAAGTGATGGTTCACAACACCGCTGACCTCGAAAGCATTGACCCAGAGACCGAAGCTGCCCGAGTTGGCTCCAGCGTCGGCGGGCGAAAGCGAGAACACATTTACGCACGAGCCGATGAACTCGGTGTTCGTGTCCTGAACCGAAGGAGGGATGTTTGATGCAAATCACAAATCAAAAGCGAATCGCAGCACGCTTGCTCAAGTGTGGGGAAAACCGTGTGTGGATTAACCCTCTGTATGTCGATCAAGTCGCCTCTGCGGTTCAGACCGATGACATCCGCGAATTTATTGACGAAGGATGGATTCGTGCAAAGCCCGTTAAGGGTACTTCACGGGTTCGTGCCCGAGCTCGCCTTCAACAAAAGCGCAAAGGCCGACGCAAGGGACAAGGTACCCGTGCTGGCTCGGCGAACGCCCGGAACCCTCGAAAAAACCGTTGGATGCGAACCATTCGAAGCCAACGTCGCGTGTTGAAAGAGTACAGGGAAGACAGCACCATTGAACCTTCACAGTACCGCCGGTACTACCTCAAGGCTAAGGGTGGCTCTTACCGTTCCATCGCCCACATGCGCTCGCAAATGACGCTTGAAGGTGTGGAATTCAAAGGAGGCGATGAATGATGGCAGGCAACAATCGACGTTCCATCTTCCGCCGACGAAAGTCCGGTCTGACCGACTATCGACGCCGTTTGAAGTTACTACGCGGTGAGAAATCCCGTGCCGTCGTTCGTGTTTCCAACACTCGAACAACCTGCCAACTTGTCTCTTGGGCTGCTGATGGAGACCTCGTTTCGGTCTCAATGACCGGCTCAGACCTCGTCAAGAAATACGGCTGGCCGAGCAACCGCTCACTCAAGTCCGTTCCTGCTTCCTACCTCGTCGGCTACGCCATGGGCAAGGCCGCAGTCGCCGCCGGCACCAGCGAAGCCGTCCTTGACATAGGCCTCGCAGCCAACACGCAAGGCGGTCGTGTTTACGCCGCCCTCAAGGGCATGGCAGATGCCGGTCTTGACATTCCACACAGCGAAGACGTCTATCCTGAGGAGGGCCGTCTGAACGGTGCTCACATCGATGACAAAATCGCTGGAGAAATGGAAACCACGAAGAACACCATTGAGGGGGCTTACTGATGAGTGAAGAAGACATTGTGAACATGGCACCCGGTTTGCGCCAGGCCTATGCCCCAGACGAAACCGAAGAAACACCTGATCCACGCCGTCGGCGACGCAACCAAGACGACCCCATTGCCAACCTTCGTAAGTGGGAGCCACGCACCCGTCTGGGCGCAGCTGTTATGGCTGGAAAAATCATCAGCTACGAAGCCGCTTTGGCTTCAGGTCTTCCGATTCGTGAAGTTGAGATCGTGGATGCCCTTATTCCCGATCTTGAAGACGAAGTCATTGACGTGAACATGGTTCAACGCATGACCGACAGTGGTCGTCGTGTCCGCTTCAACGTGATGGCTTGTGTTGGCAATCGAAACGGCTACGTCGGACTCGGTATGGCCAAGGCGAAGGAAGTCGCTACTGCCATTCGAAAGGCCATTACCGCTGCTAAATTGAATTTGATCTCGGTACAGCGAGGCAACGGTTCGTGGGAATCTTCTCCGGGTCCAGGCAACACTGTCCCGTTCAAGGTGAACGGCCGTGCTGCATCCACTCGCGTCACGCTCATGCCCGCTGCAAAGGGCAAGGGTTTGGTCATCGGCCAAACCGGAAAGAGCGTTTTGCAACTTGCAGGCATTGAGGACGTGCTGTCTCGGACCAAAGGCCAGACCCGCACAACCATCAACTACGCCGGTGCAACGTTCAATGCGTTGAAGAACATCAACACCACCCGAGTCACCAACGCACAGCGTGAGAATCTCTACATCCATACCGGGAGGAAAAATGCATGACATTCATTGTTGTACGAGCACGAAGTGACGTAAAGGTCGAGCGAAAGATTCGCGAAACAATGGGTCACATGAACTTGACTCGCGTGAATCACGCCGTCATTATTCCCGACAACCCACAATACCGTGGTATGCTTCAGAAGGCCAAGGACTACATCACGTGGGGCGAGGCCGATGCAGGTTTGGTTGAGCGAATGCTTTCTGAACGTGGCCGAATGGTTGGCGACGCACCGCTGACAAACGCCATTGTCGCCGAGCATACGGACTACAAGAACATCGGAGACTTTGCGAAGGCCATCACCGCTGGTGAGGCGCAAGTCAAGGACATTCCAGGACTCAAGCGTGTGTTCCGGCTCCACCCTCCTCGCGGAACAAAGGGATGGGGCGGAATCAAGCGTAGTTTTGTCGTTGGTGGAGCCCTGGGTTCCCGTGGCGATGCGATCGGCGACCTCGTCGAGCGAATGATTTGAGGTGAAAAAGATGGGTACGAAAGCAAACAAACATCGTGGACGCAACCGATATCACGGTCGCGGAAAGAAAGCAGGTCGTGGCGCAGGAAAGCGCGGTGGCCGAGGAAACGCTGGTATGAACAAGCACCGTGTTATGACGCGCATCAAGTACATGCCAAACCATTGGGGTATGCACGGCTTCAACCGTCATCCTTCACTGCGTACTGTGTACGTCACAGCCAATGTCAGCCAACTCGAAGAGATGGCCGATGGCGCAGACACCGTCAACCTCACCGAAAAAGGGATTGACAAGCTGCTTGGAAGCGGCCAAATCCGAAGTGCCCTGACCGTCATCGTCGACGAAGTGAGCGCTCGTGCCGCTGAAAAGGTGGAAGCCGCAGGTGGCTCCGTCGAAACAGGCGGAGACGACGAATGGGAAGACGAGTGAACCAGAACAGGTGATTCATCATGAAGCACAAGCCAATTCCATGGGCCATCGCACTGACGGGGGTGCTGTACTATGCCCTCCTGATTTATTGGCAGTCAGATGAACTGTCCGGTAGCGGCCAAGCCCGTGACGCTGCCGTGTTCGGGCTTGTCTTCTCAGTCATCTATGTGGCTTACTGCATGCTTTGCTTCCAACGTGATTTGCCTCCTGGATTGAAGGACATGCCGTTTGTTGGTCGGTACGGAAAACTAACGGTTTGGTTGATTTTCCTCTCGATTGCGGTATGGTACGTACGTCCTGATGCATGGGGTGGCTATGACGAAGGTGTCGGCTTCTTCCTTGTGGGCATCATGCTCCTTGGGTTCGCTGCTGCTGCCATCTTGACGTGTTTCATGTGGAGCGGCGACCAAAGCAGCCGTCTGTACGCCCTGAGCCGTTTCGTTGACGTCTACCCAACCATCACCAAACCCGAACGCCACGTTCGATTCAATGAAAAGATGTGGACAACGACCTTCGTCCTCATCATTTACTTTGCCATGACCAACGTCATGTTGTTCGGTCTCTCTGGCCAAGCCCTTGACTTGTTCAGTGGATTCCGTTCCATCATGGCTGGTGCATCGGGTACCATCATGCACTTGGGTATCGGGCCAATTGTTACGGGCTCCATTATCATGCAATTGTTCGCTGGTGCCAAGATCATTCGTCTTGACCTCAGCGACTCTGAAGACAAGGCTATGTACCAAGGTGTTCAGAAACTGCTGGTTTTGATCATGATTCCCATCGAGTCAATCCCCCAGACCTATGGGTTCCTTGACCCGAGTGAGTGGCTCATCGATGCATATGGCCTTGGATGGGCAAACTTCGTCATCGTCGCGCAACTGTTTGCTGGTTCCTATCTTGTGTTTCTGTTGGATGAGCTCGTCAGCAAGTGGGGCATTGGATCAGGTATCTCATTGTTCATTGCAGCAGGTGTTGCTCAATCCACCTTCGTGGGTACACTCTCACCCCTTGCTACCACCAGTGGCGTCCCGTATTCCATTCAAAACCCTCCTTCAGGAACTCTCCCAATGATTTTCTATATGTTCCGTGAATCAAGCAACTACGAAATGATTCAAGCGAACGGATTCGAAGTGATGTTGTTAACACACGTTAATCCTGTGGCGGCCTTGGTATCGTCGATCATTGTGTTCCTCGTTGTGGCCTACGCAGAATCCAGCAAACTGGAATTGCCACTGACCCACGGAAAGGTTCGTGGGCACCGTGGGAAGTACCCAATCCGTCTGGTTTACGCCTCGAACATTCCGGTCATCTTAATGGCTGCACTTCTTGCCAACATCAACATGTTCACGCTCCTGTTCTGGAGCCATCCAACCTTGAGTCAGACGCCAATTCTGGGGCAAAACGGATGGATGTCAGCATCAGCCTTCATTGGAACGTATGAGCCTGGTCAAACAACGGCCTCAGGTGGATTTGCGTGGTATGCGAGCATGGTGAACGGCGTGAACGATTGGTTGATTCCACTTCTTAATCAGCAGGGTGACGTATTCGGTCACTCATTGACACAAATCATGGTTCACGTGTTCTTCTACGTGGCTTTGATGACCGTCGGTTCGATGGTCTTTGCAAAGTTTTGGATTGATACCACCAACATGGGTACAAAGGACGTCGCCAAGCAAATTGAACGTACGGGGATGCAAATTCCCGGGTTCCGAAAGAACCCCAAGGTTTTGGAGAAGATCCTCGAGAACTACATTCCACCGGTGACCTACTTCTCCGGTGCGTTTGTCGGTCTCCTCGCTGCGGGTGCTGACTTGCTGGGTACGGTGGGTAACGCGACGGGTACCGGTCTGCTTCTCGCGGTCGGTATCATTCTGCGTACTTACGAGCAAATCCAGAAGGAACAGGCCATGGAAATGCACCCGATGATACGCCAGTTCTTCGGTGCCGAGTAATCCTTCATGTAGGAAGAGAACGGTTGTTGGCCCATGGTGGGCGGTCATCCAGTCGTTTGGGCCAAGAAAAAAACCGGTGCATATCGCACGGTAACTGACGAACAAGGCATTCGATTGGAGCCATCGGGCAGTCCCGTACTGCGTGTGATGGCCAGTGTCATCGTCTTAGGTCTGGCTTATTCCTCAATTATGTTCAGTGTTGGCTTGTTACAAGACGGCGGTGAATCCGTAGATGACTCACCAAGTGTCGCAGGGTGCGAAAGTTGGCAAACCGAAGTCGTCCTTGGCAACAATCCTCCATACTGCTTAATTGAAACCTTCAGTAATTCCATTGAGCTTGAAGTCAGTGAAGACCAACACGTTCGCGAACGCGGCGAGAACCAGGAATACGGCGGAACCTACGTGAGGGAATACCGCTGGGAGGACGCCGACGATTCGGTAGTGTACGGCTACGTTAGCGAAGAACGATACACCTGCTACCGCTACATTCCTGAGTTTGTTTTAGCGGACGACTGGGTGGTCGAGGACTTTGCCGATGATTTTGAGTACCCCGAATGGTGCGGTTCAGCGGTCGAAAATCAAGACACTCGGGTGTACGAAGAGGGCGCTCACCCCTACGATGACGTTTGGATGTACGCTGCTCATGACGTCGGCGCTATGACTTCTTCTCTTGGCGTGCACAAAACCACCGACGACCGAACGTTCCACCAGCAATACATCGCCAAGAGCCTCGTTGAACGGGCCCGCGCAGAGTGGGAGGCGGGAGAAGAATTCCCCCCAGAGATGGCGGTCTGTTCAATCCCCATAACCCTCGTGCTTCTGTTTGCAGCAGACACGCGTCGGCGGGTCTTTGTGATCGACCGGGGGGCTAAATCCATCATCCGAAAGCGTCGCGGGCGCTTTCCGTCGCTTTCAAAAACATGGACCGATGTTGACTTCCCGGCCACCACCGTGGTTCGCAGCGTCAGGGAAAAGCAACACTCGACCGCTGCGACGGAAGACTCACCGGCTGAACACTGGTCAACGTACCACAATGGATTGAACATCGTGTTCAAGCACGGCCACCATCAAGAGATGGCCTTGTTTTTTGAAGACGGAGGCGACATTAATGTTCACGGCCAAACCATCACCGATTTCATGGCTGCCATAGGAGTTGAATTCCGCCAGGGACGCATCCAAAATCCGCAGGCGGAAATGTTCGCCAGTCCAACATTGCAGTACATTGCTGAATCCAACGGCGTTTCTGAATGGAACGACCATACGGCCCAGTTCATTGTAAATTGGTATTATGAATCAGATCCGAACTTTATTGAGAAGTATCCTCAATTTGAAGAAAACCCCGAATTCATGCTGGAACCTTACGGCAACCGTCCGCTTAAGGAAATGTATTGGCGTCCATTTTTTGATGGAGCTGGCTTGACCACAGTTTCCTCAGCTGAGGATGCTCAGCGCTTGTTGGATCATCTCTTGGCTTTGCGCAAGCGGGAAACAGCCGACATGGGTAAGGACAAATCCTCCGGTCAAACCGTTGTTGTTCAGGAGACGGTGCCGGGTGCTACCACCACGAGGGAGCAAGCCAAAGAAACCGTGCCGCTGGACTTTGGAAAGAAGGATGGTGCAGCCACAGGCTCATTCTGGACCTTGGATGAATCTGACAAGTAGGGTGCCGAGTAAACGGTCAAATAGGACCGCTGTGCCTTATCTTCCGTGGTCTCTGCTGACAGGCCGTTTTTTTGGGCCGACGAGAATCCTCTTGTCTACGGGGTGGTCGTTGACGGTCATGTCGTTCGTTTCCAAGAACACCGGCTTTCCGGGCCTCGAAGAATTGGTATCATCGTCTGCCTCTTGTTCGCTTTTCTTCCCGTCACGATTTCAATCGCTATGGTCAGTGAAAGTTTCCAGGCGGGGTCTCCAGGCATCCTTCAGACCGTCGGGGAGGGTTGTGGCGAGTCACATGTTGAATCCGGGGAACTTCTCCCCGGAACGCTGTATTGCGTCCCCTTATCAGGTCCAGAGGTAATCCTTTTGGACACGTTGGAAGTGAGTGATGATCAGCACGTAAGGGAAACGTTCGGGGAAGGAGACGTGTACGAATACCGTTGGGAAGCGGTTGATGACTACGTCGTCTTTGGAGAGATCTTTGATGGTGAGTATGAATGCATGACGTTGTTGCCACAAAACAACCTCAACGACGATTGGACATACGCCGATCTTGAGATCAGGGTAGGCCAGTACAATCCCGATTGGTGCGGGACCACCGTGGACACCTCCACACGAACTTATTCAGCCGATGAGCCGCACCCTTACGATGGCATTTGGTTGTACGATGTTGAGTATGGGGACCCGATGAACCGACTTGCAATGATCAAGTTTGATGGCCTTGACGTTTTGATTCAAGACGGCGAATCAGAGGCTTCCATAAACGGCTACGTTGACAGTGACGAAAGTGGTGGGTTCCCTGGAGGGTTGTGCCTCACTGTTCCAATCAGTCTTCTCTTCTTGGCAGCTGCGGACCCTCGCAAACGAGCACTCTATTTTCACATAACCGCCGGAAAGATTGTTCGCAAGCGAGTCGGCCGATATCCCTCTTTCCAAACAACATGGGATGACGTTGATTTTGCTTCAACCAACTTGCAACGAACGGTCCGTGTGCAGCACCATTCCGACGAAGGCGACAGTTGGACAACCGACCATCCCGGCTTTGACTTCATCATTTCGAGAAGAAACGGTCCAATCGTTCCGGTGTTTTTCGAAGACGGTGGGGACCTCCAACTTCACGAATCAACCATTCTCGCCCTCCTGAAAGGGCTGGATGTTGATGAACAGCGCTACCGCTCACACCTTGAAGGGGCTACGGAGGCGCCTTCCGCTACCCAGGGAACTTCACCCGTTGAGGCGGTTGAACACGAGGCCGAGGTTCCTGCCAGGGCTTCCTCTGAGCCCAACTCGGGTTCGTTTTGGTCCTTTGACCAAGCAGAGAAGCCCTGAAACGTGTGTCTTTGGCTTGCAGTGCCTCATTTTTAGCGCCGTTTTTCTGCGGTTATGTTGATATAGGGGTTGAATGTGGGTGGGTTGCTTGCGTCGTATGGGAACGGCGTTGGGGGCAGAGTCTTCGGACAATGACCGTCTCCATCCTCCCTGATGCAAAGCCGAAGCGATTGCGATCCCAAACAGGCCTACTCGGGCTTTGGGGTCAGGTAGGTGATCGAGATTATGACGTATTTGTGCAAGAAGCTCAAGTGCATTATTCTCTCGCCAATCAATTTAGGTCAGCAAAATCAAAATCAATGCGACAAGTAGCCCAAAGGATCGAAACAAGAGAAATCTGGTTGATCCTGCCAGAGGCGACCGCTTTGGGAGTTCGATTAAGCCATGCGAGTCGTGAGTCTTAGGGACTCGGCATACTGCTCAGTAACACGTGGATAACCTGCCCTATCGTCTGGAATAACCTCGGGAAACTGAGAATAAGGCCGGATAGTTCACAATGCCTGGAACGGTTTGTGAATCAAGGTAGGATGGGTCTGCGGCGTATCAGGTTGTAGGGGGTGTAAAGGACCCCCTAGCCTTCGACGCGTACGGGTGTTGGGAGACATAGCCCGGAGATGGATTCTGAGACACGAATCCAGACCCTACGGGGTGCAGCAGGCGCGAAAACTT
>DANX01000090.1 GCA_002502295.1 Euryarchaeota archaeon UBA561 | reverse complement strand
CTTGGCCTCTATGCAGGCATGACCGTATCTGCCAGTATCCCGGCCGCTGTGATGTCGATGATCATCCTACGAACCATGTTCAAGGATGTCTCAATTCTTGAAAACAACGCTGTACAAACGATGGCGTCAGCTGGGGAATCCCTTGCTGCAGGCGTTATCTTTACTGTGCCCGCCCTCCTTGTCATGAACATATGGACAAGTATTCAGTGGATGGAAACGCTCATCATCGCCACGCTTGGAGGTCTCCTAGGAACAATGTTCACCATTGCTTTACGGCGCTTGTTTATCGTTGAGGAAGCCCTTCCTTATCCCGAAGGTGTTGCCTGTCGCGAAGTCCTGGTCGCAGGTGAGGAAGGAGGCGATGGCGCCCTTGCCATTCTCTACGCTTTGGGCATTGGAGGATTGTATGGGTTGATGGTGAAAGGGTTTGAAATCACTCATCACACTGTAGAGGTGGCCGTTTCCGTGGTCTCAACACGGCTGTACGCCGGCATTGACCTCTCCGTCGCCTTGCTTTCCGTGGGATACATCGTTGGTATTCGCATTGCGTCGTTCATCTTTTTTGGTGGAGTTCTGGGGTTCGGTTTACTTGTTCCGATGTATGGACTCATCTACGGATGGCCGGCAACGGGGTCGTTGGTTGACGGATTCTATGTTATCTGGTCCACGCAAGTACGATACGTCGGAGTTGGCGCGATGGTCGTCGGTGGGATCTACACCTTGTGGAGCATGCGGAAGACCATCATCACGGGCCTCTCCAAAGCCTTCGTAAAATCAGATGATAGCACGGGAGTGTTGCCAAGGACTGAACAAGACATCCCGATGAACCGGGTGTTTTCTGTCTGCGGAGTGCTCGTTGTGCTGACATTCTTCTTTTATTGGTGGGCAACAGAATCCTTCGTACTGGCCCTCGCTGGTGCGCTCTTTTTGGCGTTTGTGGCTTTCTTTTTCGCAGCCGTCGCTGGCTACATCGCAGGTGTGGTTGGCTCGTCGAATTCACCGGTATCTGGCATGACGATCGCCACGCTTCTGTTCACGGTTGGACTGGTTTACATTGTGGGAGATCTCATGTTGGGAATGGCCAAACAAGACCTCATGTTTGCCACATTGCTCATCGCAGCGATCGTCGCCTCAAGCGCAGCCATCGCTGGCGACGTCATGCAGGACCTCAAGACAGGTCACATGCTTGGTGCAACACCAAAGCGGCAGCAAGTCGCGGAAATCATCGGTGTACTCACAGGTGCTGTTGTTATCGGACCGGTTCTTTCACTCTTGCATGATGCCTTTCGCATCTCCCAAACGGCTTGCCAAATGAACCCACTCCCCAGCGACCCCACTTGCTCGAAAGCACTGTTTGCGCCACAGGCCGAACTTATCGGAGCGATCGTCCAGGGAGCGTTTGGTGGTGACCTAAACATACAGATGGTAGTTTTGGGCGCCGCCATTGCAATCGCTCTCATACGATTACAAATGCCCGTTATGAGCGTCGCCATCGGCATATACCTGCCATTGGGATTGTCCGTTCCAATCATGACGGGTGGCATCATCTCCCACGTCATGCTCCGAAGCGCCCACCTACGAACCGATGGGGTTCTTCGGAAGCAACCCTCTGAACAGGCGATGAATGCTGCTAAGGAGGTCGAAAGCCGGGGCGTATTGATAGGGGCTGGGTTCATCGCAGGTGAATCCATTATGGGCGTATTCATCGCCGTGCTGATTGTAGCCAAGATAAATCTAAAGGAACTCCTCGGAATTACGACGTTAAACGACCTCCTCTCGCTCACCTTCTTCATTTGGTTCATTGGTGTATTCATTTGGCTTGCTTCAAGAGCGCTACCAAAAGGTGGCAATTTGGCGAGCGACGCCGTGATGATCACGGCTGAAGCCGTGCGAAATACACTGGACGCTTTCCAACCCAACAAGAAGGATTAGCGGCCCATTTTCTGAAACCTTGCCTGCACAAGCATCAAAGGCCATCCACACAGGCCTTTCCTTGTTGGTGAGTGCATGACAGACATGAATGAATTAGAAGAAACTGCACGGAGGTGCCGCGTTCACATTGTCAACATGGTCCATCGGGCACAAGCAGGCCACCCTGGCGGTTCGCTTTCCGAAATTGACCTCCTGGTTGGACTCTACAAAACCACCCTTCGAGTTCGACCCGATGAACCAGATTGGGAAGACAGAGATCGCTTCATCCTCTCAAAGGGGCACGCCTCGCCCGGCATGTACGCTATTTTAGCAGAAATGGGTTTTATTTCCGAAAACGATCTTGAGTCCTATCGCGTCTTGGGTGGTGTCTGTCAAGGACACGTCGACATGAAGTGGTGTCCTGGCGTTGATTTCTCTGCTGGTTCCCTCGGCATGGGGCTATCCTTTGGCATGGGTTCAGCCATCGCTGGCCGCCTTTCTGGCAGCGAACGTCAAATCTATGTTATGCTCGGTGATGGTGAAATCCAAGAAGGTAGTGTGTGGGAAGCTGCCATGGCAGCGAAACACCATGAACTCGGTAATTTGAATGTCATCCTTGATAGAAATCGAATTCAGAACGATGATTTTTGCGAGGCTCAAATGCGGATGTTTGACATCCCGGCAAAGTGGAAAGCCTTCGGATGGAACGTTAAGGAAATCAACGGCCACAACATGCAAGAGGTCGTTGATGGAATGGATTTCCTTTCATCATCAACCGATGGTCCATCCATCCTCATTGCTCATACAGTGAAAGGCCATGGTGTTTCATTCATGGCTGACAATCCGGCCTTTCACGGCGCAGCACCAAACGATGAACAGTACGCTCAGGCCATGGCTGAACTCGGTGAGGTGAGGGCATGACCAACATGGCTGCAACCCGTGATGGCTATGGTGAGGCGCTGCTTGAATTGGCTTCAAATCCAAAGGTCGTTGTCTTGGAAGCCGACCTGGGCAAATCTACAAAATCACTCCATTTTCGCAAAGCCCACCCCGAGCGCACTGTGTCGTGCGGGATTGGTGAGCAGAACATGCTTCTCGTCGGAGCTGGCCTTGCTGCTTCGGGATACATCCCGTTCGCCAGCACGTTTGCCATCTTCACCGAGCGAGCGTTCGAACAAATGCGAAACGGCGTCGCTCGACCAAACCTTCCAGTCCATGTTTGCGGAAGCCATGGTGGAACACACACGGGCACGGATGGTTCATCGGCGCAATCCATTGAAGATTTGGCCATCTATCGGACCCTTCCAAACGTGATTGTTCTCCACCCAAGCGATGTGGTCTCAACCAAAGAACTCACCATCCAATTGGCGGCGACTGGTTCACCCTCTTACACCCGAACGGCCCGAAACAAGACACCGGTTCTCTATGAAGGACGAGAAAGCGAGGTAAAAATCGGGAAGGGCATCGTTCTAAGAAATGGATCGGACGTTGCCATCATTGCTTGTGGAGTGATGGTGTCTCAATCATTGGAAGCTGCTGAAGCGCTGGCTGGTGAGGGCATCAATGCGACCGTGGTGGACATGCACACCCTGAAGCCACTCGATGGTGACCTCGTTGACCGTCTTGTCGCTCATTGTGGAGCCATTGTCACAGCGGAAGACCACAACATCATTGGTGGACTTGGTGGGGCTGTTGCAGAACATTTGACGGCGAACACGTTCGCTCCTCTTGAACGCGTCGGTGTGCAAGACCGGTTCGGTGAATCCGGACAGGCAGATGAAATGCTCGAAGTCATGCAGATTTCAGCCCCCTACATCGCCGCAGCGGCAAAGCGTGCCATAGCGCGAAAGGATTGAGACCGGCTGAACACCTTTGGGGGAGAGTTCATAGAACCTCTTTGACGAACGGAGCACATGGAATTCTTCCTTGACACGGCCGACGTTAACGAAATTCGAGAAATCGCTGCATGGGGCATCCTTGACGGCGTCACTACTAACCCTTCCCTCATCAAGAAATCTGGAAGAGACTTCAAGGAAGTCGTCCGAGAAATTGCCGGTATCTGTTCAGGGCCCATATCGGCCGAGGTAACCGCCATGGACACGGCTGGTATGGTTGAACAAGGTAGGACGCTCAAGGCTGAACTTCCTGACAACGTGATCATCAAAAT
>DANX01000096.1 GCA_002502295.1 Euryarchaeota archaeon UBA561 | reverse complement strand
TGGTCAAAGGCGCCGGGCTTAAGATCCGGTCTCGTATGAGTTCGTGGGTTCGGATCCCACCCCCTGCACCATTTTCGCTCAATTTCAGAGAACATCATAAGGCGTGTTTGTCGCACAAACCATGCAAAACCGTTTAACACTCCCTTGTTTAGGACAAGTTGGTGGTCTTGATGCTGTTTGGTCAATCCGAGAATGGCACCCGCACGGTTGCGGCGGTTTTGGTGAGTCTCTTCTTGCTTTCCTTGGTGGGCGCCATGGTGCCCGCTTCGCCCCTCAGCCCACCTTTTTCGGTGCTCGACGATGCGCCAGTTATCGCACCGGTTTCCATACCTGAGCAAACCTACGAACTGTACCTCGATTCGGCCACGTCAGAAACGGGTGGACAAGGCTCCATTACCACGATTGAACCAAACGGTGGCCAAGAGGAGGGGAGCGCCATCGATGGTTTGGAATTCCGCAGCAATGAGATGATCAGCAACCTCTACATCAACGGCAGCGGTTCGTCCAACACAGCTCGTCTTTCGGCGTACATCCAGTTCCGAGGTACGGACGGCTCAACCGCTGATGTGACCTTCTCGCTCAAATCCGGAGACAGTCAAATCGCCTCTGAAAGTCAACAACTCGAGAATCCTTGCTCATCAGCAAACCCTCTGGGCGGCGGATGCTCTTGGAGCGTCATCGAAGTTGAGTTTGACATCGGCTCCAATGGATTCATGGTTGAAAAGGGGAAGCAACTCAAAATTAGGATCGATGCACAAGCGACGTGCGAGGGCAACACGGGAGGCTTTGGCCAAAGCGATTGCGCCGTTGACATTGCCTTCGGCAAAATGGAAAGTTCTGGCGGTTATTCCCGACTTCAAATCATGACCAACGCTCTTTCAGGCTCGAGCGTTCGTGTCCACAGTTGCAACGAAGCGTTTGGCTGCAACTGGAACGATGCTCAGAAATTCGAGTGGTCTCCAAACCACCGCCCTTCCTTCAGAGAGATTCAGTTCTCTGTTGAGGTTCGAGATGCGTTCGGCCGGGAGGACATTGAGGAGGTCAACCTCGTCATGGATACGCCGAATGGCGCCAATGCTGTCTTTGAGAACAACTTTGAGGACGATGATTTCAAACTTGATAACAACGGGTTGGTCGGAAATTTCACCTACACGTACGAAGCCGGCATTGCTGCCGGAGATTATCCAGTTCGACTGGAAGTCGAAGACGTTCAGGGTCACTCGGTTATCTTTGAACACCCCGGCATCACGATGCTTGAAAACGACATTTATCTCTCGCTCCCGTCCAACCAACCCGATGTGGTCTTGTTTGCACCAAATGCGGTTGTCCAGGTTGAGTTCTTGGTTGAACACACCGGTTCATCATCAAGCAGCATCGATGTGGTCTTTGACCTTGAAACGAATTTGCCCTCAACGTGGTCCGATCCTCAGTGGAGCGCACCCAGCAGCACGTACACACTGAACGGAGGTGGCTCTTCCGTCATTCCAGAACTGCAATTGACCGTTCCCGATGGAGACCTTGACAGTGCACCGGACTCTCTTGAAGTTGAAGCAAGAGTGTACGCCGTCAACAGTCAAGGACAAGACGAAGAAGTGGCCATCCGAACCATTACGCTTGAATTCGAAGAAGTCGATGTGTTTGCTCCACCCCGCCTCTTTGTTTACGAGGACGACGAGCATCAGAAGCAAATTGCTGATTCGACCCGTCCGGAGGCCTACGACGAGACCCTCTCACACTACGTCGATGCGGACGAGGTTGGCGACTTCTTCCTCGACGTGTTCAACACTGGATTCCAAACCGACTCGTTCAAAATTAGAATTCTGGAACAACCCGACGACTGGCAGTACCGCCTTTACGACAACGATACGGGATTGGAATTGGTCGAGGAAGGAATCTACTCCCTCACGCCCGATATTGGGTCGACCCAAATCCTCACGATTCGCATGGAAGTCTATCCCCCTGCTGACAGAGACGGTGTGGACATCGGCTTGTTCAAATTGTCCGTGACAAGCAAGGAGGATTCCGAACTTCGGACCGATGTGTCGTTCACCGTTCATCGAACCTTTGGCATCCTCGTCGAAGTTATTTCCGACAGCGACGGGACCGGAGAGGACAATCCCCTCGGGCAAGTTGGCCCCGTGACAGGGGACGCTACGGTCTACTTCAATCTGCGAATCACCGACTCGAGCGACACCGGTTCAGGATCAACCACCTGGAAGATTGTCAACCCAAGGGACGTCGAACAGAACGCCGAAAACAACCCCAAATACGCCGCTTGGGATTACACCATCTCAAACGGCAGCAATAGCAATCTTGTGGCTGTGAACCTTGCTCCCGATGAGTACGTTGACATGAAACTCGAAATCACCCTACGCGGGCAGGTCGAGGCCGGTGACCATACGGTCTACACACGCATCATTGAAGAAGGGGTGGAAATTGACGACGCTCGCTACTTTGATCTTCCTGTGAAGGTCGTTATTCAAGAGGAAGTGATTCCCAATCGATTGGAAATTACGGACAAAACCGAAAAATCACGGTTCTCCCCTAGCGAGGAAAAGAACTTGGAATACCGCATCAGCAATCAGAACAACATCCCGCTTGACGTTGTGATTCGCTTGGATCAACCAAACGGCTGGGAAGGCGCTATTCGAGCAACCTCCAGCCAACTTGGGAGCGATTTTTTGATCATAAATCTCCCCGCCTATTCTTCCAAAGAATTCAGCGTCACCATGATTGCACCGGAGGACTTGAAGGACAGCGAAGAGGTGGATTTTGAGTTCCGAGTCACTCCCATGAACAACGAGACACCGTTTGTTGATGAGTACGTTCAAAGATTCACCTTTTCCTACATGACGGAGTGTACAGGAGCAGCCTGTTTGCTCCAAGAATTGGTCAATCCCGAACCGCAAACAATGGTGTTCTATGCGCTCATCCTTGGACTTCTGTTTTACGCTCGTGGCCGCGGGCGTCGTGGCGAAAAAGAAGGGTATGATTTCGTTGAATATGACGTTTCGGAAGTGGAAAAAACGCTGGAAGAAGACGCAGATTTGCCTCCAGCTGTCGTGGCAACGGATGACAATGATGACGACCTTGAGTTGCTCGAAGAACTTGATGATTTGTGAGTTCCTCCAGACCAGTGAACCCAACGTTGTATGAACATCGTACCATTTCCCTTATGAGGCATCAGACTCACCCAATAGCGTGAGACCCATGCTGACAGGCTCAAATTCCAATGCGGCCGCCATTCGAACGGGACTCGCAGAGCGGAAAAAAACGCTGAAATCGCTTGGTCTCACGCTGCTGATGGTCATGTCCACGTTGGCGTCGATTCAATACGGTGCGGTTAATGTTCAGGCCTCCTCCGACCAAGACGGCGACGGATTGACGTACGGGCTTGAATACCTCATGAACACTCAGCCCAACGACCCGGACTCTGACAACGACGGCCTGCCTGACGGCTGGGAATGGAAGTACGGTCTTGACCCGCTTTCATCGATCGGTGCTGACGGGGCTGTTGCTGACCCAGATGGCGACGGTATGTCCAATCTGCAGGAATACCTCTACCTCCAACCCTCTGGATGGGACAACAGCAACACCGCTTCTGTTCTAGACAACGGCGTTTGGTGGAACGGGACCATACCGGTGAATGATTGGAACGAAGAAGACGCCTTGCAGTTCAACCAGCCAGCCTGTGGTGCATCGGGTTCCGACGGAACGGGCAGCATCATTCTGTGCGATGAAGATCCTGTCGGAAACATCTGTGCCAATGGATTTGATGACGACAAAGACGGGTTTGTTGACGCTGCCGATTCCGACAACGATGGCGACGCCGATTGTTCCTCGGACGACGATGACGGGGATGGAAAAATCGACGAAGACCCTGCCGGTTGGGACACAGATGGAGACGGGATGAGCGATGGATGGGAAGCAGCCAATGGCCTCAATGCCACCTCGCCTTCGAACGCTGATGGGCCGAACGGCGACCCAGACGGTGACGGCCTCAACAACCTCCTCGAATTCGTCAACCCCACGTGGACCACAATGTGCGGTTCGTCTCCTTGTTTCCGCAATGGGCCAGACGGCATCATCACAGAAACGACCTCTCCGTGCGACCCGGTTCAGGGCATCGGCCCAGGTGGTTGCGCCACTTACACGGCTGAAGTGGACGGCATCACCTCAACCGATCCACAACGCGCCGACACCGATGGAGATGGTTTGAACGATTCATACGAAGCGCTCACGCTTCTGACCGACCCAACATCATCCGACACCGACAGCGACGGCATCAGCGACGGCGTTGAAGTCAACGGCGCCTACGGAAATCCCCCCCAAGCCAGCGACCCTCGGAACAACAACACGGACGGCGAT
>DANX01000059.1 GCA_002502295.1 Euryarchaeota archaeon UBA561 | reverse complement strand
GAGGACAAAGAAATTTTGATTGGTCGCATCTTCGTCAACCGCGACGCTGAAGACACCGCCCCAAATCGAGAGAAAGCCAATGCCCATCATGACGATTTGTGAGAGTTTCATCAAGAACAAATCGTCGGAATTCATCTTTTGGTTGGGCCGCACCATTGTTACCGTGCTTGCTGCTAAAGCACCACCTTCCATCACGCTACCAGAAAGTGGTGAGATGTTTGATGCGGGTGTGGACTGTGGTCGTGTGGGTGCAGATTTTCTCCTTGGTGCAGCCATGGCAATCAATTTCGTGTCCTCCAACATTCACTTAAGATTTCACCCGTCGGGTAGTGGTGTGGGCATCATTCGACGATGAACAAACGCTATCCAGCGTTCTATCAGGGCTCCAATGAGTTGAAATCCCTCCGACCGTTCGGGTGAGTTGGAAGGATTCCTATGCGCCGTCCTCTTCTCAGTGTTTTTTGCTTTTTTTTGATGCTAACGCCCACCTTGGCCATGGCGGTCCCTGTTCATTCAGCCGCCGAGGCTGAGGAGCAAGGTTGGTGGCACAGCACATCCATGGATCGTAACCACAACAAAATCGCCGACATGGTGGAGAAATACCACGACCATGCGCTCTTCATTGATGAAGACAACCCCTTACCCCTCATCGTTGATTTTGACCACGAACCCACAGCCAGCGACGTCGCCATGCTTGAGCGTGAGGTTGGCTACGTGCATGAATGGGACCTCCCACTCATCCACGCGGTTGCCGGACGAATTCCTCACAACATGATTCTTGAAACCACCGCCCTCCCAGGCGTAGTGATGTTGGAACTCGACGGCATTCTCCAAGTCCAAAACGGCGACGCTGCCGTGGTTCATGAGGTGGACCTCGCACAACAACAAACCGGCTATGACGGGTCAGGTGTTACCGTCGCAGTCATTGACACCGGTATTGATAGCCTTCACGTTGGACTTGATGATTTGGACGACGACAACAGCACACACGACCCCAAAGTGATCGCGTTTTACGATCCCGTGAACAATCCAGACAAAACCAACGGTACAGAAATCCAGGCCTACGACGATCAAGGTCACGGAACACACTGCGCCGGAACCGTTGCGGGAACGGGTGCGCCCACTTACGAACACGCTGGCATGGCGCCTCAAGCCAACCTCGTCGGCGTCAAGGTCCTTGATGCAGGTGGCTCGGGAAGTTTCTCCGTTGTCATGGCAGGCATGGAGTGGACGGTTCAAAACCGGTACAAGTTCAACATTCGTGCTGCATCCATGAGCCTTGGAGGACCGGGTCCAATCGAGTGGACCTCTGCTGAGGAAGACAGCGTCAACCGCTACGCCAACGAAATGGTTCGAGCAGGCATCACCATGCTTATCGCCGCCGGCAACTCGGCAGCCCCGGGTACCATTGGAACGCCTGGAGGTGCCGAAGACGTCATCACGGTCGGAGCCCTCAACAAAAACACGGCCATCGCAGAATACAGCAGCGAGGGTCCGACCGAGGAAGGACGGGTAAAACCCAACATCGCCTTTGTCGGCTCAGACGTCATGTCAGCTCAACACAACTCAGGGGATGGCTATGTGGCGTTTAGCGGTACCAGCATGGCGACACCGGGTGTTGCGGGTACGGTTGCCTTGATGTTGCAAGCCAATCCAGACATGTCGCCGTTCGACGTGCGAAACATCCTCCAAGAAACAGCCACGTATCGAGAGTGCCACTACATGGGCGCCAATCAACCATGCGCCGAAGATTTGATTCCAAAGAACAGGCAAAACAACGTCTACGGCCACGGGCATGTGGAGGCGCTGGCTGCGGTCATGGAAGCGGCTCAGCGCGATTACCAGCTTGACACTTCAATCGGAATATCGATCAACACAGAGGTCGGTATTGATGACCGCATCCACCTGATGCCGGGCGAGGCCATCGAGATTGACCTGAGCGGACCCATGGACACCGTTCAGTGGCGAAGCAATCATCTACGAGACGATTGGGCCAGTCTTCATTCCTTCACCGAAGGTGATGAGCAAGCGGAACTTGACATCTCCACCATCGTCCACCAACTTGAGCATCTCCCCGGAATTGAGGTTGAAGGAAACCATACGCTCTCGCTACGAGGTTTGATCGCCAATGAAAGCGGCGGGCACTCATCCACGTCCCTCGTGTCGGTCAACGTAATGCTGATGGATACCGCCAATGCCAAATCCTTCACAGATGCCAACGAGGACGGATTCTTTGGAGATTTGCCGGGATGGGTTGCCCCCACAGCGTTCCTTGTGCTTCTTCTGCTTGTAATCATGGGCATGATTGTTCTCAACAAGGCGGACGATGCAGTCATGGTGGAGACCATGGACTGGACCAAGGACTGGGTCGAGAATGACTCAGACATCGAAGCCGTGGTTGACGAAGCGGCGCTTCTCGACTGAACCATCCCTGCACGGGTGAATTTGCACCAAGACGCCACGAAGAGCCATTTCGTATGCGGAATACGGAAAGAAAGACTCCTTTGAATTCGGTTCTAATCGGACAGAATAAGAGGCCACAGAGCCCCAATCATCAAAGAGTCCATCGCCTACGGATGGGCGGGTGAGGGCTGTGGTCGGCGAAGAGCATGTTCGAATGATTCCCGCTCCCCCCGGGAAGCGGTGGTCAGCGACTGTCAATGGCCGTGCGTTCGAAGTCCTTGCACCGAGCAATGCCGTTTTACTTGACGTGCTGCGAGACAAGGTCGGTACGCTGGGCGTGAAGCGTGGATGCGACCTCGGCACCTGTGGCTGTTGCACCGTCATGATCGACGGTGTTCCAAAACTTTCATGCCTCACCCTTGCGGGTCAGGTGCAGGGTTCTGAAATCATCACGGTCGAGGGTCTATCGGACGGGGCCCATCTTGCTCCCATCCAAACGTGTTTTGCGACCCATGGAGGGTCTCAATGCGGTTTTTGCACACCCGGTTTCCTCGTCGCTTCACAAGCGTTGCTGAATGAAAATCAGCAACCCACTCGGCAAGAAATTGCTTGCGCCATTGAAGGCAACCTGTGCCGGTGCACCGGTTACCAGCAGATCATTGATTCAATCGAGGCCGCTGCGGCGATTTGCCGCGGTGAATCCGATGCTCTTGCACCGGCAAGTGAACCACATCCAGATCCTCACCCTTCGGGTCCTGAAGAACCCACGATGCCGCCCGGCCACGCGAAGTGATCACCATGGGAACGTATCGCCAGCAACCCGGTTCGTCGCCATCCGAGACTCGTAAAGACGGCAAACGTGTTGCTGGCAAGCAGACCTTTCCTCCTCCCGGCTCGGGGGGGAGTGAGCCCAAGATGAGGCCGAGGGACCTCGACTACATTCCTGAAACCGTTGGTGGACGAGAGCCAAAACCAGCTGGAGATCACATACACGACAGGGACCGAACCGGGACCATCGTCGGAAAGGCCATCCCTCTTGTTGATTCCAACGCTAAAGTGACCGGTCAAGCATGGTACGGGGACGATGTCCGCCTGCCAGGGGAACTCATTGGGAAAATCCTCCGTTCACCTCATCACTATGCTCGAATCAAATCCATTGATACTTCACGCGTCGAAGCCTTGCCGGGCGTCATCGCGGTGTCCACCGGTCAAGACGCACCCAATCGCTTCGGTGTGTTGCCCGTCACAAAAGACGAGCATGCGATGGCGGTTGACAAAGTCCGACACGTTGGAGATTTGGTGGCCTGCGTCGCAGCGGTTGACGAGGCAACGGCGATTGAAGCCCTTTCATTGTTTGACGTCGAATGGGAAGAGCTCGAGCCTGTGTTTGATCCGAAAAAAGGCCTAGAAGACCATGATGAACCAATCCACTGGAGAGGAAAGTACCATCTTGCCCGAACCAACGTGCAAAAGCGCGTGTTTCAAGAATTCGGAGACCGTTCCCTTGTGAAAACCCCCCATGCTTCTTCGCACGGGTCATGGACCATGTTGGGTGTTCACCACGGGTTCACTGAACCGCATGCTGTGGTGGCCCACTGGGACCCAAATGGACGATTGCAGCTCTACACTCCTCAACAAGTCCCTCACTACACGCACCGAGCACTCTCCACGGTGCTGGATGTTCCGATGCACCAGATCAACGTCGTTCGGACCTTTGTAGGCGGTGGATTTGGAGGGAAGTCTGACCCGTTCCCGCATGAAATGTGCGCCGCAATTTTGGCACGAAAATCAGGAGCGCCAGTCCGCATCACGTTTGACCGAGAAGAAGTGTATTGGATCAATCGTGGACGGCACCCAAGTCACATTGACGTGAAGATGACGGCCGACCCCGAGGGCCGGATTTCGGGCTTTGACATCGATGCGCTCATCGACGGTGGCGGTTTTGCTTCCTTCGGGCACGTCACCTCGTATTACAACGGTGTTCTTGCCACCGCTCCGTATGAACTCGGCTCCTTCCACTACACCGGTGCTCGCGTTTGGACCAACAAACCCGCCTCAGGCGCCATGCGCGGACACGGGGCGGTCAACACGCGCTGTGCGGTAGAGGTTGGCCTTGATGAGATGGCAGAACAAATGGATGTTGATCCGATCGACCTGCGGTTAGCCAACCTGTTGCCGCCTCACAGCCGAACGATTAGCGGTTTCCGTATCACGTCCAATGGCATGCGGGAAGCGCTCGAACGGGTGAGGGAGGGTTCCTCTTGGGACACCAAGTTCCGACAACTCCCGCTCGGAAAGGGCATTGGCATTGGTTGTGGTTTCTTCATTTCAGGTTCCGGCCTCCCCATTCATTGGGACCCGAAGAATTTCCCACATGCGACCGTCCACATTCAGGTCGATATGGACGGCGGCGTTACTGTGCACACGGGTGCAGCCGACATCGGACAAGGGTCCACCACGGCCGTGGCTCAAGTGGTGTCGGAGGTGCTCGCTCTCCCCATTGAAATGATTCATGTTCGAAGCCATGAAAGCGACACCAGCCCGGTTGATCTCGGCTCCTATTCCAGCCGAGTCACCTTCATGAACGCCAACGCTGCGATTCGAGCCGCCATTGGCATTCGGGACCAATTGTTGAAGGCTGCTTGGGAAATGCTGGGCTATCACCCGAACGTTTTGGTCCTCAACGATAGGCGAATCTACTACAAACACGATCCTGCGATTGGTGTCTCCTACCTGCAAGCCCTTCACAAGGCCCAAGCAGACACCGGGGCCCTCATTGCGCGAGGCGCCTATCGTTCTCCACCGATGGGTGGAGTTCACAAGGGCGCTGCTGCAGGATTGGCACCCGCTTACTCGTTCTCTGCGTACGTTGCCGAGGTTGATGTCGACATCGAAACCGGTCTGGTTTCCTGCACCAATGTCTGGGCTGCCCACGATTGTGGAAAAGCCCTCAACCCCTTGGCCGTCAAAGGCCAAATCATCGGTTCGTGCCACATGGGTCTTGGCCAAGTCCTCACCGAGAAAATGGTGTACGGGCGCACAGGACACCTTCAGAATGCCAATTTGCTCGAATACAAAATTCCGTCTGTTCATGAGATGCCCCACGTTGAAGCTATCATCGTTGAATCAAGTGACCCAGAGGGCCCCTTCGGAGCCAAAGAAGCTGGGGAAGGCCCCTTGCTCCCCATTCTCCCAGCGGTGGTCAACGCCGTTTACGACGCCATTGGAGTTCGTCTCCGAGACCTCCCTCTGACGCCCGATGTCGTACACTCCGGTATTCAGAAGCATTTGAGGAAAAACCGTCTTGATGAGCCCGAAGACATGGAACCTCCCCGGTTGAGCCATGGTCCATTGCAAGAGGTCTTGGTGGCACGCAGCGATGAACACCGCGAGCGTGACCGCTTGCGCCAGCGCAGCGAAGACACATCGGCTTATGTGAACGGTGTGTTGTTTGGTTTCGATCCTGATCGTCCACTTTCTGAGCAGGTCGATGGATGGCGAGAGGCGGACGAACCGCTCCCTGAACAACTCGCTGAACTCGGTTTCGCTGGGCGTGCTTGGCTCAAAAAAGAGCAACGCCACATGGGAGGTGATGCCTGATGTTGATGCCTCCCTTTGAACTGCATCACCCCTCCAACGTCGAGGAAGCTGTTCAACTGGCTGCTTCCCTCATGGAGCAAGGCGAGGCCTTCGATTGGGTCGCTGGAGGTACCGACGTGCTTCCAAATTACAAATGGCGCATCAACCCGAAACCTCACGTTATCTCCCTGGCGGGAATTGAAGAAGCGCACACCCTTTCGGCGACGGAGATTGGATGCATGGTCCCTCTTTACGCCCTTACGGAAGAGAACGGTGTTCATTCCTTGCTTGTGGAGGCAGCTGCTAAAGTCGCTTCATCGCTCATTCGGAAAAGTGCGACGGTTGGCGGGAACCTCTGCTTGGACACCCGGTGCTTTTGGTACAACCAAAGCGAAGATTGGCGGCGGTCAATTGACTGGTGTCATAAAGCAGGTTGTGGGACTGGAGCCGACTGCCGCGTAATTCCCAATCAAAACACCCTTTGCGTCGCGACC
>DANX01000089.1 GCA_002502295.1 Euryarchaeota archaeon UBA561 | reverse complement strand
GATTTCCCCATACGAAGCGTTTGAAACAATCACGTTTCCAAGCCGCATCAATTCGTGTTGACCAAGTTCCACATCGTCAAGGTCAAAGGAGCCATGGTAATAGTGCTTGTAGGCACGAGCAATGTCGTGATCCAGCGTGCCACAAGTCGTCGAAACGACGTTGAACATCTTCCGCTTGATGGCCTCAACAAAGAAACCTCGGGTTCCCGTGGCGCACAAACATGCGGGGAAGGAAAGCCAGTTGGTCACCTTGGATGCATCTCCGCCAACAGCATCGGATTCGGATCGCATGTCGTTGAGGATGCTGCGAGCGAGCGCAAACTTTGTGGCGGTGAAGCCACCCGCCCGTGCCATTTGCTCAATCAACGAACGGGGAGATGTCGCTTTCGTGAAATCATAGTCCACCACAGGGACGTCGAAGGCATCAGGATCAACCGCCATGGCAAGACCTACCGGCTTTGCTTCATGAAGGTCGCCCCTCCCCCTCTTCCGTTAATTGGTCCAATGTTCAAGTTCATGGATGCGGTCTCGCAGGCGTGCTGCTTCCTCGAAATCAAGGTCTTTCGCAGCCTCGTTCATCGCTTTTCTAAGCTCTTCCACAAGGGCCGTTCGCTCATCTGGCGACATGGAGGCCACCGCATCATCATGCCCCTCATACGTCAATTCAGATTTTGATTTCTCAATTGAATTATTGGATTTATCAGTTGAATTCCAAGCCCCAGCACCAAGACGAAGCCGCTGGGCCCAATCCCCGTCTTTCCTCCCACCTTTTTTGGCGATAAGTCGGCGCTTCCCATCGCTCGATGTGGTCGTTCCGGCGATGGTGTCGTCTTCGGTTTCCCCCATGGCAGGCAATGCTTTGACGATGGTTTTGGGCGTGATGCCAAGGGCTTTGTTGTTGGCGTCTTGCCGTTGGCGGCGTTCAAGCGTCTGACGAATGGCCGCCTCCATGGCCGGGGAAAAGCCATCGGCGTAGAGCAAGACCTTCCCATGTTGATTTCGGGCGGCTCGTCCGATGGTCTGAAGCAGACTGCGTTCGTTTCGCAAGAAACCCTGGCGGTCGGCATCAAAGATGGCCACGAGGCTCACCTCGGGAATGTCTAGCCCTTCCCGCAACAGGTTGATTCCAACGATGACGTCAATGTGACCCAACCGGAGTGCATTGATGATCTCAGTTCGTTCGATGGTGTCAATTTCTGAATGCAAGTGATGCGCTTTGACACCCATCCGATTCAGATAAGCGGCCACCTCTTCAGCAAACTTGATGGTCATCACCGTGACGAGGCAGCGCTCTTCTCGTTCAATTCGGGCGTTGATTTCGGTCAAAAGATCGTTAATCTGGCCAGCGGTTGGACGCACCTCAATTTCCGGATCGAGAAGACCTGTGGGTCGGAGTTCCATTTTGGCGATCCCTTGAATGCTCTGCAACATGTCGTACATCGATTCGGCTTCGGGATGTTTTTTCGCCAAATCCGGTGCTCCTGCACCTCCACCGGAAGGAGAGTGAAGTAACCCGTTGGGGACCGTCTGCCCCGTAATTTCGCACAAATGACGCAGTTCCCGCTCTCCGGGCGTTGCGGAAACGTACACCATTTGGGGCACAAGGCTTTGGAATTCAGGGAGCTTCAGGGGGCGATTGTCCGCAGCGGTCGGGAGTCGGAATCCGTGGGTAATGAGGCTCTCTTTTCGAGAGCGGTCGCCATGGTACATTCCCCCCACCTGTGGAAGGCTCACGTGGGATTCATCCATGATAACAAGGTATTTTTTGGGGTCGCCATGGAACTGGTTAGCGCACGCTGCGAAGAAATCAAGGAGGCAATATGGACGTTGTCCAGGTTCCCGTCCATCAAAGTGAAGCGAGTAGTTTTCCACGGAAAGACAGTGTCCAATTTCTCGGAGCATTTCCAAGTCGTATTCGGTTTTCTGCTCCAAACGATAACGTTCCAATTCTTTGCCTTGGTTGGCAAACCATTTTGTCCGTTCATTCAGTTCTTCTTCAATCGACTCAAGAGCAGCTTCGAACCGTTCAGGACTGGTCATGAAAAACTCCTTTGGGTGAATCCATGCTTCCTCGAGCGCATCGAGTGTTTCCCATGTCACGGGATCGCAAATCTGGATGCTTACGATGCCATCAAAGTCGAACACGATGCGAAGCGGATCATCTCGACTCGGCATCCAAATGTCAACTACCTCTCCCCGGACCCTGCATTCACCTCTTTTGAGATCCGTTGTGGTGCGACGGTATTGGAGCTCAATTAACTCTCGAAGCAAATCCCTTGTCTCAATGGCTTGGCCAACGTGGCACCTGAGATGGTATTCAAGAAAGGTCTCTGGAGGATTGAGACCGTAAATGCACGACACCGATGACACGACCACGCAATCCGGTCGTGAAACCAACGAGGCGACGGCAGCGAACCGTTCTTGCTCGATGCGTTCGTTGATGCTGAGCTCCTTGTCAATGTACAAATCGCGCTTTGCCAGGTAGGCCTCGGGTTGATAGTAGTCGTAGTGCGAAACAAAATATTCCACGGCATTTTCAGGAAAATATCCCACCATCTCTTGGTGCAATTGCCGTGCAAGCGTCTTGTTATGGCTCATGATTAAAGTTGGGATGTTGAGTTTCTGAATGATGTGAGCCATAGCGAACGTCTTGCCGCTCCCCGTGACGCCGAGGAGCACGCATCGTTCTTGCCCATTTTCCAATTGAGAAATCAATTTTTCAATTGCTTTTGGCTGGTCTCCTCCCGGCTCAAACTCAGCCCGCAACACAAACCGCTTCACGCTGGGGTTTAGGGCATCTAAAGCAGCGCCGTCAAGCGCTTTGGACAGGTCAAATGGATTTCGCTGAGAAAGGTCAACATCAACGAGCGGTTGGTCAGCCATGGCCTCGAAAGAACCGTCGTCGTCCCAATCGTTGACCATGCCATCACCAACAAGGTTGTTCGTTTCAGGGGAGATAAAGTCCGCCATTTACGTGAAGAATGGCCCCCGTGATGTAGGCTGAGTCTGGACCAACAAGGAAGGACACCGTCGCCGCCATGTCTTCTGGTGAACCCACGCGCTGAAGCGGCACCTCTTGTTCCCGCTGCTGACGTTTTTCTTGACTGTCTCCCGCAAGAATGTCGGTATCGACGTACCCAGGGGCGAGAATGTTCACCCGCTTACCTTCCGGCCCAACCGACTGAGCCAGCGATCGAGCCCACGTTGAGAGGGCCGCCTTCGAGGCGGCATAATCGGCCCCGTGAGGCGAGCCACGGATGCCCAATTGCGACCCGACGACCACCATTCGAGCACGCTCTGTGAGGTGGGGTTGAACCGCTTTCCAAACCGCAACAGCGCCCTCAAAATTCGTTTTCATGGTCGCCGCCAAATCGTCCAACGTCATGGCATGGCCCTGGACACGGTTGTAAACGCCATGGTTGAGAACGAGAACATCAACACCACGTTCCATCCATGGGTGTTGGCCAAGAAGGCCAACTTCACCAAGATCGCAACAATCCACCTTGACGGCAAGCGCGTCATCGCCACGCTCACGAATGGAATCAACGATCATTTCAGCGGGTTTTGAGGATTGATTGTAGGTCAGCAACACGTCGTAGCCATCAGCGGCTAAGCGGTCGGAGATGGCGGCGCCGATGCCTCGACCTCCACCGGTTACCAACGCTACGGGACGGCTCATGGAATGCGCTGGGTCTCCTTGTTCATGAAACCATGTGAATAAACTCACGCGTCGTTGGGGAGAAATTGCGCCAGTTGGGGCGGCATCCAGCCCTCGGGTTTGAGGACCTTACCGTCTTCTCTCCGAATCACTTTGCCGTCGACAAGTTTCGCCATGTTCGAGCGATGGACTTCGTTGAACGCATCGTCGTAGATGCTTTGCATTCCATGGTTGATGATGGTTCCAGCGAGAATGTAACCAATGTCTGCCAGCGCATCCAACACCTCAACCAAATCACCAGCGCGTGCTGCTTCGGCGTATTCCTGCACCTCTTCGGTTAGGAGTTTTATGCGAAGTTCAATCAAATCATCGGGTCCGAGGGCGGGGGTGTCAAGTTTTGGAATCTCAAAGGCATGGTTAAACTCGAGCAATGAAGCGACGATGGGGTTCATGAACGGTGTTTCCTGAGTCGGCTCAAGAACCTTCACCAGCGAATTCTAAGGGTCTGCTCTCACGATTCTTCCCAAATCTTGAATCCACCCTCGGTGGAATGCCAGTGATTCCCGTCGTCATCAAGGTACCAATTTGTCCCATCCTCCCCATTATCGAGCCAGTCCCCGGAAGGGAGGTCTTCCCATCGCTCCACGAAGGATGCCGACACACGCTGTGGGATGTCGGTTGGCGGAGGGTTTGATGCTTGATCGCTCGTCTCGGATTCGAAGAATTCGTATTCTTCTTTGTACCAGTCGTCCTCTTCTTCTGATTTTCGAGAGCGGAGAGCAACAACCCCAATCACGATGGCCAAGAGCACACCTCCGGCCATGAGAATCATCTTCATTTGCCGAGCTTCGGCAGCAGCTTGCATGTTGTCGCCCCGTCCGTCGCCATCGGAATCCTTGTCTTCACTGGCGTCAAGCGGGAAAGCATCGTCCTGGTCCACCGTTCCATCCCCGTCATCATCGGTGTCGATCTCATCGGGTAAAAGGTCGGCATCGGTGTCAAGGATGCAGAGGGCCTGAGAGGATGAACCTGTGGAGACTGTGCTGGTCTTGTAAGGGCATGCTGTCTGCTCTGTAGCGCCCTCGACAGGGACATAGAAACCAATGCTTGCTTGAAGGCACGATGAAGACCCTGTGATGTTTTGGTAGGTTCCCGGTGCACAGGGTGTTTGCCCAACGTGTCCGGTTCCGTTCACGTAATGCCCTACATCGGCAGCTCGGCAAGCGGAAGCCTCCATGGAACCCGTTTGTGGGTTGTAGGTCCCGGGTTCACAGGCCACCTGTTCTGACTGAGCGGGCAGGTCCACATAGTGGCCCGCATCGGCAGAATCGCACGATATCTGAGCGTTGGATGGTTGGAAGGTTCCTTCAGTGCACGGCATCTGAGCAACGGCTTGCGGTCCGCTCACGTAATGTCCTGGTTCGGCGTCATCGCAACGGTTCTGCCCCTCAAGGGGTTGGTAAGTACCTTCAACGCACGGCGTTTGGCTCAGTTGTCCTCGCTCAGGAACGTACGACCCAGGCTCAGCCAACAAGCATTCAGATTGCGCCTTCAACGGCTGATAGGATCCAAGTTCACACATCGTGTGGTTCGCTGAACCGTTCTGTCCAACATAATGCCCTGCATCAGCGTCCAAGCAGTCAAAGCGAGAGGTTGAGCCGGAAAGGGGATTGTACGTACCAACATCGCATGGGGTCTGATTTGCTTGCCCCAGGGCGTTCACATAATGCCCCGGGTCTGCAAATCGGCAATCGGCTTCATTTTTCGCTCCGCTGTTTGGATTGAAGGTTCCGTAATCGCACGGCTTTTGGTTGGGTTGACCTGTTTCGTCCACGTAATAACCTGGTGAGGCATCAAGACAATCCGAAGCATTGCTTGAACCCGTGCTTGGGTTGTATGTACCTCGCTCACACGGCGTTTGGCTTGTCTGGCCGGTTTCATCAACAAAATGCCCTCGGTCGGCATCAAAACATTCTTCCTGCCCCTTCAAAGGCTGGTATGTTCCGAGTTCACAGGCTTGTTGATCGGGTTGTCCGGGTTGAGGCACATGGTTCCCTTCATCTGCGTCAAGGCAGGAATCCTGCCCATAACCGGGTTGATAGGTTCCGGGCTGGCAGGGTGTTTGGCCGATCTGCGCAGCGAGAGCAACAAAATGACCAGGTGCGGCATCATCGCACGCCACCTGGCCTCCCAAAGGCTGGTATGTGCCCGATTGACAAGGCAGTTGATTGGATTGACCATCAAGTGAGGTATAGTATCCGGGATCTGCATCAATGCAAGCATCAACGGTCTCCGCTCTCGAGTTTGGATTGTAGGTTCCAGCAATGCACGGTGATTGCGTTGACTGGCCCTCTAAATCGACAAAATAGCCGGGTTGTGCTTCATCGCACGATGTTTGGCCGGTGTCGGGTTGAAAGGTGCCGACCGGACAAGGTGTCTGGGAGGTTTGACCCGAGTAGCTAACGAAATATCCGGCATCGGCGTCAACGCAGGTTGAAGGAGCCGTCGAGGGCTCATAGGTGCCCGGTTGACAGAGGTTGCTTTCGAAGATGTTCAGCACACCATCCCCATCAAAATCTCGCTCGGAAAGGGCGGCTATCTCCTCACTGGCAAAGCTGTTCGTTGGTGTTGGTGAATTTCGATTGCCATAATTTCCATTGCCAATTTGCCCACTGCTTCCAAGTCCCCAGCATGAGACATATCCGTTTGACAAGGCAGCGCACGTGTGATCGTATCCAGCCGCAAGAGATGTGGCTACAACACCGCTACCAAAGCTGCTGGTGAGGGCCGGCGTGTTGCGTTGCTGGTTGCCTGAATTGCCAATTTGACCGTAGCCACCAAAGCCCCAACATGACACGGAACCCGTGCTGTGGAGAGCGCATGAATGGGAAGCGGCAGTGGTGACTTCTGTGGCGACCACCCCGGTGCCCAGTGAACCGGTGAGCGTGGGTGATAGCTTGTCAGAGGTTCCACCGTTGCCCAGTTGTCCGACGCCACCGTGCCCCCAGCAAGAAACGGCGCCGTTGTCGAGCACGGCGCAGGTGTGTCGGTTGCCTGCAGAAATCGAAATGGCCGTCCGACCTGTCCCTAGGCTGCTTGTGAGGGTTGGTGTTGAGGACGACGATGTTCCCCCATTGCCCAACTGTCCGTCAGCGTTACTCCCCCAGCACGAAACGGCGCCGTTATCAAGAATAACGCAGGTGTGTCGGTTGCCTGCGGAAATAGCGACCGCAGTACGGCCGGTACCGAGGCTGTTGGTCAACGTTGGAGTGCTCTGTGAAGAGGTCCCTCCGTTGCCGAGTTGGCCGTAGCCTCCTCCACCCCAGCACGACACAGCACCGTTGTCCAAGATGACACACGAGTGGCTGCCGCCTAACGAGATGTTGACCGCCGTTCGACCTGCCCCCAAACTGCTGGTTTGGGTCGGCGTCGTTTGTTGCGAACCTGCTCCATTACCGAGTCGTCCATTTCCACCGCTCCCCCAACATGAAACCGAGCCCGTATCAAGAATCGCACACGAGTGATCATTTCCAGCGGAGACGGCCACGGCGGTTCGTCCTGCTCCAAGACTGGAGGTCAAGACAGGTGAGGATTCAGTGTACCATGAACTGGTCGCTCCGTTTCCGAGTTGCCCACTGCTCCCCTCGCCCCAACACGTCACGTTCCCGTCTGCTTGGACCGCACATGAGTGGGCAAAACCAGAAGCGATCTCGAGTGCCGTCTGGCCTGGACCAAGATTGTTGATGACGGCTGGCGCGGGTTCAATGCCGTTTCCTCCGTTGCCCAAGCGTCCGTACTGACCGAGCCCCCAGCACGAAACATCGCCCGAGGTATCCACGACGCAGGTGTGTGAACCGCCGACAGAGATTCCGGCCGCCACTTGATTCGGACCGAAAACCGCCGTGGCGATTGGTGTCGTGGAATCAGAGCCGGTTCC
>DANX01000117.1:33865-56832 GCA_002502295.1 Euryarchaeota archaeon UBA561 | reverse complement strand
AGGGTGAATCATGTACATGGTTGAACACGGGCAAACTTCCTCATCAAGGCATTCAATGTGTTTGTCTGGATGTTCCTGAGCCAAGCGAGCCACCATGTTGATTTCAGTACCGATGGCAATCGTTGAACCGGCGGGTTGCTGTTCAACGAAATGGCGGATGAATTGAGTTGAACCGTTGGCGTCAGCGAGTTCAACGGTTTCAATTGGACATTCTGGGTGAACGACCACCAAACCATCAGGGTGTTCCACACGGAAGTCGGCAATCTGCTGGGGGGTGAACCGCTTGTGAACGGAACAAAACCCATGCCACAAAACGATTCGAGCATGTTCAAGAGAGCCCATGGCGCCAATTCCCGGCGTCCATGTGGGCATCCGGTCAGGTGAAATCCCCATCGATATGCCGGTGTTTCGTCCAAGATGTTGGTCGGGGAAAAACAAAACGGCGCCGCCGGGGCCTGCTCGCTCAAAAGCCCATGTGAGAATGCCTTCGGCGTTTGAGGAGGTGCATACGATGCCACCGTGACGGCCGACGAAGTCTTTGAGGTCTGCACTTGAGTTCATGTAGGTCACCGGTACGAGGTAAGCCTCATTTTCCCCGGCTGGCTCATCTGGGTTTGAGCGAACTATCGGGTCAGAAAGCCCAGACTCACGCAACAATTCCTCCCAAGCAACCTCAACTTCACTGAGGGTCGCCATGTCGGCCATTGAACAACCTGCTCGCAGGTTCGGCAGCGTTACACTTTGCTCATCGGAGGTCAGAATATCTGCGGATTCGGCCATAAAGTGAACCCCGCAGAAGACGATGTACTTAGCGTCTGATTCCGCCGCTTTTTGACTTAACATGAAGGAATCTCCGAGGAAATCTGCGTGCATCACGATGCTGTCTCGCTGGTAGTGATGCCCGAGGATGAGGAGGTCATCACCAAGAAGAACTTTGAGATCCTGAATGCGCTCGGCGACAGCCTGTTCTTCAACCGAGAGGGTCGCGTCCATGAAATCGACCGAACACATTGGAAGGGTTACCGCCATGGCTCTCATGTCACCCAACACTCAACCCTTTTTGAAGCAGCGGTTATAGGCATGAACGTTCAAAAAGAAAGGCTTGTTGTGGGTTGCATGGTCTTCAAGCCACATCAACGCTTGCACCTCGGGGCTGAAGCCGAAGTGTGGAGCGGCCAATGGTTTGGAAGGCCTGCTGTGCGGAAACAGCGACGTCCACGCTCTTGGCGACATCCCAACCTCGATCACCGTTTGGGCGTTCGTCGCATGATAAGTGAAGCAAGATTGCTGATTCGGACCCGGAAAGCAGGGCTGTCCGTTCCGTCGGTGTGGGATTTGGATTACGAAGGCGGCCAACTCATCATTGAACACCTTGGTGGACGACCGCTCATCGACGTGTTGAATGATTCTGCCACGACGCAGAAACAAGCGCAGTCCATCCTTTACATGGTTGGAGGAGCGGTAAGAAGACTTCATCGCGTGGCCACGACTCATGGGGATTTATCCAGCAACAACATTCTGGTTGAAGAAGACACGATCCATTTGATTGACTTTGGTTTGGCTTCCATTGAATACGATGTGGAGCGGTTCGGAATTGATTTGCACGTGCTCGATGAAATTCTTGGCGCCTCCCACCCACAATGGAAAGGAGCCATTGACTGGGTGATTGAAGGATACCTCGCTGCAGAGGAGGAACTCGGTCCAGCACCTGTTCTCCAAGGGGGCGCCATCCCTTCAGCATCCGAGGTTCATGCCCGTCTTGAAGACATTCGCACGCGTGTGCGCTATCACGGTTGACGGCTCAAACGACGCTCGCTTTGGCGCTGCCACATGTTCCAAGCTACAACGAAAAAGGCGGCCAGCACCCCGATTTGAAGGACGATGCTCGAGTACAACCGAAGTTCGGGTTCCCAAGAATAAATCTCCACCGATACAACATCACCGTCGAGTTGGAAATAGACGAGATGATGTTCCAGCACCTGTGGGCCCCATTGGTCGTTGGAATCCGATGTCAAGACATGCGACGTGTTCGTTGCTAGATTGGTGAAGTAAATTTCACGATCGAGGTATTTTGCCTGGGGGGCGAGTGGATTGAAGTGGTCTCGAACCGACCAAGCCAGAATACCGTGGTCCAACGAAAGGTCCGAGACGTGGTACTTTGGATTGCTTGCCAGCCATTGTTCAGCAGTGCTTCGGTTGTACAGCACCAAGCGATCGGTGGCCGAAACATTGACAGTGACGGCGAGGTATTCCCGGTCAAAGGTCATGTTCTCAATGGTTGCATTTTCCATGTCAACCGGCGTTCCCCAAGAACTGAGAATCTCGTCCTCATCGGCTGATGCTGTGGCGTTGATCACATAACCTACCTGTCCCCTAACGCCCAATTGAATGATGTTCACTTCCATCGGTTGTTCGTTGGTGACGTAGGCAATCTCTGAACCTGAGCACGTCATGGTGTGAATGTCGTTGTGCCCTTCTCCAGGTTCAACGATGGGGCTACCTTCAAGGTCCATCACTTGCAACTCACCCTGAGTGGTGTAGGCTACAACCAATGACGATGACCGTTGACAGAGCAAAAGATGTTCATGCTCCCCAAGGGGCAAGATGCTGAGGATGGTTTCTGGCTGGCGGACGTCGTAAACAAACAGCGAGGTCCCATTGGAGACGATCAACCTGTTCATTTCAAGAGCATAAGACGAGTTCAAGCTGAGCCCTGGAACTCCCACAATGGTTGAGTCAAAGCCGTCTGATGAGAGGTTGTGAATCATCATGGATATCCCCTCGCTCTGATTATCCAACGTCACCAGCCAGCCATCCGCAGCCGCCGCTGCCTCTGGAGCTTCAACACCGCCAGCAGGCAACGACCGATGGGTCAGATCCCACGTCACAACGGCTGCTACGAGAATCAAAATGACCACGGCGATATGACCGGTTTCTCGACTTGAAGGCGCCCTGTATTTTTTGAGCGTTTTCGAGAGATGAGAACGGAGCCAGGCCCAAGCTTGACCCGGGCGGGTCAGGACCGTGACGATTCGTGAGTTCATTGTCCGCTCATCAAAGAACTTCCACCACGTGTTCGAAGTACGGTCGGCCAGAGAAACGGCAGCGCCTGCAATGAGCATCCCTCCGATGATGTCAACGAACCAGTGGATGCCGAGGTAGATAATGGTAAACGCCGTGATCAATGTGTAAACGAAAACCGTGTGACGATACCGGTTCCACCGGCGGTCGTCGTCAAACCGCGTCAAACACAGCCATACGGCAAATGGAATGCCGATATGAAGCGAAGGCATACCGTTTGTGAACGGGTCTATTCGTCGGAACCAATCAGCGATTTCAGGTGTCAATGTATAAGCGAGGGTCTCCATTTCTGGTATGGTATCACCCGTCACCCTCACGTTAAAGAAGAGGTAAAACGGAACGGCGAGAATGTAGACCCAGGCAATGGAGAGCGTGACTCGGTCGGCAAGCCAGCGGTCGTCAAAATAAGCGAAGTAAAAGATTGAAACATAGCAGATGAACATGAAACCAGCGACATAAAAATGCGTCAGCGTGGTCGTGAGCCAGTTTGCTTCAAATGTCTGTTGAACCCACAACACAAGGTTGCCTTCAATGGCCCAAATGTAGGGTGTCATGTCAAGACCGGTGCTTGCCATCAGCAATCGATCAATTTGGTCCAGAGCATCCTTGGCATTGTATATCGCAAAGACGATCAAGATGTGAACCCAGTAGCGGCGAAAGAAGTCCACAAAGGGCGGAAGCGACAACTTGGCCCAAGGAGGTTTGAACACCGGGAGTAACAGAACACCCAGCGCCAAAGCGCTGATCATCCAAGTCAAGTAGACGCTCTGCACTCTGCCTCACTCCGGTTTCGGGTCATGCCGTCCCTTCATCAAAGCGTCGTCAACCTGCTGGGTAAGAGCGCGTTCTATCTACCATGCGCCGTGTACGTAGGGCTTTCCTCGGTCGGGGTCCCGGCGGTTAGCCAAATCGTAGATGCGTTCAAACCGGTAAATTCCACTTGAACAACCTTGATTCCACTGAAACGCAAGTGCATACTTTCCGATGGTTCGAACGGTTGGTTTCTCTGCTGGAAGAGATTCAATTTGACGACGAAGGCTGCGGCTGCTGTCGTCTTCGTTGCGCATGGGAGAGCATTTCGCACACGGGCATGCAAACCGTAAATCGTCATAGGAAACCGTGAACTCGTCTGCGTTTTCATAGGTGAGGACCATGTCTTGCCGACGACGTTCCAATTTCTTTAGCGTTGGTAGAACTTCGCTCATGGTGCCACCTCAGACAATCTCGAGGCCGCCGTCTGCACCATCCGAGAGTTGGTCTTGAATGGCAGCTACCACCTTGGCGAACGCTTTGGCAGAGGCCCCATCTGGCTCGGAAACAATCCGATGGACGCCGTCGTCACCGCCCCGGACAAAGCCAGGATCGAATGGAAGTGCTCCGAGGAACGGGACGCCGAATTCTTCGGCCGTCTCTTTTCCTCCCCCTTCTTTGAAGATGTCGAGTGTCACCGAAAAACTTCCTTCCTCGTCTGCCGTAGCTGAGAGCGTTTTTCCACCCGGAGCAGCGATCGTGACTTCGGTGCCTGGTGCAGCCGTTCCGTTGACGGTAAAGCCGCTCATGTTTTCGACCACACCCAATACGGGAACCTTGAGTGATTCCGAAAACGTGATCGATTTTCGACTGTCAAGCAACGCCACCTGTTGGGGCGTGGTGACGATGACCATCCCGTCAATGTCCGGAAGGGATTGGGCTACAGTAAGGGGTTCGTCCGACGTGCCTGGTGGGAAATCAATAACCAGATAATCGAGTTGTCCCCATTCTACGTCACCGATGAATTGCTGGATGGCACCAAGTTTGATTGGGCCGCGCCAGACGACAGGTGTGTCTTCGTCTTCAAGGAGGAACGCCATGCTGATGACCTTCACGCCAAGGTGCCCTTGTGCTGGATGAATTCGTTTGTTTTCCACATGGAGACGGCGTCCGTCAAGCCCCATCATTTTGGGAACGTTAGGCCCAGTGATGTCGATATCAAGAATACCAACGGTGTGGCCTTGTTGAGCCAGGGAGAGGGCAAGTCCGGTTGAAACCGTGGATTTTCCAACTCCGCCCTTTCCAGAAAGGACCATGATTTTGTGTTTGATGTTGCGGCCGATTTCCTCCATCGACATCTTTCGTTTCATCTGGGCAAATGCCTGCTCCATCTGCTTCTGTTCTTGCGCAGAGGGACCCTCAATACCTTGACCACCACCGCCGGGTGGGTTGATGGACACGGGGGAATCCGCCATGGATGCACTACCAAACTGGCCTACTTCAACCCACCCACGAAACTGCGTAGGTAAATTCAATCTTCTTCGCGCCAGCACCGGTAAAAGGCGAAATGAACAGAAATCGAGGCACCGACCACGGCCACCATCTCTGTCAGCGACCACGCCATACCGCCATAGGACCATGCTAAACCGAACGCCAGTGGAAGGCCGACCACCAAGGTTCGGCGAAGCGTTCGGCGACGATGAACGCCACGGTCGCCGGCAAGGAAAACCGTCAACGGACCAAAACCGATGACTTGCAGACTGATCAGGAGCGCAACGGCGGTGAAGGCCGTGTCCTGGCCGTTGGCGGCAAACACAATGTGCATGAGGAAGAGGCCTAAGAAAACGCAGGAATTGATGAGGAGCGCTTTCAGCATGCTCATGCGAAGCGACACTCCTATGTGAACTCTCAAGAAGTCACGGAGAAGAGTTGAAAGAGCGTGAAGGTTCTTACCGTAGCATGAACGTCCTCTTTGTTTGTGTTGGGAACTCATGCCGCTCCCAGATGGCTGAAGGTTTGGCGAAAGCATTGGGCTTTGAAGCATCTTCCGCCGGAACTCACCCCGCACCGTCAATTGCAACGCACGCTGCAACATTGCTCGAATCAAGGGGGATTTCAACGGTGGGCATGGTGCCGAAATCGGTTGATGAGATGGACCCAAATTCGTTTGACATGGTGATTTCCATGGGGTGTGGAGTCCACTGCCCGGCGATCAAGATTGACCAAGATTGGGAACTTGAAGACCCGGTTGGACGTGAGTATGAGGTCTACGAATCAACGGCGGCCGAAATCGAACGAAGGCTTTCAATGCTTCTGAATCACTCTTCTTGACGCACCGGGACATCGCCAACGCCCTCGAGGTCAATGCGCAAAACGCTCACGGTGCGCGTACCGTTGTCTCCTTCCACCTCTTCAGATTCACAGGTCAAACGCTGGATATTGACCGATTCGGGCAACCCTTGAGCGATGTGGCCATTGCGGCGGCGGCAAACCTCAGCTACGTCAACCGCCCGGGAAATCGTCACACCTCGGGCGACCAATTGCAATTCTTTGTCACCATCTTCCATGGCCTTTACGACCGCTCGCACATAGGCGTGGAGAGGTTTTTTTCCAATAAAAATCACCCGGCGTTCTGTCATGCTTCTCAATGGTTGATGAGGCCGTTCACCCCATAAACATTCACGAGTTCTTTGTCCTGAAATGCGTCGCAGTGGTGCGAGCGCCGGGACTCGAACCCGGGTTCAGGCGTTGGCAACGCCCGGTGATAACCACTACACTACGCTCGCTGGTATGTTGCCCACCTTGAAGGAGTTTAAACCATTGTCGGCGGGAAACTTCGGACAGCAAAGAGGGCCTTAAGCTCCCGTCACTGCATGCCAAATCGATCGCCGCCACCTTGGCCCCCTCGCCGCCACATCAGCGTCAACACAACGATGGCCCCTACGAATACAAGGAGGCCTAAACCGCCAAGAACAGCGGTATTCAAACCGCTTCCCGTGCCGGTTGGAAGGGTGGGTTCAACCAGCGTGATGACGGAAGAACCGGTGTTGAGCTCACCATAGTAATCGAGCGCTCGTAGCCCAACTTCATGGGTGCCAATTGGCGTTCCCTCACGCACTGAAAGGTGGACGCTGTAGACCCCATCACCTGCGACTTCATCCCCTCCGTTAGAACCGTCATCGAACATGGTGGTCCATTCTGGCCCACCAATGGGTGCGTATACACCGAGTTTGATTTGGACGCGTTCAACACCGTCCGGGTCGGTTGCCTGCACCGTGTAGGTGAAGACTTCTCCGGGGTTTTTGACGATGGTAGAGGATTCGAATCCAAGGTTTGGACGATCGTTGAGGATGTGTACCTCCACCGGTACATCTTCACTTGAAACAACATGATGAGGGCCAAATTCGGGACTTCCAATGGCATCAGCTGGTGTGTAAATACGCTGTTGAACCGAGGCCCCGAGACCATCCGTAGCAAGAACGAGCAACGACTGATATCCTGGAGTCATGCCGCTCGGCATTTCCACCATAGCCGCCCATGAACTGCCGTCGCCATCATTGGTGAGGTTGATGACTCCCCCTCCGTATTCTCTCAAATCGATCTGAACGCTTTCGACCCCGTGACCGTCGTAGGCCATGATGTTCACCACCACGGATTGACCGCGTTCGAGGGACGTAGGGACCAATTCTACATCAACAAGCCGTGGAGGTTGATTGGCTACGGAGAGCGAACCCGTTGCTGTGGAGACTGAACCAAAACTGTCGGTAGCCGAAATTACGGCTTGGACATCGCCTGTTTCCAGACCGGGAATGAGGACAGCAGTGGTGTAAACATCGTCGCCAACACCCAGATCTCCGTTCAGACCACGGTCGTTAAGTTGAACCACTCCGAGACCAAGGGATGTCAAATCAACCTGGACCTCAACAATGTTCCATTCAGCATCCTCCACGACGGCTTCGAGGTGAGCGATGCTCCCGCCTTCGCTCACGGCCAGACCGTTTCTCCATTGAATCTGACCAATGCTGGGTGGCGTGTTTTCATCTTCGCTGACGATTTCTGGAGAGAGCACGCGTTCCAAAACCTGTGATTCCACGAGAACCACGGATTCCCCATTTTCCCCAAACGGAACGGAGAGGGTGCGTTCCACCGATGAGATGAGGCCTTTCAAAGGCCCAGTGGAAACCATGGTGCCTGAAGCCATGCCCCCTTCTCCGGCGTAGGTCCCTGTCCAATCAATAACGGTCAGGTTATGGCCGTCTCGAACATCGATGCGACTCTCTCCAGCAGAGACCGTGAGCGTGATGCCATCCTGCTGCGCCAATCGGAGGCGGTCATGTTGAACCAGCGGGATGGGCATCAATCCAGTTTCTCGACCCACCGTGAGGTTTCCAAGACCCTCTTCGGCAACGGGCGGCGTAGCGTTCCGTTGCTGTGGACTTCGTTCGGGAAATTCTTCGCCTTCAGAGGCATCAGGACCGGTCTCTCGCCAGACCAGACGAACGGTTCGGTTGTCCCAATCGGATTGAACGGTTTGGTAATCCCAAGTTTGGTTGTGGGTCGCTCCTACGCCAGCACCGTCAAAGAAATTCCCACCATTGATTCCGGTGATGTTGAACCATGACTCCTGGAATATAACGTTGACAAGGAACGCCTCGCCGGTCGAGTTGGCTTGCATACCGGTGGTTTCAATCCCTCGAACGACACCAAAACTCCCTTGCACATCACCGGTCAGCGTACCGTCGACATGCAAATCATCGATGACGGTCGTGCCGTTTTCCAGTTTCGTGTGCAGATCAAGAATGGTGCCGTTGACCTGAATCGAGGCGTTCTCGTCCTGGTCAGAAAATCCGAACGTACCTCCACCGTAGAGTTCTTCCAAGTGCTGTGTGCGTACACCATCCTCCCAACGATTAACAGACGTAAAACCGTCAAGAGACACGTCCAAGCGGGTGCCGTCTTCTAGCAAAACGAAATCGGCCATGGCTTCGAACTGGGAATGCTGCAAAACACGTTCGCCATCAACGTCAATGTATTCGAGGAAAAACACGGCCAACTCTCCATCGATGTTCAGCGAGTTGTTGTCTTCTCCTTCTTCGGAAATGTTCAGTAAACCGGTGGCTTCTAGCGACAAATGCTCTTCCACGACGCCGTTTATGACCGACCGATTGAGAAGCGCTTCCGACACGTTGGCGTCAATCACGGTGACCGTTTCACCTTCAACCAGCGTGGTTCGCAAATCTCCGAATCCACGGGCATCGAACACTTGGCTGGTCAACACACCGGCAACGATGGTCTCGTTTTTCCACAACTGAGTGAACACCAAATCCAGGGCAGTCGTGCTGTCCTCAGTGCTCTCAAGTGTTTGGAACGTCCCGTTTCCGAGTTCCCAAGAAGACAAGGTTTCACCAACCCGTTTTTGCCACCCTTGACCGGTGAAGACCAGGGAAAAATTTTGATCGCCAAACTCGGTCGAGTAGGTTTGGTCGAGGGCCCACGACGTCGAAAGAAGAACCTCATGGTCGTCCATGGGCTGATTCCACTGGCCCACAACGAAGGACCGGGTGGTGTCGATGGACAGGTCTGATGTTTCGTCGTGGTCAGTGATGGTGATGGTGAGCTGGATGGAATCGCCCCACTCGAGCGAGGTATTGAACTCGAGGAGCGCTGTACGAAGACCGTTCACGCTGTCCCATTGCGACGTGTAGGAGGAGGTCAGAAAGGTTCCGTTTCGCTCATGGACCATGTCGACATCAAAGCCATAGGTGCCGTTGTCTGAAAACGTGAGAAGGTAAGCGTGTGCCGTATCGGTCACTCCATCGCCGACCCAATGGGTTGTAATTTGAACGGACGGCGAATCGTCTGCTTGAACCAAGGCGGGAACCATGGCAGACACCAGCAGAACCACGATGCACAACGGTGCGCACTTCCTACGGGTGTTCATGGGATTGTGGCGGTGCTGCTCCCCTTCAAGACTTTGGGGGGAATGCGTCCTCTACAGGTCAAGAACATACCCGAACAACAACGGGAGAACAATGCTTGCATCGCTTTGGATGTTGAATTTAGGGGTTTCAACTCCAAGCTTTCCCCAACTGATTTTTTCGTTGGGCGGAGCGCCAGAATAGCCTCCATAGGATGCTTTGGCATCCGTGATTTGACAAAACCACGACCACAAGGCAACCTCAGTTTCTCCGAGGTCTTGATGAAGCAAAGGGACGACACAGATGGGGAAATCGCCGGCAATGCCTCCACCGGATTGAAGAAAGGCCAGGGGTGATGTAGTTGACCGGTAAAAGGCCATCAAGTCGGTCATGTAATGCGTACCACTCAACACGATGTTGGGTTCAAGAAGGCCTTCATCGCATCGGGCAGCGAAGATGTTCCCCAACGTGGAATCTTCCCACCCCGGGACGTACAGTGGAAGGTCAACCTCAGCAGCGGCGAGGACCCATGAATTGGAAGGTTTGGCTTGATAGTGCCCTTCAAGCACACCAGATGTTAGGAGTTGATACACGTACCGATGCGGTAGAGAGGATGACCCGTTCGTTTGGGCGGCATGCCAAATTTTCATCAGACGATGTTCCAGTGTGCGAATGGCTTCTTCCTCTGGAATACACACATCCGTCACTCGGTTGAGGTGCCGATTCAAGAAATCGAGATCGTTCTCCGGCGAGAGGTCTTCATGTGAGGGCACCTTCACATAGGCATCATGAGCCACGAGATTGAACAGGTCTTCCTCAAGATTTGCCCCAGTGCATGAGATGGCCGCCACGTGACCTGCCCGTATCATTTCGGCGAGGCTACGGCCGATCTCGGCCGTACTCATCGCGCCAGCCAACGTGAGGAAAAGACGCCCGCCATCTCCTAAAAAACCAGTAAGGGAGCGAGCTGCACGGCCCACGGTTCCAGCATTGAAATGGCGAAAATGTTCATCGACAAATGTACGGATTGTCATCATCAAGCCTCCGTTATGAAACGATTTACTCGTTCTTTGCGCAAGCAGACGATGTCGGGCATTCGTTCCATTAAGCGCTCGTGGAGGGCATCAGCGATGTGTTCAGGATCGGTCTGTCCGCACGTAAAGCAATCAATCGCAAGCAACCCTCGGTCGGCGTAACAATGAGCGGTGATGTGGCTTTCATCGATGAGGACGACGGCAGCGAACCCGGGTGGAGACGTCGACCCGTCAAAGGGTGAGAGATGCGCATGCACCTCGGTCGCTGAACTTTGGGCAACGGTTTCCCTCATGAGGTCGAAAAGCCAGCGGTATTCAGCCTCATCGGAAAATTTTGCGTGAATGTAATCCAAGAAAACATGTGCACCGAGGCTGGTATTGGACGCCATACACTCACCTTTCGCTCCTTTGATCACCAATTAAAATGCCGATTCGACGAGTCCGTCAAACGATGAGAAATAATCAGGGGTGAGATCTACACCACCTTGAGCTTGCGTTGGACGCCAATGCCCCTCCTGACGCGCCCGAACATGGCACGCCAGGATTTTGGCCGAAAGACATGCAGCGGTAAACTGAGTGAGAGGTGAATCGCTTTGCGGTACGATTTCATTCACGTCGGCACTGATCACAAACACGTTTGGATTGGAGAACAGGGTCTCAATGGTTTGGATTCCCTGCCAATAACTCAACCCGCCGGGAACGGGCGTTCCGGTTGCTGGCACCAAGGCGCCCTCCAAACCATCGATGTCAAGGGTGAGGTGAACGGGGCCTGAGAGCACGTTGAGTTCTGCAAGCCATCGTTGCCATGCTTCATGACCGGTGTGAGGATGTTGGGTATCCTTTGCAAAGTACGTCATGATTCGGTCATCCGTCTTGATGCGCTCGTGCTCCTCTTGACTGTAAGCTCGAACTCCGGCTTGCAACAATTTTCCAACGCCTAAATCGAGGCTGCGAGAAGCGGCGCAAGCATGTGAAAAGACCTCATCGTCCAACGAATCCCGCAAGTCGGCATGAGCATCAATTTGGACCAACGTGAGGTTCGATAAATCAGCCATCACGGCGGGGTGGTGCCGTGCTGCGTGCATGATGGGTGGAAGAATGCCGTGCTCGCCGCCAAGAAACAGTGGAAACAGTTCGCCACCGTAGAACTTCAAGGCATGGGCAGCAAGTTCGTCCAGTTGGCCACGAAGGGTGGAGGCGGTGCCCTCCCAAACCAATTCGGTGGCGACGACGCAGCCCGCCGGCATGTCAGCACCTAAGTGGTCATCGTAAAGCTCGACTTGTGCACTTGCCTCGAGGCAAGCTAGAGGGCCATCGCAGGTTCCCATTCCATACGAGGTCGTTAACTCATACGCCAGTGGAACAACAGCGATGTCTACAGGGCCGTCGCCACGCTGAAGACCGAGGAACGCGCCCTCCTCATACGCCATTGTCATGCATTTATGCCGACCTCGCCTCCTTCATCATCCTACCGATTCCAACCGGCCCCGAATTTACGGCTCAAAGGAACGATTTCAAGAAAAAGCATGGAACACTTAATATGGGTCGGTGACCAATATAAAATAGCAACGGGGACCAATAACACCCCGTTGGCCGTTTGGGGGAAAGCGCATGGGGATGACACTAGGAGAATTAACGAAAGCCATTCAGCAACACATTGACCTGGACATGGACGCAGAAGTTGCACAAGGGATGGCCGAGCACGCCCTCGGTTTCTTCGGATTTTACAACCGCATCATCGACAATGCCCTTGAACCAACCGACCGCAACCTGTTTTACATGTTCCAAGACTATGACCTTCTGACCACCGAGTCCGAAGAGACCACCTTGTGGGATGGGCGAGAATGGCGCATCCACTATTGGAAATTTAAGCCCGACCTTCGTGCCCGGGTTGAGGCGTACATGCAACGCAATTTGCAAGAAGAAGAAATTGATCCCTTCGCCGACATTTACTCCACCGATGGTCAAAGCATTTGGACCCGGGAAGGGGAGAAAGTCGCCAACCCGAACGCCTTCACCTCTGACTGGTGAACCTGAACAATGCAAGCGTTTTTCTTGCGCAGCCAAGAGGGGATACCATGCGGGTAGCCGTCGGCTTGGTTGTTTGCATGATGTTGGCCGTCATTCCGTCGGCCGCCGCCCAGTACGATCCGACACAAACACCAACGTGGCCCGGTGAGCCAGTTGACAGCCACGTTCACATGACGTGGGCTGCCCTCACCTTGGAGGTCAACGACTGGGCCGACGAGAACGCCGATATCGTCGACTTGATCAGCGCTGGTAAATCTGAACTTGGACGAGACCTTTGGGTTGTGCGTCTTTCAGACTGGTCGATGGAAACCAAACCAAACGGTTCGAGCAAAGAAATCGTCTACATTGATGGGGGCCATCACGGCAACGAATACCTCGGCACCGCACTGGCATGGCTGTCTGCAAAGTGGTACATTAACGGCTGGAACGAGGGCAACGAAGAAGCCATCAGTGTTCTTCAAAACACCGAACTCCACATCCTTATCATGCTCAACCCCGATGGAAACGATATCGATACCCGATGGAACATCAACCAGGTTGACTTGAATCGAAATTACGACCATTACTGGAACACGTGCCCCACGACCCAACCCGGGAGCAGTGCGTTCAGCGAAGCTGAAACGGCGGCTAACGCAGCCTACATCGATGCCCATGTCACCGAAGCCGACCTCTACGTAACCATGCACACGGGCGTCTGGATTATCCTCTATCCGTGGGGCAAATGGCCCGAGCAACCTCCCGATTGGGAACTGTTCTGGTCGATTCGCGACACCGTGAACGCGGAAATTTCTGACATTCCAATTCAAAATGCCAATCAAGGCCTCTACCCAAACTGCGGTACAAGCCGGGACTATGGATACGGTCAGATGGGTTTCCCGACTTTCACCTTTGAAACGGACGACGAACAATTCGTGCCGGGCAGTTTTGAGAACCTCAATGACCGGCTCGCCGAGGAGATGGACGTCATGCGTTACCTCATCCAGAACGTCTGGTCTTGGCGAGCGCGTCTCGTGGTCCAATCCCTCACGGTTGACGACGGAACCCTCACGCTCGATGTCATCAATCACGGACAGGCATCAACCCCAAATGCAAGCTTGGAGTATCACAATGTTGCCGGCGAAGTACTCTGGGCTTCGTCGATGTTCGGTGTGAACGCCACAAACAGCACCACGGTTTCCTTTGACGTCGACAAGGACACCTTTGGTACCGACGGAACGTGGAACCTCAATTACCAAAAACGAGTGGTCAACGCGGCTACGTGGGTAAACGAAACCGTTGACAGCAACCTCAGCGTAAACTTCGTGGACTCCGAGGAAGGCTTCCTTCTTGGGTTTGGATTGTTCAACCCACTGGTCGTCATATTCAGCATGATCGGCGTAAGCGTCGTAGCACGACGAGAAGAGGATATCGCCTGACGGGCGTTCCCCGAAAAAGTTCTTTATTCATCGGAGGTTGGGTAAATCATGAACCGATACACCACCCGGAATCAAAGGAAGGTTCGGCAACGAAAACCATCGAAGAAGAAGGTGGTCGCTCCGAAAAGAGAACAACCTCTTCCACAAGTGGCAAAGGACGATTCCTGTCAAATATCAGGTTGCGGATGCGGCAAGTGATACTCCATTACTTGCAAAGGCATTGCCGCAATTGCGCATAGTCCTGGCCAATACCCGCTTCAAGAAGAGAAGAAGCACTGCGAGGGTTGAAGTGTAGGAAATCATTGGCATGAATCGGTGAAACCATGCAAGTGACCATCAGTTCAGGAAACAACATCAACGGAACCCTCGTTCTCCCCCTCTTTGAGGGCGAAGAAGCCCTGCCAGAAATCGTAGAAGGAATACCGACGACGCTCAAGAGCCAAATCAATCGCGTGCTGGCGGATGGGGACTTCAAGGCAAAAGCCAATGCCACCATGACCCTTGTTGGCACCGAAGGCGGTAAAGCCATGCTGATTGGTCTGGGTAAAACCGACAAGGCCGACGTGCACGCCTACAGAGAAGCAGGCGCAAGCGTGGTCGCTTCGTGCAAGAAAGTTCACGGAAGCGATTTGACGGTCGTCTTCCACGACGCTGATTTGGCCTGCATGACTTCGTTTGCTGAAGGAATGATGCTGCGCGATTACGCTTACGACCTCTACAAGAAAAACGACGATGAGGACGATGACATCAAACTCTCTGCTCGAATCAACTGCAACGAAGGCGACACTACGGCCCTTTCCGCTGCCATCGACCGAGCTGCCTCCATCGTGAGCGGCGTTCACCTCTCCCGAGACCTTGGCAACTGCCCACCGAACGATATGTACCCCATGGCGTTCGCCGAAAAGGCCGAACTTTGGGCAAAACAATACGACAATGTGAAGGTTGAGATCATCGACTACGAGGCCGCAAAACGCCACGGTATGGGCGGACTCGTCGCCGTTGGCATGGGCTCTTCTCGAAAACCCTGCATGGTCATCTTCACCCTGAACGGGGATCAGAAAGGACAACACCCTATGCTTGTGGGCAAGGGCATCACCTTTGACACCGGAGGCATATCACTCAAGCCCGGCGCCAACATGGACGAAATGAAATACGACATGGGAGGCTCTGCCACAGTGTTTGGAACCATGGAAGCTCTTGCTTCTAGCGGATACCCTGGAAAGGTTGTCGCCATCACATGCATGGCCGAGAACATGCCCGCTGCCAATGCGCAACGGCCCGGGGACGTCATCACCACGCTTTCAGGAAAGACCGTTGAGGTGCTCAACACCGATGCAGAGGGTCGACTTGTTCTTTCAGACGGACTTTGGAAGGCAGGCACGGATTACGAACCGGAATACATCGTTGACTTCGCCACACTGACCGGTGCTTGTGTTGTAGCGCTTGGTCATGAAGCGACAGGATTGTGGTCCAACGATGACGACTTCCGCACCCGAATTCACGAGGCTGGAAACGATGTCGGCGAACTCGCCTGGCCAATGCCTTTGCTTCCTGCCTTTGAGAAAGAGATGACCGGTTCCAAGATCGCTGATACCCGAAACCTCGGCGCAGGTCGCTACGGTGGAGCCAACACCGCCGCTGCCTTCCTCAAGCAATTCGTACCAAACCGGGGCGAAGGCGACGACGCTGAACAAATCACGTGGGCACACATGGACATCGCAGGAACTTACTGGGGCGCCAAGACCAACAAGATGGTTAACCATGGCGCTACGGGCGTTCACGTTCGAACCATGGTCCGTTTGATCACCGGTGAGTGAGCAAGCAATTCATAAGAGCCCGGCTCCACATCGGGCGTTGCGTTAGCAACGGTGTGGAAACTTTAGACAAAGAAACCGCACGGAGGCTGTGTCGTCAATTTCACTAGTTTTATATGGGGTTGCGTGTTGGCAACTACATAACCGATGGTTTAGTAGTGGTTTGCGATGGCTGATGATTGGGAAGATGACCTGTTGGACAAACTCGAAAAGATGTTGCGAAACATGGGCATGCCCATCGATCGAGAACAACTCAAGGGTTTCATGAACCAATTCAAAGATCAGTTTGATGCCCTTGGAATCAACCCTGAAAAAATTGCGAAGGGCGAAGTGAATTTTAATTTCGACATCTCAGACCTCTCGAAGATGTTCAACGCCGGCACCTCCATGGAAGACCTCCTCAAGAACCTGGGAATGGACATCAAGGTCGATGCAGCTCCGGTTGAGCTTGACCCGTCTGCTCTGGAAGGAAACGATGATGAAACGGTAAAACTCCCTGCGGAGGATGTCTACCTTGACGGTTGGAACATGTCGGTCACCCTCGACTTTGCCTTGAAAGGTGACATTGAATCCGAACATCTTGAAATCGAGCTGATTAAGAACGGTTCTCAGATTGAAATCTTGCGAACGACCCAACCCAAACCATTGGCGTTGGTTGAACTCCCGCATCCCTGCGACGATGTGGTGGACTGGACGCTCAACAACGGCATTCTCGACATTACCCTGAAACTAACACCGCAAGGAAAGGCGTTGGAATCGGGCAATGACGACACACACCCTGCCCCGGGGGAGGTGAGCATCGACCTCGGAGACGACGACGATGACGAAGACGACGGTGGCATCCCCATCTTATGAAGGACGTGAAAAAATGAGTAAAGTGATTGGAATTGACCTTGGAACAACAAACAGCTGCGTAGCCACCATCGAGAACGGTGAGCCCGTCGTGATACCCAATGCGGAAGGTGCCCGAACCACCCCCTCGGTGGTCGCCTTTGCCAAAGACGGCGGAGAACGGCTCATCGGCGTAACCGCCAAGCGACAAGCGGTTACAAACGCCGACCGAACCATGATCTCCGTCAAGCGGCACATGGGTACCAAATGGACCACCGATGTAGACGAAACCACCTACACCCCGCAGGAAGTCTCCGCCTTTATTCTCCAGAAGTTGAAGGCTGACGCTGAAGCTTACCTCGGGCACGAAGTGAAGCAAGCGGTGATCACCTGTCCCGCCTACTTTACCGACGCCCAGCGAAAAGCGACCAAGGACGCTGGCCGCATCGCAGGCCTCGACGTTCTGCGCATCATCAACGAGCCAACGGCAGCGGCCTTGGCGTACGGCGTTGACAAAACTCAGGACCAAACGATTCTCGTCTACGACCTGGGTGGCGGTACGTTTGACGTATCCGTATTGGAGATTTACGAAGTCGACGGTCAACCTCAAATCGAGGTAAAGGCCACGGCAGGAAACAACAAACTCGGTGGCGACGATTTCGATGAGAAAGTCATTGCTTGGATGGCGGCTGAGTTCAAGAAAGAAACGGGCATTGACCTCTCAAAGGACAAGCAAGCCATGTCGCGCCTCAAGGAGGCTGCTGAGAAGGCCAAGATCGAATTGTCCGGAACGCAACAAACCCAAATCAACCTCCCGTTCATTTCCATGGCCGATGGGCAACCCGTTCACATGGACCTCTCCCTCTCGAGAGCCAAGTTCGAGGACCTCATCGCCAAACTGGTTGAGAAAACCATGGTTCCCACCCGGCAAGCCATGAAGGACGCTGGCCTGAAAAAAGGCGACGTCGACAAGGTGATTCTGGTCGGAGGGTCAACGCGTGTCCCTGCGGTCCAAGAAGCCGTGGAAAAGGAAGCTGGAAAACCCCCTTACAAAGGCATCAATCCGGATGAAGCCGTGGCCATGGGCGCAGCCCTGCAGGCCGGTATCATCTCTGGCGACGAAGGCGTCTCAGACATTCTCTTGCTCGACGTGACTCCCCTAACCCTCGGAATTGAGACGCTTGGAGGAGTCATGACCACCATGATTGACCGCAACACAACAATCCCTGCACGACGCTCTGAGATTTACTCAACCGCATCGGACAATCAACCGGCTGTGGAAATCCATGTTCTGCAGGGTGAACGGGAATTTGCGAAGGACAACGTCACGCTTGGCCAGTTCCAACTGGTGGGCATCCCTCCCGCTCCACGGGGAGTCCCACAAATCGAAGTCACGTTCGACATTGACGCCAACGGCATTGTCAATGTTAGCGCAAAGGACATGGGAACCGGCAAAGAGCAATCCATCAAGATCGAATCGGCCACCTCGCTCAGCGAAGACGAGATTCAGGACAAAATTGCTGAAGCTGAGAAATTCGCCGAAGAAGACCAGCGACGAAAGGCCAAGGTCGAACTTCGAAACATGGCTGACCAAATCGTCTACCAAACACGCCGCACCCTCGAGGAATCGGCCGACAAGTTGGAAGAGAGCGACGTTGAACCCGTCAAGGCACACCTTGACGAACTCGAAAAGATGGTTCAAGACGACGACGGTAAGCCAATCGACATCGATGCCATGGACGATGCTGCCATTCAAGCAAAGGTGAAGGAAATTGAAGAATCCATGCACGCTGTTTCAACCAAACTCTACGAAGCTGCTGCGGCTGAAATGGCCCAGCAAGAAGGCGGCGAAGACGGCGACATCAGTGTAGATGACGGTGTGGTTGACGCCGACTTTGAAGTCGTAGAAGACGAAGACTGAACCGTAGGCCATGCCTTGTTGAGCGCTTGGCTTATTGGGAAGCATTCGGTGGAACCTCCATGAGCGAAGTCCCCATCCTCAAGGAGACGACTCGCACGAGTGGACGTGAAGCCCTTCGCAACAACATCACGGCCGCCATGGCTTTGGCCGGAGCGGTACGAACCACGCTTGGGCCGCTTGGTCAAGACAAATTGCTCATCGACGATGAAGGGCGAACCATGGTGACCAACGACGGTGTGACCGTCTTGGAATCGGCCAAGGTCGAGCATCCCGTTGCCAAGATGTTGATCAACGCCTCATCCACACAGGACCGTATCGCACGAGACGGCACCACCAGCGCTGTGCTTCTATCAGCAGAACTTCTCCAAAACGCATGGGAGCTGGTGTTGCAAGGTGTGCATCCGTCGGCGATCGCGCGCGGCTATCGCCACGCAGAAGAAGCATGTCGCCAGCATTTCGAGACATTGATCATCGAGGCGACAGAAGAACACATGATGGCAGCGGCTACAACCTCGTTGTCGGGTAAAATCCACCAAGCCATGCAAGACCACCTCGCGACCCTTGCGATTCAGGCAGCAAAGGCGGTCGTCGAAGAACGGCACGACGGCCGGGTCGCCGACCCAACTCGAGTCAAGATTCTCACTCAAACAGGAGGAAGCATGACCGATTCTTCACTCGTGACGGGTTTGGTCCTGGCAAAAAAACGCGTATCAGATCGCATGCCCAAGCAAATCAAATCTGGAAAAGTCGCCCTTGTTGATGGTGGACTTGAACGTCGTGAAATGATGAGCAACGTAAAACTCAACGTAGCAAACACCGGGGTATTGGAAAGCTTCCGACAGCAAGAGAAAACGGTTCTCGTTGAACAAATCGATCACCTCGTTGACCTCGGAGTCACGCTTCTCGCCTGCAAAGAGGGGATTGACGATGATGTCCATGCAGCGCTGACCAAAGCAGGCATCCAAGCCTATCGTCGCGTCGCCCGCTCCGATTTAGACCTGCTCGCGAGAGGGACCAATGCGACCCTGAAAAACGATGTGAAAGGATTGATTTCAACCGACCTCGGCGTGTTCATCACGAGCTGTAACGAACGATGGAATGGCGTCATGCACTGGATCGTTGAAACCGAAGAGGGAGGAGCAACCTTCATCGCCAAAGGCTCAACCAACGAGACGGTTGGTGAAGTGGAGCGATGCTTTGCTGACGCCCTTGGCGTGGCGTGCCAACTGCTCGAGGAACCCTACCTTCTCGCAGGTGGGGGCGCAACCCAAATTGCCCTTGCACGACACCTCCGGCGGTTTGCTGAGGGTTTTGCTGGACGGGAGCAACTGGCGATTGAAGCCTTCGCCGATGCCCTTGAAATCATCCCCCGGACGTTGGCTCAAAACGCAGGACTCGATCCCCTTGATTCGCTGCTTCAAACCGTGGCCAAGCAAACCACAAACGACGGGCCCAATCCCCACCACATCGGATTAAACATTGTACTCAAAGCACCCTCAAACATGGTGAAGGACGGAGTGGTTGAACCCCTTCGAATCACTCGCCAGGTTCTCGCCGGTGCCACCGAAGCCGCCCTTTCTGTACTTCGCATTGACGATGTGCTTTGGGCCAAGCAAGACCCCACAGCTCCAGAACTTCCCGAAGAAGACTGATTGGAACATTGTGCAAAAAACCGGCCATATATATACAGGACTCGCGAGGGAGTCATGTGTCCGAAACGACAAGTTCCCCTGTCGGCATTGACGATATTGCCATCCATTTCCCTCGTCTCTACATGGACATGAAGGACTTCGCCGCCCTCCGAGGCGCCGATTATGGTAAGCTGAGCAAGGGCCTTGGACTCGAAGCCATGGCGATACCTGACGTCCACGAAGACACGGCCACCATGGGAGCCATGGCCGTCATGCAACTCATCGACCGCAACGGGCTCGACCCTCGAACCATAGGACGAATGTATCTGGGAACAGAGTCAGCGCTTGACGGAGCCAAACCCACGGCAACCTACATTGTCGATATGCTGACCCAGCGGTACGCCGAACGCTTTGGAAGCGATTGCTTCCAAACCTGTGACGTCGTTGACATGACCTTTGCCTGCATTGGAGCGGTCGATGCTCTGCACACGACCCTTGATTGGGTTGCACGGTCCAGCGAGAACGACGAACGACTTGGCATCGTGATTTTTTCAGACAACGCAAAGTATGCGCTTGAGTCCTCCGGAGAATACACACAAGGGGCTGGAGGTGGAGCCCTTCTCATCCGCCGAAACCCGCGCCTCCTTGAGATCCCAGACTGCATTGGAGTCTCGACCACACCCGTTCACGATTTCTTCAAACCACGTCGAGAAGTCTCCATACGATCCGTGATTTCCAACGTGATTCAACTCGCCCAAGAAGCAGGTCAAACCGTCAAAAAGGGACTTGTTGAACGAATGATTCGGCATCTACCCAAATCCACCGTTCGTAAACTCGGAATTTTTGCCCATGGCGAAGAAAAAGTGAGCGTGCACAGAGACGACCCTGTTTTCGACGGACAATTCTCCAACCTTTGCTACCAAAACGCCGTCCGGCAAGCCTTCTTTGACTTCAGCCAGAAGGCTGAAAGGGCTGGGAGAATCGTTCCTGCATCCGACGATCCTTTCACAAAACAATGGTCCCGCATCATCATGCATTTGCCCTATGCCTATCAGGCAAAGCGCATGTTCCCAGATGTCTTCCGTCATGACCGAGAACACACGGACATGTGGAAGGACGTCGTTTCATCCATCGGGCCCATGCCTGAACGCCCTGACGTCGAAAACAAGGAGACGCTCGCTGCCTGGGAACGAGAAAAGGACGCCTATCGAAGGCAAATTTCAAAGACGCCCCAATACACTGAATTCCACGCCAGTCGGATTGAAAAAGGCCAACGAGCAAGCAGCCTCATCGGCAACCAATACACCGGTTCAATATTCCTAGCGCTCATGTCCACGTTTGAATCCGATTTGGAGGACAACACCAATCTTGACAATGCCTTGTTTGGCATGTGTGGCTACGGCTCAGGAGCCAAAGCCAAGGTGTTCGAAGGCAAAGTAAGCCCACGATGGCGTGAAGTCGTCGCGTCATGGCACCTCTTCGAGCGCCTTGCAGGTCGCATGGCCATCGATCACATCACCTACGAAAATCTTCACAAAGGAACCCAAGACAACAGCGTCATTGAACCAAAAGGTGAATTTGCTTTGATTGACATCGGGGAAGAAGGCGTTGAAGAAGGAGCGCGAAGGTACCGCTGGGTCAAAGCGTGACCTTGCCGGTCTGCACGGCGCGTTTCTTCGAAAACGAAGACATGGCTCTTCCACCGCTCATTGTGAAAGTCCGTCCAGCATGGCTTGAACCATTTTTGGAAGATCATAATCCGGCGTCCATCCCCATTCATCCTTGGCCAATGAACCGTCGATTGAATCCGGCCATGAATCCGCATATTCCTGGCGCACATCGGGTGAGAATTCGCAATGAAAGCCTTCGACTTGGTCCGAGATCGCGTCAGCGAGCTCTCTCGCAGTGAAGGATTGGCAGTCAATGTTGTACCCCGCCCTTGCCGCTCCGAGAAGGCCGCTTGGAGCATCCATCAACATCAAAGTGGCACGGATAGCATCGTCCATGTACATCATCGGAAGACGGGTGTCTTCACGAACAAAACAATCGTAATGCCCGTCTTGAATGGCGGCATGGAAGATCTCCACGGCATAGTCCGTGGTACCGCCACCCGCTGGGGCCTTGTACGAAATCAAACCGGGATAGCGGATACCTCGGACGTCAACTCCAAACTCCTTCCACGACGCCATGGCCAAAGCTTCCCCCTCAACCTTGGTCTCGCCATACACCGTGGTTGGGTTCAGGTCGGTGTGTTGTGGGGCATGCTTGGGTGCGTCTGGTCCGAACACCGCAATGGATGAAGGGATAAACACCCGGAGAGAACAGGCTTTTGCAGCCTCGAGGACCGAAATCGTCCCTCCAACATTGACTCGCCTGCAGAGCTCTGGATTTTTCTCTCCGGTGGCGGAAAGCAAAGCGGCAAGATGGTAGATTGTGCCGACACCGTTACTCACGCAGGTCTGGATGATGGCCTCGGTGTCCAACACGTCAAGGATGACAAATTGACCGTTGTTTGCGGTGTCCATTCCATTGGCGGGTCTG
>DANX01000117.1:33296-33562 GCA_002502295.1 Euryarchaeota archaeon UBA561 | reverse complement strand
CTCCATTGGCGGGTCTGATGTCTGAGGCAATCACGGCAGAGGCGCCGTGTTTTTCTCGCAACGCCTCAACAAGTTCTGTTCCAATTTGTCCCAGAGCGCCGGTAACCAAGATGTTGTCTCCTGATGTCCCCGACATGGCCACGACTAATTCCGACGATACTTGAATCTAGAGTAGAGCCGAACTAGGCCACTCTAGCCAATGTTGATATGATATGCGCGACGGCATTTTACCCCGTTGATGGTGCAATGAAGTACGTCGTGGTCAG
>DANX01000117.1:32644-33005 GCA_002502295.1 Euryarchaeota archaeon UBA561 | reverse complement strand
TGCAATGAAGTACGTCGTGGTCAGTGGAGGAGTCCTTTCCGGGCTCGGAAAAGGGGTCACTGCAAGCAGCATCGGTGTGTTGCTCAAAGCCGCTGGATTGCGTGTCACCTCCATCAAAATTGACCCGTACCTCAACAGCGACGCCGGCACAATGTCACCATTCGAACACGGTGAAGTATTCGTCCTCGACGATGGCGGGGAGGTTGACCTTGACCTCGGAAACTATGAACGGTTCCTTGACATCAACCTTTCAAGAGACAACAACCTCACGACCGGAAAAATCTACGCTAAAGTCATTGAAGCAGAACGACGAGGCGACTACTTAGGCAAGACCGTCCAAGTCATTCCACACATCACCGAT
>DANX01000117.1:0-32356 GCA_002502295.1 Euryarchaeota archaeon UBA561 | reverse complement strand
CAAGTCATTCCACACATCACCGATGCCGTCCAAGATTGGATTGAAGATGTCGCCGCTCGCCCAGCTGATGGAAGTGAAAAGAAGCCCGATGCTTGCATCATTGAGCTGGGAGGAACTGTCGGCGACATTGAATCCTCGCCGTACGTTGAAGCCCTTCGACAATTCCAATTCAGAGTCGGACGAGAAAATGTCACCTTCGTCCACGTCTCGCTCGTTCCAGTCATGGGCCCGGTGGGAGAGCAGAAAACAAAACCAACACAACACACGGTGAAAGAACTTCGAGGACTTGGTATCACGCCAGACATTCTTGTTTGCCGCTCATCCTCACCCCTCACCGATGAAACGCGCAACAAATTAGCTGCATTTTGTCATGTTAAACCCGGGGCAGTCATGTCAACCCATGATGTGCCTAACATTTACCACGTCCCGCTGATGCTTCACGAACAAGGCTTGTGTGATATTCTCGGCGTGGATTGCACCGTAACCGATCTCCTCGACGAATGGACAACCATGGCCCACCACCTCGACACCCTCACCGAGGAGGTTCACATTGCGATGGTTGGGAAGTACACCGATTTGTCCGATGCTTACCTCTCCGTCATCAAAAGCCTGCAACATGCGGCCATGGCGGTTGACAGAAAATTGGTGATCGATTGGATTGAAGCCAGCCATCTCGAGGAAGGATGGGAAGTCACTGAACATGAATCGGCGTGGGAGTTGCTGCGCAAAGCGGGGGGCATCCTTGTTCCAGGCGGATTTGGCGACCGAGGCGTTGAAGGAAAGATTCTCGCCGCTAACTACGCCCGAGTCGAAAACGTCCCCTATCTTGGAATCTGTCTTGGCTTGCAAATTGCCACCATTGAATTCTGTCGAAACGTGCTCGGCATGACCGGAGCGAATTCCACTGAGTTTGAGGACAACCCCGAGCATGCGGCGATTGTGTTCATGCCAGAAATTTCCAAAACCCATTTGGGTGGAACAATGCGGTTGGGTAGCCGACCAACGATTTGGCAACACAAAGGGTCCACCATTCGTGAACTCTACGGTGCCGGTGAAACAGTGGATGAACGGCATCGCCACCGATACGAGGTGAACCCAGATTTGATCGAGCGAATTGAAGAAGCGGGCTTGCTCTTCGTGGGCAAAGACGATTCAGGGCAGCGCTGTGAAATTTTCGAACTCAACGGCCACCCGTATTACGTCGGTGTCCAGTTTCATCCAGAATTCAAATCCCGCCCTGGAAAACCCAGTCCTCCCTTCCTTGGCCTCTTGAAGGCAGCCACTGGGCAACTTGACGGGTGATGATTTATGAGGATGAATGAACATCCGTCGACATGACCGATACTGAGAACGCTGCGTTAGAAAGCACTGGCCTAGCAAGAATGTTTGACGTTTACAAAAGAAACAGACCGATTCAGATCGCATCGGTCGTGTTTGTTGTCGCGTTGATTTCCATCCCAATCCATTCCTACCTAACAGCCCCTCCAGCTGATGAATACCAGCGAGAACTTGAATACATTGTCGACGGTGAATACGGGGTAATTGCATGGATTGCTGAGACAACCGTAGAACTCAGCGATGGAGAGGTTTTCTCCCTCACATTCACCGAACAGGATTTTCCAGACGAAGCAAAAAACAGCAATGTGTTCTCGGTGGATTTCTACGTCGGTGTGCTGGACAACAACGAAGACAACGAAGAAACGAACGGCCTAGGTTGTGCAGCTGACCCCGGAGAAGACGCCCTCGACGCAGTTTCGTTCTCGGTGAGCACACCGGCTGGCTCATTGGATTTTGAAACCCAAACAGGAGAATATCAATACATCCAGTTAATGGAATATCCTGAATTTGACACCTACCCGTTCATCACGGGGTACACCGTTGCTGAGATTGAAGAAATGTTTGATACAAGTGATGAGGTTGTAGGTGAGTATGCCTTTGATTATACAGGGATTGTGGAATCCGGTGATTCAACGTTTCAGTGCGAAAGGCAAGACTCGAGTGTTACAATCGAGTACATGATTGAATTGTGGTGGTTTGAACCCGCTATACTGGAATGGAATGGAGATGACCTTTTCTGAGACGAGAGTACCCGTACACGAAATCATGATTGGCCAAACAGGCAAATTCGTTGAATCCGAGTTATTCAGCGCAGCCATGGTGCTGCGTACCGGGTGAACATTGAAATCTACAAGCCCATAATTCCTCCATATGGCATCACTCCCGGGTGGTAAAAGTGGTCTTTTTGTCCTCTTGACCCTCGGTTGGTACCTCATCTTTCCAAACGTGATGTCCTGCACGAACATGGAAACCGGTGTATTCTATTCTGACTGCCAAGAGGTCTTGACGCCTATTTTGGCCTTTTTTTGCACCCTTCCTCCCCTCATCATCGCCGTGCTCCTGTACATATCGGCCCATGGAGAGCGACCGATGGTCGGCCTCGAAACTCCAAAGGTACGTGAGGGTGGGGCCATGGCCGTGTCAAACGTGGCGGCGCATCAGACTCAGCGCATCTCGAATATCGAACTCGCTGGAGCAGCGATGACCATCGGTGGAGTCACGTTCACGTTAGCCTACGGGTTCATATTCCTGATTGGAATATTTTTCCTTCTCCTCGGGAGTATGTGCGCCTTTGGAGGTTGCAGCGATTTGGAGCAGACGTTCGTTAACTGGATATTTTACCCCGACAAGGCCATGAAGATTGGAATGGCCGTGTTTTTGGTGTCAGCGATCACGAAACTTGTGCTGGAATACGATTTGGAAAAATCAGAAGGTGGAGAAAAACCGCGCCACGCACATCAAAAAGGCGAAGAGAAAGCCACAACCCCGTGCCCATCATGCGGGAAGAAATTGCGATTTCCAGCAGCCTACAGCGGCGAAGTCCAATGCCCAAGTTGCCAACACATCTTCGTAACCGGAGAAGGTTGATCAAGAATTTAGCCAGATGGAGCAAGCCAGCCTTGGACCAAGCCGGGAAGCAACTCACCTGCCATTCCAAGGTGAACCTCATCAAAATAATCCACGTTGAGGGGAGGTTCTGCGTTGACCAAGATGGTGTGTGCTCCGTTGGCTTGTGCGATGTGCACCAGGTCGGCGGCTGGATACACATGGCCTGAACTTCCAACCACCATGAACACCTCACAGGCATCAACCACAGCGTAAATCTCGTTCATGTGCATGGGCATTTCACCAAACCAGACGATATCGGGGCGTACACGCTGAGGGTCAGCGCAGCAGTCGCATTCCAGGAAATCATCAACAAGATCCGAATCCTTCATCCTGCGTTCGTATCGTCCTGACGCCTCACAACGGAGTGTTTCGAGGCGCCCGTGCATGTGGATGACGTCTTGGCTGCCGCCCCGTTCGTGCAAATCATCAACGTTCTGCGTAATGAGAACCATGTGCTCCAACCCATCGGAGAGTTCGGCGAGTGCTTCGTGAGCAGGATTTGGTTCCACTTCGCTTAGTTGGCGTCGGCGCGCCTGATAGAAGCGCCAAACGCGTCCGGGATTCACTTCCCATGCCCGAGGTGTCGCTACATCCTCAACGCGTTGATTTTCCCACAGTCCGTCGTTGTCTCGAAACGTTCGAATTCCTGATTCTGCCGAAATACCTGCTCCGGTCAGGACCACGACCCGTTTGCCTTGCATGGTGCGTCATTCCCGCCAGATTATTTGAAACAACATGAAGACATCATGAAGGCGTGTTTGCACATAATCGGTTCCGCGCAAAGAACGTCTCAGAGTTCTGCCACGCGAATCAACCGGGTTGTTCGAAATCCCTGAAGGATCTTGATGAACCGCTTTGATTGGAATTCAGCGTCAAGGCTCTCATCTCCTGTATCGATGCGAACCGCCTCAAGTCCAATCAATTTCGATGGTGTCGCCACACCAAGAATGTTGGCATGACCGATGAGACGAAGCACGTCTGGAGAGAGTTGCAAATTTCCTCGCCCGATGAGGAAACCTTGCCCGCCCATGGGCGAGAGGAGCAAAAGAAGAGGGCGTGGGCCCGTATCGGTTGTGTGGGCACCGATGAGGTCGATGAGTTTCCGTTCGTTGAGGTCGTGATAAACGGTGCCGTCATGCTGCACGTCAATGCCCAGCAAGGTCAATTCGAGTTCGAGGTGTTCACCTATCCGTCGAAGCGTGCCCCCACTTCCCCACACCACCATCAAATCTGGCTCATCGTCCATCAGTGTCCTGACGTGATGAGCGAGGCCTTCGATGGTGTCTTCTTCACTGACACGTTCAACTTGCTCCTTCGCACCTTGCATAAAACGAGGCGATGAAGGCGTCCAGGCTTCGCCGTACATTCGAACCTTCCATTCGCCCTTGGCGTACACCGTTTCGTCAAGGTCCATCACCTCGGTGATGGCCGTGCGAAGGTCTCCTAGGGCGAAAGAAAGAGCAACTTCCGCAGCGGCTTTGGGCGTTGTGGCAAAACAACCCGAATGCATTTTGACGCCTCCTGGAACGCCAATAAGCGCTGTTTTTTGTGCCTCTTCACCCGCTGACTCGAGGGCATTCACAATATCTCTTGTCGTTCCGTCACCCCCGGCATAAAGAATGGCTTCAACGCCCGCATCAACGAGTTGCTCAACCAAATGCGCCGTGTCCTCCGGCGTAGTGGCCGAGGGTGTCGAACCGAGGGCCTCGACGCGCATCTCGCATGACGACGGCCAATCTGGCACCCAGGTTCCACCCATCCGGCCGTCCCAAATCACGAGTTCCAATTCAATTCTTGAGCGGTTCAGCGAAGAAGCGGCCAAATCCACGAGATGCGATAAGCACTGTTTCATTCGTGGACCTGCTCTGTCTTCAGCGCCGGCAGCGCGCGCTTCCTCAGCCCGCCCGTCGCTTCCTTTGAACCCCAATTTGCCTCCTAAACCTGCATCGGGATTAACCACTATGCCGAGGCGCATGAAGACCCCTCGGGCCACTCCCTCAAATATCCCTGCTTCTCCAAAGATGGCAGGATGAAGATGAAAACGACCCCAGCCTTCATGAGGAAGAGACTGGATGATGCATCATGAAAGGACCACCCTCGGATGAACCCAACCTCGACGACATTCTTGCCCGAGATTTTGCGGAATTGAAGGTTGGCGAAGAGAAATTGTCGTCAGAAACGCCCGTTTCCAAAGACGATCAAACACCAGAACAAACCCCTCTTCCGAACGTGTACAATCAACGGATTGACGCCGTAGAAGACCGAGCTTCGTTTACGGTGAAGCCACCGAACACAAAACCCGAACAACCGCCACGAGCGTCATCAACGCCCACCAAACCCACGGTTCTCAAGACTCCCAGTGCCCAACCAGGTGACGACTTTGATGTTGAATGGTAGAACGGCAAGTTAGGGCCCTCATCGAAGCGCGGGATTCATAGCAAAGGCGCAACCCCGTAGGGGTTGACGGAGGAATGAGAGCATGGCCATGATTCACATCACGCTCCCCGACGGCACGGTGAACGAATACGCTGCTGGAATCACGTGTGGCGAGGTCGTCACCGATGCTCTGGGCAAAAAGCATGGATGCGTTGCGGCCAAGGTGGATGGGGCGCAGAAAGACTTGATGACGCCCTTGGACACATCATGCTCCGTCGAGGGCATCCGCACCGAGTCGGACGAAGGCATGTACATTTTGCGTCATTCGACCGCTCACCTCTTGGCTCAAGCCGTCGTTGAATTGTACCCTCATGCCCTACCAACCATCGGTCCTGCAATCGATGGCGGTTTTTACTACGACTTTGCGATGGAACCTATCGCCCAAAGCGACCTCAAAGCCATTGAGAAAAAAATGCAGCAACTGGCGCGCCAGAACTTGGCCATTGCACGTATTGAACTCGACCATGCTAGCCTACGGGAACACTTTGAATCCAATCCATACAAACTTGAAATTATCGATCAGCGATTGGAAGCGGGGGACGGTTCAACCATTTACACGCAGGGAAATTGGTACGACCTTTGCCTCGGACCGCACGTTCCAAGCACCTCGAAACTGATGCACTTTCGACTCACCTCAATCTCAACCGCCTACTGGCGAGGCGATCAAAACAGAGAACAATTGGTTCGCATTTACGGCTTGGTCGAACCCTCCAAGGACGCACTCAAGGCCACACTCAACCGTTTAGAAGAGGCAAAAAAGCGAGATCATCGCAAACTCGGCAAAGACTTGCAGCTCTTTCATATCGATGAAGAAGTGGGGCAGGGGCTCATTCTATGGACGCCCCGCGGCGCCATCATCCGTCAAGAATTGCAAGATTTCATTTCTCATCACCTCCGTCGGCAAGGTTACGCGCAAGTGTTTACACCCCACATCGGAAAGTTGGATCTTTACAGGACATCGGGTCACTTCCCTTACTACCAAGACTCGCAGTACCCGCCACTCGTTGAACGCGATTTGATGAACAAATTGGCGGATGAAGGATGCACCTGTGGCGACCTCTCCAACATGATGAAATCGGGTGAGATTGATGGATACATGCTCAAGCCAATGAATTGCCCACACCACGTCAAAATCTACGCTAGCCAAGCGCGTTCCTATCGAAACCTTCCATTGAGGCTCGCTGAATTCGGCACCGTCTACCGTTGGGAGCAATCCGGTGAAATCTCTGGGATGACCCGAGTCCGTGGCTTCACACAAGACGATGCCCATCTGTTTGTCACAGAGGATCAACTCGCCAAGGAAGTTCTTGGATGCATCGAACTTGTTCAAATCATCTTTGACAAACTCGGCATGGAAGACTACCGGGTTCGTGTCGGATTGAGGGACCCAGATTCCTCCAAATACGTCGGAGACCCAAAGCGTTGGGACAAAGCTGAGGAAGCCTGCCGAGCGGCGGCTGAATCCCTGGGAGTTGCGTGGTCTGAAGAGGAAGGTGAAGCAGCGTTTTACGGACCGAAAATTGACTTTGTCGTCAAAGACGTGATCGGACGTGAATGGCAACTCGGAACGGTTCAAGTGGATTACAATCTTCCTGAGCGGTTTGATTTAACCTACAAAGGAAGCGATGGTGAAATGCACCGACCCGTAATGATTCATCGCGCCCCATTTGGCTCAATGGAACGCTTCTGTGGAGTTCTCATAGAACACTTCGCCGGACGCTTCCCTACATGGCTCACCCCAACGCAGTGCCACATCATCTCCATCCGAGAAGAGCACAAAGCCTACGCCAACAAGGTGGCTGAAGCATTGAAGGCTGCCGAGGTGCGTGTCGAGGTTGATGACTCCGACAACAACATCATGAAGAAAATTCGAAACCACAGAAAACTCCAACCGGCGTATTTGGTTATCCTCGGCGATGAGGAACAAAAAAACGGCACCGTTAGTCTTCGAGCCCGGAACGGTGACCAAGTCGCCGGCATTCCTCTGCAAGACTTCGTATCATCCATCACCACTGAAATTAGCGAAAAGGTCAGCCAACCATCGCTGGTTCCCCCCCCATCCGAGTGAGACGACATGACTTCTCCCTCCATCATTCAAGGGTATTCATGGAACATGTTCTTCCCGCTCGTGTTTGCCTCCCTAACGGCTTGGTTCTTTTGGCAGTACATCGTTCCTCGACAACTTATTGGCTTGCAAGTGGCCTTCCCAACCGGTGAACGGAATTACGAAGTTCACCAGGTAACGTCCACCGTCGACGATGTGCGAATGCTCTTGTCAAGGAAAGGAACACGGTTTGGTGTTGTTTCCTACTTGATGGCCCTGACGGGGAGCCTTGTGCTCTTGTTTGAATTTCTCAACTTCCGGGCCGGAGGGTCCGACGGCTACCATGCTTCATCGATTGCCTTTGCACTCCTGCTCATCATTCTCCCTGCCATCGTCTCAACCGGAACCTCTCTTGGCGCTCAGATCATTCGTCCCATCGGCGTAAGCCGGGCGTCTCTGCAGAGCAACTCAACACTTCGAAACGTATCCTACGTAGCGCTCTCCATTGCATGGTTATTGCTGGCTTTGGGTGTGGGCTTTGTTCTCGACGCCAGAAATGTTCCACAAATGACGCAATACAGCATGATTGCCCTGGTTGCTTTCAGCCCAGCAATCTTGGCCTACGGGCGCATCCTCGGATCTTCGTGGCATGCTTTGAAACAATCATCCGAACAAATCGCCAAAGGTGGAGCATCTCCTTTTCACAACCATCTGCCGAATGCACGACAGCAATTCATTGCTCAAGTGGTTCACGTCAACCTCATCGCCATGCCATTCGTGGCCGTAAATACAGTCATTTCACTCCTTCTGTTGTTGTACAACCCAGACATGTTCGTCCATTCCGATCGTGTGTTGAACTTACCTGAATACCGGCCACAATCGACGTACATGGAAGAAGGAGGATTGCTTGGTTTCGGCCTTATCGAATTGTTCTCTTACATCCCCCAAGCCGGCATACGGGTGCCGATTGTGACAACGCTCCTGCTCTTCCTTCTCCTCAACGTCGCCGCCATCGGGTTCCTCTTTGTTTACGAAGTGGCGCGAATCCTCTTTCTCGACATTCAAGATGTCTCTGGATGGGGCGGTATCCGCCTCGCAGACAGCCGTCTGCTTCGGGCTGAACCCATACAGCAGGCCAACGTTCTCAACTTCTGCTTCACCGGCTTTGCTGGCCAATCCATGCTGCTTCTTGCTCTGGCGATGATCACGTTCTGGGATTCCAGCTTTCTTCCGCAGGGGGCGCAGTGTGGCAAGTGGGAAAGCGATGTATGCGCAGTGCTCGAAAAGGACATGCTTGAACAACTGACGTGGATGTTAGCCTCCGGCGGCCAAGTCGCCTTTTTGTTCGTATGGGCCTTTTCAAGAAAGCGCTCTGCGCAACTTGACGAAATTAACTTCGACGCCTCGATGGACGAGGACCGAACCCGCCTTCGCGGCATGAGCGACATGATTTACCTCAAACAACGCCCAACCAGCGAATTGTTAGGAAAGGACGATTGGAACACCGCCATTGAACGATTTGAGGCCTCCACCCAAGGGAGAGAGGCGAAGCTTGTGGGACTGGACATGATACGTACAACCAAGGCGGAAATGCTGCTTCACGTTGGCCTAGGGCGCTGGGATGAGGCTGAAGAACTGGCCGTTGACCTGTTGGCGCTTCAAGGCGGCCGAGACGCCCAAATTTCCCGTCTCGTCCTGTGTGCAGCAAGCTTGGCTCAGCGTGATTACCGTGAAGCCGTACCGCGATTGGCGTTGCTCAACAACGACGACATTGAAGCCGTGCGCCTTCGCTGGGCAGCCAGTCTGCTGTGCGGCCAGTTACATCTGGACAAAGAAGCCATCTCGATGTTGAGCATTGACCCACTACGAAAAGACAACATTCGAATGTTGAACGAGTTTCAAAACGGAAGTGCCTCGCTACGAACAACCCCTGTTCGCCAACCAGCTCAACGATCAATGTACCTGTCTGAAATCGCAAGAATGCGAATGAACGGGCAGAGTGAACAAGCCCTCAACCACCTTGAGAGAACGTTGGCTGGCCTTGGAGACGAAACGTGGATACAGGGCAACTTGGTGAAAGCCCTGCTCAATTTTGATGGCGGAAGAACCCTTACGGCCATCAACAGCGTGAAGCAACTGGCGATTTTATCCCCCCGTCATCCGCATGTACGGGCTGTTTTGCATCAGTTGGCCACGCTTGGAATGGCGAAGCGGCCTCCATCTGAACCGACCAAAATTCGTTGGGCAGTGGAGGATGAAACCGATTGGAAGCGATCGTGGAACATGCATAACACAGCGATACCTCCGGTGTTTGACTCAACCGAGCTCAAGCAACATGCGCTCCAATCAAATGCTTGGTCGCTTCTTTTGAGCGAGAAAGGCGTGCGCCAACACACCTCCAAAAAAGCCTACAAGATGCTTCGTGGTGATGTTCCGCTTGGTCTCTTCACCCACCTTACTGGAATAACCATCACCATCGGCGGCCTACCGGTTGACCTTGGACTTCCTGCCGGCATTGACCTGAAGGAGGCTAAGAAGAACAAACTCCTCGACCAGTAGTGATCAGATGCGTCGTCGCAGGCGTTCCATGGCTGCGTCAGCGGTACCGAGGAACGCAAGGGCATCTTCAATGCGGGCAACCTCGAGGGCGTGCTCTGCTCCTGCAATCGCTTCTTCGCAAGACCGACGGTCTTCGTCAACGGCCTTGATGTGGGCGGCCTCGCACTGATTCCGTAACACACCCCATTGTTCAGAAACAAACTCATGCAGTTCACGGGCTTCTTCCATGGCATGACCTTCGCGATCCAGCGCCGATGTCATTTGCTCCAACAACATGCCAGCATGCGACCATGCCCTGTCATCAGCGGCTTGGACGATGTCGGCGAGCATGGAATCCCATGTGTCCCGATCATCGCGGTCGGTGAATCGGGCGCGAAGTTTCTTTTTCTGTTTGAGCGCCCGAAGAACATCGTCCATGGCTGCTCGCTCTCGTTCAACCGTTCGAACCACACCATCGGCCAGACCAATCGCCTGGCTCGCGTTTCCTGAGGCCAGAGCGTCCCCTGACTGTTCGAGTCGCGCTTCCATCTCCGTCGTGTCAAGTCCGTCGCTGTTTGATACCACACGCTTGGCTTCATCCAAGGAGGCTTTTGCTCGGTCGAGAGCGTCGTCGTCGGCCTCCAGTTGAGATGGAATGGCCACCGCAAATTCGTAGGCTTCCTTGGGTTGTTCTTTCGCAAGTTTATCCTTGGCATCAGCCAACAGTTCACGCAAATGTTTCACGCCTGAGCCGTGCTTTCCGTCCAGTGCCCGCGTGGCTTCGAGAATTACTGACTCCGCTTTAGCCCACCATGTGATGACCTGCGAAGCACGTTTTTTTGCCTGGCGATAGAGTTGTTCGCCTTCGCGGAGAGAGCCGAGGTTCACTTCCCGTTCACCCATTTCATACGCCTTACGAGGACGCTTGACCACCGGAGCAATGGTTTCCGCTTCTTCCACCGAATTCAAGGCATCCTTTCGGATGATTTCAACATCGTCGGCAAAGGAAAGAGCCCGTTCCATGTCTTCTTCGCTTTCATCAAGCAAGCGCATGCCGTACACGGGGTCAAGGTGGCCCTCTTCTTTGGCCGTGGTCAGCAAGCTGGCTGCTTGAGCAACCGCAGCGCCTTGTGCCTTCAGTTCCAAAAGTCGATTCTCAAGTAAATCCAAACGCTTTCTGAAGTTCTTTCGCTCAACCTTTTGATCATCGCCTGTGGTCCAGGAATACACCGTGTCAGCGATGGCCAACACGCAAACCAAACCTGCCACGGTTGCAGGGAGCGTGGTGAAGCCAGCTCCGTTCGTCAAGGTCAAGGCAACGGCCGATAAGGAACCGATGCCGGTCAAGATGGCGCGATAGCGAAGAACACCGAAGTTACCACGCATTGTTCGTTGAGACCACTGGCGGCACACAACCCCGGTGAACATGATGAGGACACTTCCCAGCGCGATGGCTGAGAGGTTTCGCTCAAGACCAAGCGCCCCTAGGCAGAGCAGCATTGGCCAAGCAACGGTGGCAGCAGAGGCTGCGCGAGCGCGCGCCGCTGCGTCATCGAGGGTTAGATCCTGAACAAAAATGCCCCAGACCAACAGCACGAGTGGGGGCCCAAAACTCGTCAGTACAACACCATCACCGTTCATGAGACTGCGTAGAGAAGGCCAGGCAAGCCACACCGCACACAACAAGAGCGTGAGCGCCGTGACGAGGGTCATGGTTTCGACACGTTTGATGCGCCGTGAACGTTCGGCTTCCACGGCTGCATCCGCATCCGCCCATGTTACCATGACTTCACCGTCGGCACCGTTCCTCCATAATCACTCCGATGCTCTGTCCAATCAAGCGATGATAGTCAAGACGATTCATCGGGAATGTTCAAGGGTGTTATCGGGTTGTATTCTAAACCGAGGGAACACCATGCCGGGACTCATTACAATGGATGATTTATCCAACGAGGAAATTTTGAGCATCTTGGACGATGCAGAACGCTTGCTTCCAGTGGCCAAAGGAGATCACTACCTTCCCTTGCTGCAAGGAAAAATTCTGGGGAACCTGTTCTTTGAACCGAGCACACGAACCCGCATGTCGTTTGAAACCGCCATGAAACGCTTGGGTGGCGATGTCGTGAACCTCGGCGATGTGAAAACCTCCTCCGTCGTGAAAGGTGAGACACTGTTTGACACCATCCAGATGGTTGACGGCTACACCGACATCATTGCTATGAGGCACCCACGCCAAGGCGCAGCCCAGTACGCACAGGACGCGGCCCGAGTCCCAATCCTCAACGGAGGAGACGGCGCAGGCCATCATCCAACCCAAACGATGCTCGATTTGTTCACCATCCGTCAGGCACATGGCCGATTGGATGGTCTGAAAGTGATCCTTGCGGGGGACCTTCGCTACGGTCGAACCGTGCACTCCCTGAGTCATGCGCTCACAAGGTTTGGCTGCGAGCTGATTTTTGCTAGCCCAGAATTGCTCAGAATGCCGCGGGAAATTGTTTCCGATTTGAACGCCCACGGCGCCAAGGTCACTGAAACTGAGGATTTGTTGGGTTCCATTGACACGGCGGACGTCGTGTACATGACGCGAATTCAGAAAGAGCGTTTTGCAGATGAAGACGAATACGCCAAAGTTGCCGGAGCGTACAAGCTTCATGCATCTAATCTTGAAGGTTCCAAAGAAAGCATGATCATCATGCACCCCCTTCCCCGGGTTGACGAAATCCACCCGTCTGTTGACGCAACCCGCCATGCTCGCTACTTTGAGCAGGCGTTCAACGGGGTCGTAGCTCGCATGTCGCTGTTATGCCGTCTCCTCAACATCGAGGTCCCCGCCTCGATTGGAGGTGAGGCCTGATGTCGCAAGAACACAACATGCGCCGTGTCACGGCCATTCGAAACGGTACGGTCATTGACCATATCCCGTCAGGGCAAGCCATGCGTGTGCTCGAAATGCTCGGCATCAACAAGGGCACATCGGTACCGGTTTCCTTGGTGATGAACGTTCCATCGAAGAAAATGGGAACAAAAGACATCATCAAAGTTGAAGACCGAGAATTGAATCAAGATGAACTCAACAGGTTGGCCCTTGTGGCACCGGACGCCCATGTCGCCATCATTCGAGCCTACAGCGTGGCAGAAAAATTAACCATTGAACTGGGCGATGAGATTGTCAACGTCGTCCGATGTACCCTCTCAAACTGCATCACGTCGAACCTTCGTGAACCGCTCGCTCACCGGTTGAAGATTTTCTCTCGCTCGCCGCTTGAATTGCGTTGCCATTATTGTGGTCGCCCGCAAGAACTCGACGAGCTGGCGAACAACGTTCTCTAATCCCCGTCCACACCCAACAAATCGCGCATGTCGCAAGCTTTGCATTGAGCACCGGAACTGGGGCTGCCACAACGAGGACACGGCGTGGGTGGAGCGGGGCGTTGCCCCCCGCCACCCAACTCAACAATTTGGTCGCGCAGGCCCTTGATTTGATCCGCCATTCGAACCAATCCATGTCGGGTTCCTGGCACATCAGCCTCCATGTGCGCAACCATCTCACGATGGCGCCAGCGAAGGGCACCTCGAGCATTTGGGCACTCCTCATGATGCATTGGCAATTCCTTGTGAAGCGCATAGAGGTGAATTTCCTGCTCCGGAACCCATCGCAACGGAACAATCCTGGGCGCAAGGCCGTCCACGGGCGTGCTGGTGTGCGGTGCCAAACGGAGTGTCCGTTCAATATCGGCGTTAGCCATGTTCATCAAGACGGTTTGAGCCATGTCGTCGAGGTTATGCCCAAGCGCTATCACGTCCGCACCGATCTTGTCTGCAAGATGGTTGATCCCTTGGCGTCGAAACACGCCGCAATATGAACACGCCATGCGAGGCGCATCGTTGTCTTTTGTGACGACCGCTGGGAGGCGTTCCACCACTTCATCCATTTCAATAAACGACAATTCAGGATAATTCACCACCACATGCTCAACACCGAGGCTGGCGCACAAAGAGGCTGCACATTCGATGGAGGGAGGGCGGTAGCCTTCGATACCTTCGTCAACGGTGCCAGCGATGATGGTGACGTCTCGGCGCTTACCAACCAAATCAACAATGGCATCAAGAAGCACGGCAGAATCTTTCCCGCCCGAAACCGCCACCAGAATCGTGGTGTGTTCCCTCTCGTTCAAAGGCAGTTGAAGGCGGAGTTCCTTGCTGATTTTTTTGCGTACGGATTTAGCAAGGTGTTTCCCACAAAGTATTCGCCCCGAATACGCTTGTTCAACCACGGCAGGTTTGTCGCAAGAATCGCACCGGGGAATCGTAAACAATCCCCCCGTCGCCTCAGCTCCCATGAACAGCCCTCGCCGGGTCTTGGGTTTCAACTCAACGGCATGATGGACGGCCCACCCCGGGTCATTCGATGGTACTTATTTCAATTGAAAATTCAAATTTCCAATTGGGCATTTCAACAAATCTCCACGAGCCACATGGGAGGAAGAAACCCACAATTCGTGAAATTCAAAGCACCGGGACGACTGCGGGAGCCACCTAAGGAAACGATAAATCGTCATTTCCAGTTGGAAAATCGCAAAGGGTGCCCAAACCGGCAAAAACCAACGCCCAAGCGCAAAACTTCTTGAAGGCTACAGCGGTGTCAGGAAGATTGAGCAGCCATGCTACAGCCCTTGTTGAGTGAATTCCTCAAAGTCGAAGGTGTGCACCAAGCGACCATGATCGACGACCGTGGGAAACTCATGTCAAGCGTCGCAACCGAGGGGCAACTCCCTCACACCGACCGGGCGGTTGAACTCACCGTCGCCGCTCTCGATGTGGCTCAAGGCTGCGGATATGGTGATCTTCAGGAAGTTTGGGTGGAAGGGAAAACGCAAACCTTTGTTGACATTCTTACCCCTTACCGTATCGTATTGCTCTCTGGAGAGAACGGGAACATTGCCCGATGGCGCCATGTCATGGACCACTTGCGACAACAATTGGCCACAACACAAGAAATGTAGGTGAACAAAGATGTTTGAATTACCATTAGGAAAACCCGTGAACGAAACGATCGCTTTGGAAGAAGGCGTTCTTCAACCGTTTGCCCATGGCATCATTTCAACCTACGCAGGTCGGCGAAAAACACCTGCAGGTCATCGATTGGTTCGTGCTGGAAGGGTCGTTGGATACCTTGCTGAATCGGACAAAAAGAACGTGCTGCTCGGAGGTGTTGAAGCCAAGACAGCCTTGGAGGGTTTTGAAGCTGAACAGAAAGTTCGCCACCTAGCTTGGTCTTACACCATCGCCGGACTCGGTGCCCTTGCAGAGTTGGTCCCCGAAGCTTTTGTTCATCAAGCCGACCGCCAGGGGCTCAAATCAAATACAAACGCCGTTGAACGGCTGTTGGCCCGTGATCTGTCGGCCGTCATTCGTACCCTTGCCGAACACACAACCGTTCGAGGCGCCATGGCCATCGATAGCGGGATGCTCATCGATCATGTCGGGGACCTTCCAGGTTTGGGGGAGGAAGAACGCTTGGCCAGTGAACTTCACGAACTCATGAACAGCATGGGTGGTCAAGCATTGCACACTGGATGGGGCATGAGCGGACAGAGCCATTGGACCCTTCACACCGAGAGCGGAGCGTTGTTGCTGGCCCGTAGCGGTGAAATTTCACTGGCGGTCTGGACCGAAAGAGATGCCAACCATGCCCGGTTGTTATCCTCTGCCTCAATTAGCCTGGAGGGCGAAATCGTATCTGCAGGCGCACATGGGGCAAAGATGCCGGAAGGGTTCACGTTGCGGGAAGGCCGGGGTGGTCCGGACGCCGTTCTTTCAATGCTCAAGGCGGGATTGGAAGAGGAGGTGACGGGACATATCCAGTCGGGTTCCTCAAGCAAAGCGGTTTCGCTGGTCCTGTCTAGAGGCGTCCCTGTTGCCCTTTGGGCTCCAGCGTTCGACGGTGAAGAAAAGGCCATGATGTCCTTGACCGAAGCAAAGCGAAAGGTGCAACTGATTCGATTCCCAGCTGGAACCATCGTTTCGGCCAAGTCGGGAACGGTCGAACCCTTTTCCATCGCTTCCTTCATTCAGTCTTTGTCCACGATCCGCACACGCTCCGAAGCGCGTCAATCTTCGTTGAAAGCGATGTTGGAGGACATGCTTGGCTTTGAAGCAGGGTTGGAAAACCTCCGACAAGCCCGTGCCAAAATGAAGTTCAAATCCGATGGAGCAGACATCGCAGAACCGCTCGCAGTGATGCGAGACGAAGCGGTGAGCGCCGTTGATGCTGGTTTGCGAAGAAAACTGGAGAAAGCCGAGCAATCCCTTGACCGCTTAAACAAGGAAAAGGCCGTTTTGGAAACCCAAGTAAAGGCGCTGGAGAAGAAAAAGGATGCCGCCCAGATTGTGGCAAGGGAGGCTTCAGAATCACGGCAGGAAAATACCACTGCCCTCGAAGAAGCCCATGCCCAGCTCAACACCATGCAGGTTGACCTTGCGCAAGCCCGAGGGCAATGGGAAGAAGCGGAGTCGCGTGCTGAGCGGCTGGTCCGTCGAGTCAACGAATTGGAACATCAAGTCAGCCAACGAGCTGCAGAACTTGCCAAAGCCATCGGAGAAGCTGAAAGTAGTGCGGAACTGCAAGCCATGATTGAGGGGCTCTCGCTCAAAGAAGCGGAATTGCAGGCAAACCTTGCCGAGGGAAGTGAGCGCCTTGACACCATACGAAAGCAGAGCGATGACGAAGAACGACGTCTGCGCGTCCTTAGCGAACAGGTGAACACCAGTCGGGAACGGCATGCTCGGGCCCAAGCAGATTTGATCGGCATTCAAGAACAAGTTCACGTAAGCACTATTGAACTGGACTCAGTTCGAACCGAGGAAAAACATGCCCGGCAACGAACAGAAGAGGATCGTCTTCGACGTGCCGAGGATGAAGCACGCCGTTCCAACATCCAAGCTGAGTTGCGGGAGTTGATGGATGAACGACGGCAAGTTCTGCGAGAACTTGGCGACCTTGGTGCTCGCCGTGGGCATGCCGAGGCCGAATTGTCATCGCTGGTGGACAAAGCCACCTCGTTGTCAGAAGCCCACGAAGAAGCACTGGCTGACATTCAGGAAGCTGAACGGCTTCGCGCCCGTCTCGCAGAAGAACCCTTGGCGCAAGCCTTGCTCGATGACAACAACACGTTCCAGGGGCTTGGTCCCGTTCTGGAACGCCTTGAGCATGCACGCAGCCTTGGCTACTCCGTCACGATGCTGGACCGAGCCGTGGAGCGTGCGCTTCAAGTCATCCAAGGTACCGTCGACCACGTTGCTTCGACACCGAGGCATTTGCTCTCTTCGGAAGTGATGACCCTTCTCGAAAGGCAAGTACCCCAAACCGCAGGAGCCGTTCGCGGATTGGCCCGATGGTCGGTTCAACAACGGCTTGAGCACCAGCTGGGTGAGACCGTCAATCACGTTGTTGTAGATTTGGAGCACTTGCTCGAAGATTACGATCGCTCCATTACGATGCTTCGGCGAATTCGAAACGTTCTCGAACAAGTTGAGCGCCTTGGTGCGCCCACGCACGAGGTGCATGCACTCATGGCCAATTGCCAACGACCAGAGGCCCTCCCAACCCTTGCCATGGGGACCCGTAAACTCATACAAGTCGCCTTGGATGACATCTATCTTGAAGCCGATCAACGGGACGCAGGGGAGGCCATAGGATTGGAGGAAACCGCACGGGTTCTTGAAGAACTCATCACTCAACTGGACGCTTCTGGATTGACGGACGGTCGCCCGAGTGGATTGATGTGGGACTTTCAGCGAGATGGACTCCTACCGTTTGAGCGGGAATCAATACCCGCAGAGCAGCGTTTGCCAGTGAACGAAGCGATGCTCAGTGATTTGGAGCCACACCTGCTCCAGGCAGAGATGGTTTCGGGTGCTGATGCGAGTTCGGCTGATACCGTTGACGATGAGGGTTGGTCGCCGCTCCCTCCACCGTCCGACGAGGCCAAAGAAGACACCACCAGCAGAGAAACTGGAGCAATGCCTGAATCACGGTCTTCTGCTGAATCAATGGACTCGTTGGACGATGAACGAGCCAAGCTCGAGGCGGAACTTGCTCGGCTTGATGCTGAGCGAAGCCATCGGATCGCTCACGCACCAACCCGTGCTCCAACGGGGGCCGACTCAGCGCTGGCAGACCTTGAGTCTCGTCTCTCAGACATTGAATTTTGATGATGAGCATGACGGGTGAATCAACAACGCTAATGGGTCGTGAAGAGCAAGAAGGCTCCACCTATCCACTTTGGATTGAGCGCCTCTTTCTTCTCTCAGGCGTGGTTGTTTTCGCTGTGTTTCGGTCAGATGTTCAAGCAACCGTTGAGCATGACTTCCTTGGCGTAATCCTTGCCTACATTGTGTTTCCTTTGACCTTGTTAGCGAGCATTGAACTCATTGGACGAGCAATCCAGCGAAGTTTGGGCTCATAGTTGAATGAACTCTTTTGTTTCAGGTTCTGCCTGTGCACGATTGGTTCGGGACTGAAGGAAGCCAATGACGCGCTGCCAGGGGATGAAGAACCTCAAAACGGCCATGATGCTGAGAAATAAGAGGGCGGAGATAACCAATCCATAGGTAAGGGTGAGCTCAATCGATTCCGATACTTGTCCTGCCCATTGGCTTCCAGTGGTATCCGATACAATGGTGAGCAGCACCTTGTGGAAGCCAAGGGCGACCATGGTTGCGACGCCTGTTAGCCCCAAAAACAAGAAGGTATGTCGAAGGTGGGTGTTGAGAACATTGTCCATTTGACGGACATACTCAGGGTCCCGCTTGCAAGATTCTGGGAGGCGGAAAGCATACTCAAGGTTTCGAATGACACCGTAACTCGCTTCTTGAAAGACCATGATGAGGACCGCAATGAGAATCAAATTGAACTGTTCCTGCGTCACAAGATTCAGGCCGAATAAACCGATGGTTGGGTCCGATGTCTGACTTTCAAGCGTTGCAAGTGTGCCACCATAGGAACCGAGTTGAGCTTTGATGAGCGGGAAGGTAAGGATGGCGTGTATTCCCAGGAAGAGGAGCGTGAACCCTATCGCCCAAGCGATGGAACGTCGAGAAAGCCCCCAAATTCCACGGGTTCCCATGATCACGGGGAGGAGATAAATGAACAAAATCAGAAGGGACATGATCATCAGCAGTGGCCATTGCAATGTCTCAAGTTCACCGTTGGTTGGCAACCGGAGGCTGAAGGAAAACAACATGCCTGCAAACCAAGAGAGAACCAAACGGCCAACGAGGAGAACGATCAGTCCGATGATAAATCCAAGTTTGATGCGCTGCTGAACTTTGGGAGATTGGAAGGCGATAAACGCCATAACGCCTCCAAGGCTCAAACCAAGCACCAACGGCACAAAGAAGCGTCCCATGCCGCTACGTCCTTCACCCGTGAGCCAATCGCCAAGTGGCAACTGGTCTGAAATCACGAGTTCGATGGAATCGAACAGGATGGTGTGGTCAATGGACCCCACTACGTAGGTTGAGACCACCTCTAGGTACATCCCAAGAAGCGCCACCGTAGCAACAATCTGCAAAGCGATGATCTGCCATTGACGACGAAGCATTTTCAGATGAAGCGTGCGCGGTTTTGCTACCCCGTCCAGATAGACATCCGATTGAAGGCCAACTTCACCCGCCATTTCAATACCCCCTAACCTGCATTAACGCCTGCGACAAATCCATGTCAGGCATCCAATCAATGACCTGTGCGCCAGAGCCTGCCAAAGTTGTTAGACGATTCTGGCGTTCGAGTTTGAGCACCTCGTAGGACATACGAGGAATTCGACTAACCAACCGCTCAAAGTCAACGCTTGAGGGAGAGAGCACGGTCACTTCATGTCCACGCCCAACCAAGTCACGCACGGCGGCAGGCACTGTACCATCACCCTCGCATGAGGAAATAATGAACACTGGGCTACCTCGGCTAAACCGCCCACTCAGTGAGTTGGTGACCGCTTGGAGCGGCATAGCTCCTTTTGGACGAACACCAGCAAGCGCACCCAGGATTTTGAAATACTGCTTGTCCCCGGTATCCGGAGGCAAATAGGCGAGTTTCTCGTCATAGATGGCCAAAGCGACTGAATCACGGCGCTTCAAAAAGAACGCTGCAAGGCTGGCTGCTGAGACGGTTCCCATCTCAAGTGGATTTTTCAACACCGTTCCGATGCGAGCCAAATCTCGGCTGTCAAGAATGAGGTAAAGGTCGGTAACAGCGTCCCTGCACTTTTCATTCACCATCAAGTCGCCCGTACGAGCGAACGCCTTCCAGTTGATGTTCTTGAAGGGGTCACCGGGAACGTATTCTCGGAGCGAGTAAAACTCGGACCCTTGACCCGGGGTGCGTAGCGTGGTAGCGCCAGTGTACATCTTTGGCGTACGGCTTCGGAGGAAGGCCTCCTCAATGTCCTTGATTTGAGGGAAAATAACGATGTCGCTGTGATGGTCAACGTACATTTCTTCGACACCGAGGTTGAATGTGTTGCGGGCTCGGAGAGAGACCGGCCCGATGGAGTAATGCCCGCGCAGAGGGCAGCGTAGGACGTAGCGAATTCGGGCACTTTCACCCGGTTTGAGGTTGAGTTGCATCTGGTTTAGCCCACTACGGAGCTTCATCTCGTGCGGAATGTTATCATAAATGTCCAACATCTGAGTTTTACGGTTGCTGCGATTGGTGACAAGCAGTTCAACGTAGAGGTCATCGCCCTTGTAGAGATTGTCGGCTGAAAGCGTACGCTGAACCTCGACGTCGCCATGGCCTGAAATCCATGAATTCACCACGATGAAAGCGATGAGGCTCAACCCGAGAATCATCATTTGTTGATTTGAAATCATCATTCCGATGAGAACCAAGGCGATGCCGCCTGTGAACGTGAAGGCTGCCTTACGAGTCCACATCATCTCACCTCACTGGCGTCCCCACGCCTTAATGCGCTTCACCAGCGCCACCGTCTGTTCCAATGTGTACTTGTTGCTGGATTCCACAGCAAATTTTGCGAGGACCGGGTCGCTGATCATGGAGACCAGTTCGTTGGCTTGCATCGCTTGGAATTCTTCGCGGTTCAATCCGTTTTGATTGCGAACCTTAGAAAGGAAGACTTGGCGGATTTTTTCAACTTTGGAATAGTATGCATATCGATTGGCATCACCAAAGCCGTAGTAGATGATGCTGAACACGTGCCTCCAAGGTTCTGGGTCTCGCTTTTTGATGAGCACAGCCTCAAAGGTGATGAACAAGATGAGGAAAAGAAGGAGCATCGCCAGCCCTTCTCCGGTAAAGTACACCAGCAAGAAGTAAACCGTGTTGTAGGAATCGGCGGCAAGAGCGCTTTGGGGATGGCGTGACTCATCAAAGATGACCATGGCGTTCTCAGCAGGTTGTCCAACTTCATCAATCAATTCACTCATGAGGGCCTCGGCAATGAAGTCGAGCGCCCATTTTCGATTGTCGTTGGCAGGCATCATGGTGTCGGTCGGACCGTACTCCCCTTCATTGAAACCCTCGTAGTCATACATGGCGTTGATGAGGGCTGAACCATCGGAAACAAACATGATCCGACCACCGTCGGATGGCGAGCAACTGGCTCGCGCACACACTTCGATGCTGAGGTTGAATTGACCCCAGCGGTCGGGGGTTTCCGGTGTAATTTCATTGCCGACCCAAATTTCACCGTCGCCATTGACGTCCACGGTCGCTTCGTTGCTGGTCAGCGCACGAACAGAAACTTCAGACAGCGGGCCTCGAACACCTGGGATTACTTCCAATCCAGTGATGTTATTGAGCAGCAATTGGTACGTGCCGTTGTAGTCCACTCGACCGTTGATCATGTGTTGTTCGCACAAGGTCGCCTCACCCGGTCCGAAGGTTTGCTCATCGATTTTAGAGCAGGGGTGTTCTCCCGCCCCGCCCACCTCAGCCCAACGTTCGTGGGTGGAAAGTGTGGAAGGGTCAAGTTGGGTTCCGTTCATGCCGCAAGGGTTGGTTTGAACGCACATCCAGACGTAGTTGAAATCCAGTTCAGTCGCGTAAGTCGTATCATAGACTTGTTCGCCTGTGTACCGGATGCCAAAAGCTTCGGCAATGGTGTTGGCGTATCCATAATCCTCGAAGACCATGGCAGTTCCCCCGGCTTCCACAAACTCAACGATGGCATTGATTTCTGATGGAGAATACCCATTTCCTGAAGCGATGGTGATGAATCCGTCTTCGTCAAACTGTGGCAACGACAGCGTGTCTCGCTCCACTCCTGCAAGAACATAGGTGGTGTTGCGAGGGTCCTCAATATCAGCGAGGAGAAGAGGGCTGCTGACCAATGAGCGTGTTTCAATGCCCATTGATTTGATGTCATCACGGAAAGCAGACATGTCGTTCCAATCATCATCGTAAGCAGAGAGCTGATCTGTAGCACTGATGTTGATGAAGTTCAGTAGGATAGTGCTCAACAAAATCATCATGACCGCCCAAAACGATGCCTGAAGGGCAATCCTTCTGACATTGAGGTTGGCGGGGAGACCGAGCATACGAATCACGCGGGAGGATTCCCGACCCAAACACGCGCCCTCGCGACTTTAGAAGGTTGTCCACCCCAGTTGGGAAAATGCTCACGCGTGCTTCGTTTATCATCACACGCTGAGGTGGATGCTTTCAGCGATTCGAGCCACGGCCGTTCCGGGTATCTTCACAGTGCTTCCGGCGTGGTCAAACGGAAGAGCGGAGGCATCCAACGAAGCATCAACCTCAACCAACAATTCACTGATGAGACCGGTGTTGAGATCAAAGCTGATGTCAACAAGAGAACCCATCACGGCCCCGGTGCGGTCCACAACGGCGTTTCCGAGAATTTCACGACCGAATATTGCCATGTGCTCAGGCTCCTTGTCCCAGTTGATGGACTGGAATGCCTTCAATGCGTCGGTGTTGAACCATCACATGGTTTCAATGCCACGGCTGAAATCTCGGTTTCGCTTGATGTTGGTCAAGCCTGAGGTAAGACGTGTTTCCATCTTTTGGTAGTACTCCAACATGTCAGGAGTGACGGTTGGCCGGACGCGAGAGATGGCCTCTTCAAAGTGTGATTTCGTGACCTTCTTTTTGCCTGCTCTCATGCAAATGAGGGCTGCTTCTCGACAGACGGCCTCAATATCGGCACCGGTGAATCCATCCATGCCGGTGAGGATGTCCTTGAAGGAGAACTTGCTAAGCGGCATTCCTTCGCTGTGAATGCGGAAGATGGCCTCTCGAGCTCCGGCGTCGGGCGGCGGTACGTGAAGGACGCGCTCAAACCGTCCGCTTCGCAAGAGGGCAGGGTCGATCATCTCTGGACGGTTTGTGGCCGCCACAACAATGACGCCGTCGAGCGATTCAACGCCATCCATGCTGGCGAGGAGTTGATTCACCACACGGTTTCCAACGTCGCTGCCCTCCGAGGCGCTTCCGCCACTCCGCATGGAAGCAATGGATTCAAACTCGTCAAGGAAGATGATGGAGGGCGAGGATTGTTTCGCTTTCTTGAAAATCTCTCGGATGGCACGCTCGGATTCTCCCACCCACTTGGAAATCATTTCTGGGCCTTTGATGCTGATGAAGTTCGCTTGTGCTTCGTTGGCAATGGCTTTCGCAAGCAGGGTTTTACCGGTTCCTGGTGCACCGAAGAGAACGATTCCTCGGGGCGGCTTGATGCCGAAGTGTTCGAAGAGTTCTGGTTTGGTAAGCGGCCATTCAACGGATTCCTTCAACCGCTCTTTGACCTCCAGCAATCCGCCAACTTCATCCCAACCTACCTCGGGAACTTCAACGTAAATTTCACGAAGGGCAGAAGGTTCAATTCCCCGGATGGCTTTCTTGAAGTCTTCCATGCAGACCTCCATTTTCTCGAGAACCTCGGGAGGGAGAGTTTCTTCTTCCAGGTCGATTTCTGGAAGGTATCGGCGAAGCGCACGCATGGCGCTCTCACGGACAAGGGCGGCAAGGTCTGCACCAACAAAACCGTAGGTGTTGTCAAGGACCCAGGCGATGTCAAAGTCATCGGCAATCGGCATTTGTCGCGTGTGAACATCCATGATTTCACTCCGCCCCTCTCGGTCTGGGACACCGATTTCGATCTCGCGGTCAAAGCGACCGGGTCGGCGAAGGGCAGGGTCCAGTGCATCCCTTCGGTTGGTTGCACCGATGACGACGACGTTGTCGCGCCCTTGCATGCCGTCCATCAACGTCAGCATTTGAGCGACAACGCGACGCTCCACTTCACCGGAGACGTCCTCGCGCTTTGGACAAATTGAGTCGATTTCGTCAATGAAAACGATGGCTGGGGCGTTGTCAGCTGCTTCGTCAAAGATCTCGCGGAGTTGCTTCTCAGATTCGCCGTAATACTTTGAGATGATTTCTGGCCCGTTGATGACCTTGAAGTGGGCATTTGTTTCAGTTGCCACGGCTTTGGCAATCATCGTTTTTCCCGTTCCCGGAGGACCGTGCAACAGCACACCCTTTGGTGGGTCTATGCCGAGGCGACGGAACAATTCAGGGTGCTTGAGCGGAAGTTCAATCATCTCACGGACCTTTTGCAGTTGTTGGCCAATGCCTCCGACATCCTCGTAGGTGATGCCTTCTGATTGACCAACATCCTCCTCTGCGACCGCTTCGTCTTTGATGACAATCTCAGTGTCGGTGGTGACGACCACGATGCCCTTTGGTACCGTTTGCACAACGGCGAAAGGGAGGGCTTCTGCAAAAAGGGTCATGCCTGGAATAAAAATTCGGTCTCCGGCAACCACGGGACGCTTCGCCAGACCTCGTTTTGCGAAGCCTTCAATACCGGGGCCAAACTTTACTTTCTGTTTGTTGGCCATGACCGGAGAGATGGTAAGTTTCGTGCAGGTTTTGGCCTCGACCTTGCGAACTGTGACACGATCGCCGAGGCTTACACCGGCGTTCTTTCGAATGATGCCGTCCATCCGAATGATGTCCATTTTGGCATCCTCTGGCCGGCTTCGCCAATAGATGGCCGCCGTAGAGCGTTCTTCGCCACTGATTTCAACGAAGTCACCTGGCTTGAGGGACAAACCCATCTCCGAGGAGATTCGAGCTCGTCCAAAGCCCACATCGGAGGGGATGGCTTTGGATACGCGCAGTTCTATCGTGTCGTCTTTGTCTGCCATGTGTCTCCCTCTTTTGCGAATGAACCATTTACGGTATATAATGAAATTCAACCGGGCCCTAGGTCTGTCCGCAGAGAAGTCTACGGATGGGCCACTATAAACCCAAGCCCGAGAGTCTTTCAACCTCGAAGGAAGATGCAAACCTTTCATCCATCACATTGAAGAGACAGGGCAAGGTCGGTAAACCCATGGTTCACGTTCTTGAAACCGGTTTGGAATACATGGAAATCGACAACCCCAACGGCAAACCTGCCGTTCGCGGCTACAACATCATCAACGGACGGTTGGCCACAGCAAGTGACAACGGAACGTTTTCGTCAACCAACCCTGCCCTCCTCGCTGACTGCCTCGGTGAATTTCCGTTGTCAACTCGAGACGATGTCCACGAAGCACTGCATGCCGCCAGGGCTGCTTTTCCAGCGTGGGCCGCTACACCTGCACCGACACGAGGTCAAATCATCGGAAACATGGGCCGTTTGCTCATGGAGCACAAGGATGCCCTGGTGGCATTGGAAACCCGAGAAATTGGAAAAACACTCAAGGAATCCGGCGGTGAGATTCAAGAAGCCATTGACACCTGTTTGTTCTTTCAATCTGAAGGTCGACGACTTTACGGCCAAACCGTGAATTCTGAACTGCCAGACAAGGAGTTGTTCACCTACCGCCGACCGCTCGGTGTTTGCGGCATCATCAACGCTTGCAACTTTCCATCGGCCGTGCCGTTCTGGAAGATGATTCCGGCCATCATGTGCGGCAACACTTGCGTGTGGAAAAGCCCACAAGATGCTCCACTGCTTTCGTTTGCCCTCGCCCGTATCATGCACGAGGCTGGCCTGCCCGATGGTGTCATCAACCTCGTCCACGGCAAAGGAAGCGGAGCAGGACAATACCTCGTCGACGCCGTTGACGATGGTCTGGTCAACAAGATCTCGTTCACCGGTTCCACCGGTGTCGGAAAGATGATTGGCGAAACGTGTGGGCGGAACTTGGTCTCCTGCTCCCTTGAATTGGGCGGGAAAAACCCACTCGTTGTGATGCCATCCGCCAACCTCAACAACGCTGTTGAAGGTGCCTACTGGGGCGCCTTCGGTACGGCTGGACAGCGGTGCACGAGCCTTGGGAATCTTATACTCCACGAGGACATTTACGACGAATTTATGGAGATGTTCATGGACAAGGTCAAGGCAACTCGGATTGGTAACTCGCTTGTCCACAAGGACGTCCTTTACGGACCAATGCTTTCCGAAAAATACGCCAAAGATTTCCTCGGTGATCTCGAAATGGTCAAATCCAGCGGCGCCACACAGCTTTGGGGCAAGGGCCCAATCACCGCCGATAGCGCTCCTGAAAACTTCCTCGGTGATGCCACGGAAGGCGTGTTCATGTGGCCGCACGTCTTTGTTGATGTGACCGAGGACATGGAATGCTTCCACGAGGAGATTTTCGGACCGGCCGTCACCGTTGTCAAGGCCAAGGATTTTGACCATGCACTCCACTTGGCCAACGCCAGCCCTTACGGTCTTTCATCGGCCATTTACACCAACGACCGGCTCGAAGCCTACCGCTACAAGACCGGCATCAAAGCAGGCATGACGGGCATCAACAATTCGACCACCGGAGCCGAAGCACACCTGCCATTTGGTGGCGTCAAAGGCTCAGGAAACGGTACCCGCGAATCGGGTATTTGGGTGATTGAAGCCTACTCATACTGGCACGCTGTGAACGATGAACTGTCCGGCAAACTTCAATTGGCCCAGATGGACGTTGACGAAATAGAAATGGTCGAAGCCGAGGTTAATTGGTCAGAATTGGCCTGAAATTCTTCCAAAATCGCCCTGCGGCTCAATGGTGAACCTCAAAGACCCTGCGGCACTCGGATAGGTTGTTCCCGTAGGGAACGCGGGGGAATTGCATGGGTGAAGGCATCAAACTCCCTGTCCTCAACGGACTGGGTCGCACGAACCGCATTGACAATTGGTGGAGTCAACCTGTAGCGATGGGAACCGGCCTAACCGCCGCCCTCATCTACACCTTCTGGCGCTTGTTTTTCTACGACGCAGAAATCTCTTACAAGCTCCACGGAAGCACGGTGATGTCGCCTATTTTTTCCCCGAATGTCCTCGAATGGGACCTGTTCGGACTCTCGGCTTGGAATCACCCTGAATGGGTGAACGCTGCGATTCTTGTCCTCTGGATTCCCTTTGGATTCAGGGGCACCTGCTATTACATGCGCCGCGTCTACTACCGGACCTTCTTTGCCAGTCCAACGGCGTGCTGGGTTGATGAGCCTGACATCAACAAGGCCATTGGTTACCAAGGAGAAAGAAGGATGTTTCTATTCAACAACCTCCACCGCTATTTCCTCTATGCAGCCATCATCATCATCCTGATCAAGTGGTGGGACGTGACCCACACCATGCACTTTCACTCCGCAGCACACGAGGGATTCGGCGTTTCCATCGGAACCTTCGTGATGGGCTTTGAAGCCTTCTTGCTAACGATGTACGTCACATCGTGCCACGCTCTACGTCATCTCGCTGGTGGCATGCTGGACCGCTGGACATCGAGCATCAGTCGTGTCCGAGGCATGCTCTTTGGCAAGATCAGTATCGCTAACCGGTCTCATGGATTTTGGTTTTGGACATCACTAACCTTTGTATTCCTCGGCGACATCTGGGTGTTACTGGTCGCAGAAGGCCGGGTCAACGACATGGTGTTTTTTTCAATTAAGGTGATGGGATGAGTGAGAACATTACGAACCACGAATACGATGTCATCGTGATCGGTGCAGGAGGGGCTGGCCTGCGCGCTGCCATCGAAAGCGCCCGATCCGGTGCAAAGACGGCCATCATCACCAAATCGTTGCTCGGTAAAGCCCACACGGTCATGGCCGAAGGCGGCTGTGCTGCTGCCCTGCAAAACGCCGACCCACGGGACGGTTGGAAAGTTCACTTCCACGACACGATGAAGGGGAGCAAATGGCTCGCAAATTGGCAAATGGCAGAATACCACGCTAAGGAAGCCCCCGACCGTGTTCGAGAGCTGGAACAATGGGGAGCCGTCTTTGACCGCACACGAAAAGACCTCATCAATCAGCGAAATTTCGGAGGACATACCTTCCCTCGCTTGGCTCACGTCGGCGACGCAACCGGTCTGGAAATCATCCGCACCCTCCAGGAACGAGGCATTCACGAAGGCATTGACATCTTCATGGAATACACGGTTCGCACTCTTCTCAAAGAAGGCGACCGAGTCACTGGATGCGTTGCTTACACGCGAGTTGAAGGTGACATTCACGCCTTCTCAGCCAAGTCCATTGTCCTTGCAACCGGCGGCATTACGCGTTGCTGGTCGGTCTGTTCTGGCTCATGGGAGTACACCGGCGACGGTCATGCCTTGGCGCTGTGGGCGGGTGCAGAGCTCCGTGACATGGAATTTGTTCAATTTCACCCAACTGGAATGGTGTGGCCACCCTCCGTCCGGGGTATTCTCGTGACGGAAGGCGTCCGGGGTGAAGGTGGCCGATTGACCAACAGCGAAAACGAACGATTCATGTTCGATTATGTTCCCGAAATGTTTGCAGGAGACCACGCAGACACCATTGAAGAAGCCGATCAGTGGGTTGAAGAAGTGGTCAGTGGGAAGCTTGCTACCGTCCGACGTCCGCCTGAACTCCTGACCCGAGACGTTGTAGCCAAGGCCATCAATTCCGAAGTAAAAGCAGGAAGAGGTTCGCCCCACGGTGGAGCATTCCTTGACATCTCTCACCGGGGAGAGGAAGCAATTTTGAAGAAATTGCCTTCCATGCATCACCAATTCAAGGAACTCGCCGGAGTTGACATCAGCAAAGAACCAATGGAAGTCGGTCCCACCGCTCACTATGTGATGGGAGGCGTCCGCGTCGACGCTGAATCGCAGGAAACAACCGTGCCCGGACTGTATGCTTGCGGTGAAGTCGCTTCTGGCCTTCACGGTGCAAACCGCCTCGGTGGCAATTCACTCTCCGACCTCATCGTGTTCGGCAAACGAGCCGGTGAATACGCCGCAAAGCGAGCCAAGGACCTTGCACAACCCGCCATCGACGAAGCACAGGTCGGACGAGCCATCGACGACATGCTCGCTCCGTTGATGCGAGAAGGCGGTGAAAACCCCGGCCTCATTTACGACGACATGCGTGACATGATGCAAGCCAAGGTTGGCATCATCCGAACCAAGAGCGAGTTGGAAGAAGCCCTTGAGGACATCAAGGTGTTCAAACAGCGCGCCCTTGCCTGCTCCTCAGGAACCTCACGGAAGTACAATTCAGGTTGGCATCAAGCCTTGGACCTCATCAACATGGCGGATGTGTCCCTCGCCGCCACATTGGCGGCCATCACACGCGAAGAAAGCCGTGGCGGGCACACTCGAGACGATTTCCCGACACCAGAAGATGAGTATTGGGGTAAAACCTTGAACATCATTTGGATGGAGAACGGAGAAATGAAAATCCGACAAGAGCCGTTGGAAGAAATGCGCAGCGACCTCCAGGACGCACTCAAAGAAGTAAAAGCGATGATTGCTGAGCGAGCGGCAGAAGCAGGGAGCGGAAATTGATGTCCCTCAAAGGCACCACGCAATCGTTCACCATTCTCCGTGGGGAAGGCGACGATGCTGAACTCGAGGAATACGACCTCGAACTCGATGAAGGCATGGTGGTGCTGGACTGCGTTCACCGAATTCAATACGAACAGGAGCCCGAAATGGCCGTTCGATGGAACTGCAAAGCAGGCAAGTGTGGCTCTTGTTCCGCTGAAATCAACGGACGTCCTCGCTTGATGTGCATGACTCGAATGAGCGACGTCGTCGCCGAAACACCTGAAGGTCAGGCCATCGAAATCCGCCCCATGAAAGCCTTCCCCCACATCAAAGACCTGGTCACGGATGTCAGTTGGAACTACGAAGTCGCCCAGCGGATTGCACCCATCAACGGCCCGGAAAGCATGGACTGGGAATTCAATCAGATGGAAGCCGATCGGGTGCAACACTTCCGTGAATGCATCGAGTGTTTCCTGTGCGTGAACACCTGCCACGTCCTTCGAGACCACGCCCTGTTTGATGATTTCGCAGGCCCCCGAAACCTTGTTCGCCTTGCTCAATACGAAATGCACCCGCTTGACACAGAAGATCGTGTTCCAGAAATCAAGAAGGAATTCGGAGTCGAATACTGTAACATCACGCGATGCTGCACCGAAGTCTGCCCGGCTGGCATTCAAATCACCGACGATGCCATCATCCAACTGAAGGAGCGCGTGGTTGACAGGTACTACGACCCATTGCAACGTATCTGGCGAACCATCACCCGCAAAAACGTCCGATATTGAAGCACAACGTAACTCGTGCTCATGCTCTGGCCGTTAACCAAGGCCGAATCCACGCTTCGCCTGTGCCGTCGGTTTCCAGCGTGGGATGACCGAGCGGCCTGACAATGACCAACATGTCGAGTTGACCCCCCATGGATGCCTTTGCAAAAACGGTGACTTCGCCAACTTTGGTTCCCTCAGCATCGTTTCCAAACGCCGTTGATTTGATGTCATAACGACGGTATTCAACCGATTCTGTGGCCGATGAACTGATGCGAATATCCAAGGAGGTAGGGGATGGTACCGAGGCAAGCTCAATCTCGTCAGGATTTAGACGAACAAAGGGCACCTCATCATCGATCAACTCGATCGCTTGGTGCATTCGGTCGCTTTCCATTCCCAACACAGAAGCGAGTGTTAGCGCTGTAGCCTCCGCCCCCACGGCCCCGGATTGATGTGGCAAACGCATGCTAATGGATTGCAAAACAACAACATCGTTCGTCAACCACGTGTATTGCTGACTGGCTGGGTAAGCAGGGGCATGAGGATTTTCAGTGAACAGCGGCCGGCCCCACTCTTCGGGTTCAACGGGTTGCGAAACAGGAAGAAAACCCGTGGCTCCCAAACACAGCACGGCCACACCAATGGTGAGGAGACGCGGCGCTCGATGTTCGACCCATTCGTTGCGGGCAGCAGGACTGAGCAGGGAGAGCAAAAGCAGAACGGGTAGAGCGATCAGGGCTCCAGCGGGCACCACCCACATCATGAGGACAAAGAGGCCCATCATCCGAAGACCGTTCGTACCGAAAGGAGCGGTCCAGTGATTTCCTCCCTCTTCTTCCGTTCGTTGGTGCATGAAAAACAGCGCGAGGCAACCTCCCGCAACCGGCGCCAAGGACTGAACCATGCCTTGCCACATTGTCAATACCGGTGTTTAATCTCAACAAGCCCGCCATAGAGGTTCGCCTCTCGCCAAGGTTGAAGCAAGGGTTTCCCGTGGATTTGCCCATGGCGGAAGCGATTCTTTCCTTCAAATCGGTTCTGCACCGACACGCCATTCCGGCTCCGACACTGATTCGACCCTGGGCCACCCGGGATGGACCTGGCATCCTCGGTGTTTCGTTTGACCTCTTCCAAGGCGCAGTGCTTGGATTAATTGGCCCCAACGGAGCGGGGAAAACCACGCTCCTGCGAATGATGGCTGGCCTTTTGCCGCTTCAAGCGGGCCAGGTTAAAACCCGCTTTGACGGGTCTGAATGGCAAGAGGTCGATGACCTGCGCCGTTGGGTTGGTCATATGCCCGAACAAGTCCGCTGGCAGGGTCGTTCAACCGTTGCTCAAACCCTAACGCAACTCGGGGAGATGAGGGGGACATCGGAAAAGAAGGTTGAGCGGCTGCTTTCACTTGTCGGCCTTCGAAGTCGTCGAGACGAGCCGCTGGACAACCTCAGTCAAGGCATGCGCCAACGGCTTTCAATCGCTGCTGCACTGCTTGGCTCGCCCAAGGTGCTGTTGCTGGACGAACCCTTCAACGGGCTTGACCCAGTGGCCGCTCAAGCCTTCAGTGCCTTGGTCAAAACCTTGGCAGCAAAGGGAGTAAGCGTGGTTATTTCGTCGCACATGGTGGCTCAATTGGAAGGGCTCATCGATCGCATCGCCTTGCTCCACCGAGGGCAGTTGCTAGATGAAGGTCCATTGAGCGCCGTTGAACAACGCCTTGGACTCGCTGGGCGATACGTGATATCGGGATCCGGTGAGGCAGACCCAGCGGCGCTTGCCGACAGCGACGACATCGTCTCGTTTCATACGGACGATGCGGGTTGGACACTCACATTGTGTGGAAAACCGGACGAGGCGC
>DANX01000008.1 GCA_002502295.1 Euryarchaeota archaeon UBA561 | reverse complement strand
GGCCAGGGCCTTGCTGATGATGATGGCCGGTCGCTGGACGACCCGAGAATTGCTCGACGCACGGTTGGAGGCCCGCCGGAAGGACGGGTACAATCCGTTTCCTCGAACCTACGACGCTTCGCTTGTGTCCCATGCCGACCTGCTGGGTGAGGTGGACGGCGAAAGCGAAGTTGTTTCCGGACGAACCGACCTGCGTCACCTTCCACTCGTCACCATTGACCCTCCAGACGCCAAAGATTTCGACGACGCCGTCTGCTTAACGGAAGAACAAGGCCGACGAACGCTTTGGGTTGCCATCGCAGATGTGGCCCACTACGTTCAGCCCGGCACCGCCCTCGACCATGCTGCAGCAGCACGGGCGACTTCGGTCTACCTCCCCCACACCGTCCTGCCAATGCTCCCACCAAAATTGGCCGATGAACTGTGTTCCCTTCGTGCCAACGTGGACCGCCTCGCCATGGTGGTCAGCATGGACCTTGACGAGAACAACACCATCGTCGAGACAAAGGCCTACGAGGCGGTCATTCATGTGAAAGCCAACGTTGCCTATGGCGACGTGCTTGAAACCGACGAATACGATGACATGCTGGCCCTCGCCGATGTCTGGCAGAGCCGTGAAGTCCGCCTCAACCTCAACAATCCAGAGTTGCGCCCTCGGCTTCACGGCGATGACGAACTTCGGGTCGAGGTGAAATGGCCCAACAAAGCAACCCGGATGATCGAGTCGTTCATGGTCGCCACCAACGCTACCGTCGGCCATCTACTCGGGGCCGCCGGCGCTCCCCTGCCGTGGCGCTGCCACGCTCCACCCGACCGCCCGGAAGTGGAGGGATTGAACGCCAAACTTGGTGCGCTGGACATCGGCATCCAACTTCCCATGCCCAGCCTGCGCAAGCACGGTGAAAGCGAAAGCGATGAACTCTCCAACCTGCTTGGTGATTGGGCCAACCTTGGCGGTGGAGGCATTGACATTTCGGGCATGGAACCTGCCGAGCCAGCCGAAGAAACGGTGCTTCCGTATCTTTCAGCCGTTATTGACCCCGAGGCAAGAAACGGCATTCTCGCTTCGCTTGAAGACGCCCAAGCCGCTGCGAGCGACCTGACGGAAACAACCCGACGCATCGTTGACCAAGGCCTGTTCCAGCTGATGCAACGGGCCCGCTACAGCGAAGAGAACGGGGGCCACTTCGGGCTTAACCTGGATGCCTATGTCCACTTCACCTCACCCATACGCCGCTATCCTGATTTGATGACCCACCGACAACTCAAGGCTCACATTCACGGTCGTGAATGGGTGCACAACGAAAACGAAACCGCCGAATTGGCCGAGCACTGCAGCGAGCGAGGGCTCACCGCTAAACGAATGGAGTGGGAACTGGTGGCCAATGCCTACCATGTCCATTTGTTGAAGGGGGGACGCATCGGTGAGGAGGGGCCCACATCTGAGGACATCTCCACCTCCTACAACGCCCGGGTCACGGGTCTGCGAGGACCTTGGATATTCCTCGATCTGGCCGACGACGGCGCCGTTTCAGGGCGCATGCATTTGCGCCAACTCGGTGGTAAGCGACGACTTGTGGTTGATGAACACGGACTGGAAGTCTCGGTCGCAGAACCCGACCACAACGGCGAACACCCCACGATCATGCAACTCGGTCAACGCTTCCCATGCCGTCTGCGGGGCTTGGACGTTTGGTCTGGCACACTCGACTTGTCGCCGTTGTAGGTGCCCTCCGTCGACCGTTGGCCATGCACCGCAAAGCAAAGGCTACCCTGATGGTTCAGGATTTTTCTTGGACAACGGGCTGGGCCTCGGTGTCCATGAAGGAAACTGGGCAGGAGGCGGTATAATCCTTCTCCCGCAGTTTATTGTAGTCAAAACAACGGGTTTATATTGACTACATACTTCGCATGTCCATGCCAAGAGTCGTCGCTGAGCGTTGTGAATGCGGTTGCAAGATGAAACGCCTCTACACCCGAGCGGAAGGGGGAAAAGGTTGGGACAGCGTAGGTTGGATGTGCAGCTGCGGGTGCGGTTGTGTCACCCTCGACGAAGGAACGTGGCAGTTGATGGAATGCTGTTCAGTCTCCGGTGAATGACATGGACGACCTTCAATTCTCGCTAAGCGTCACCGGCATGACATGTGCTGCCTGCGCGACCTCAGTGGAACGGGTGCTATCGAACATCGGGGGCGTTGAAGATGTCAGCGTCAACCTGCCGCTCGAGAAAGCCGTTATCCGGCTCCGTGAATCCGTGACAGAAACGCATCGCTCGTCGTGCATCGCAGCCGTCGTGCAGGCGGGTTTTGGAGCAGGCGAACTTCTCCCCGCTTTGACCGCTCGCAGAGCCAATGAAGAACGGGTTGCTGCTCAACGCCGGCGGGTCATTTTGGCGTTTGCATTGGCCATCCCTGTGTTCATCCTCTCCATGCTCATCGACGACCTTGGTCCCGCCGGCCCACTCGACGCTCGTCTGACCCTCGCCATGCTCGCCGCTTGGCCTGTCTACGTGGTATCTGGTGCAGAGTTCCATCGCCAAGCATGGGCGTCATTGCGACGTGGAACCGCCAACATGGACGTGCTGGTTCACCTCGGCACAACCGTTGCCATGGCGTGGTCGACACTGGTCACGCTCGCCCCTGTACTTTCATCCATTCCCACGTTTGTCGGCGAAGCAGAGCACGTGTTCTTCGACGGGGCAGCCTTCATCATCGCATTTGTACTGCTTGGAAACTACCTTGAAGCCAAGGCGAAGCTGAAAGCGACCGATGCTGTTCACAGCCTCATGCGCTTGCAACCCAACGAAGCGTGGGTGGTGGTTGAGGAAGGCACCGTGGCTACACCGATCGAAGAAATACCACGAGGGACGCTGGTCAAGGTACGAGCCGGCGAAACCGTTCCGCTTGATGGCCTCGTTGAAGACAGCACCGCCATGCTCGATGAATCGATGATGTCAGGCGAATCCTTCCCCGTTCGAAAGAAGGAAGGCGACACCGTATCGGCAGGAACAACGGTCCTCGACAGCACCCTTCTGGTACGAACGACGGCCTTGGTTGGTGATACCATGCTTGCCAAGGTCATCGAACTGGTTGATGAAGCCCAAATGGGGAAAGCACCGATTCAACGCTTGGTTGACCGTATCTCTGCGGTCTTCGTTCCGGTGGTGTTGGTCGCCGCTTTGGTCGCCGCTACCGTGTGGTGGTTTATGGCCGAAACATTGGCGCCCAACAGCGCCATGGCGTCAAGTGAAATGGCCGTGATGGTTTTGGTCAGCACGTTGGTCATCGCCTGTCCGTGTGCCCTTGGTCTTGCTACCCCAACCGCCTTGGTGGTTGGAACGGGACGCGGGGCGAGTTTTGGCTTGCTCATCAAAGGCATTGAAGCGCTCGAACAAGCCCATGCGACCTCGACGGTTGTGCTCGACAAAACCGGAACCATCACCGCTGGCTCACCCCGCGTGAGCCATATCGAACTGCTTGACAGCGATGTACAAGAGTTGCTTTGCCTGGCCTCTGCTTTGGAAGTTGAGTCAACCCATCCTCTCGCCGGTGCGGTTCATGCTGCATGGGAGAACATAGGCTACGCAAGACCAGCAGTGGAAGACGTCCAAACCTTGCCGGGACTCGGACTCGTGGGGACCCTCGAGGGAGAAGCCGTGGCGATTGGGAACATTGAACTCATGGAGAAACGGCTGACGGACCTACCGATGGACCTTGAGGAAAAGGTCGCCGTGCGAGCCCGACGGGGCACAACGGTGGTGCTCGTGGCCAAAGGACAGAGGCTGCTGGGCTGGCTTGAATTCAGCGACCGCATTCGAGAGACATCCGAAGCCGCCGTTCGTCGACTAAAGCAAGCAGGCATACGTATTGTCATGTTGACCGGCGACCGAGAAGAAGTGGCTCAAACGGTGGCCGACGCCGTTGGAATAACCGAAATCGTTGCGGGCGTCAAACCCGATGAAAAAGCTGAACATGTTCGCACCCTCCAACAAGACGGCATCGTGGCGATGATCGGTGATGGGATTAACGATGCCGCCGCCTTGACCGTCGCCAACGTTGGGATTGCAATGGGAGCGGGCAGTGAAATCGCATTGGAGAGTGCGGACATCGTTTTGGTGCGCAATGACCTTGCTGACGCTGTGGCTTCGCTCGAACTTGGCCGGGCAACGATGACGCGTATCCGAAGCAATTTGGCCTGGGCGTTTGTGTACAACCTCGTTGGAATTCCGCTCGCCATGGGGTTGTTGTTCCCGTGGACTGGATGGCTGCTTCCGCCTGCCTTTGCGGCGGCGGCGATGTCGCTTTCTTCGGTCAGTGTCGTGAGCAATTCGCTGGTGTTGCGTTGGTGGCAACCAGGAGCAAGCCTTCGGTCAGGTGAATTTTAACCTTCAATCTTGATCTCGTCGAGCGAGTTCTTCGTCAAATTGTTTCCAAAGTTCCTGTTCGATTTCTCGTCGCAGTTGCTGTTCAAGTCCTGCCCGGAGGTCTGCCTCTATTTCTGCGGCAAGGTGTTGTTCTGCCTGCGCAAAGGCCTCCGCTTGAACCCGTGCTCCATAGGCGTCAACCTCTTCTCGTGTGTAGAGCTCGCCCATGTCAACAAAAGCCTGCTCAATTCCCTCTTGCAGAAGAAGGTCGAATTCACTGGTTAAACGGGAGAGAATGCTCAACTCCCATACATCCCTTGGCTGTGGCAATTCCATGTTGGAAATCGTGTTGCGGAGTGTTTGCACCACGTCGCCACGAACAGGTTCACCCATGGCATACGAACGAGCCCCTGAAACAAAGCCAACCAGTGCCTGATGCCACGTATCTTTGGAAATGGTGTGACCGCACCCGGGGCAATCAACATCGCCTGAATCGGGTTGATCTTTAGGTTGCAAGGAGGGATTCTTTTCCTTCTTTTTTCGAGCCTTTCTGGCTGCTGGAAGGTCGAGATCAAACGACATGCTGGTACCGAACGTTTTCTGCCCGTTAGGCTGGTTCATATGGCGATATTTCCAGCGCTCAGCCCCTAAAAAGATGCCCTCGGAAATCCCGTATAAACGTAGAAAATAGGCATTTTTACTCGTTTCCAGCCAATCCGTCGTGCTCCAAACACCGCCGAAAAGGCTCACCACATCCAAGACCTTACAAAGGCAGAGGCCATGGATATTCCATGGAAGGAACGACCCACAAACTCAGCATTGATGGAATGACCTGCGGCTGCTGTTCAGGACGCCTCACAAACGCTCTCAACGCCACGCCGGGTATCCTGCAAGCCGTGATTTCACACGAAACACATTCTGGCGTCGTGATCACCAACGATTCAATCTCAATGGACCAAATCGCCATGATCGTCGCCGGGACGGGATTCAAGCTCAGAACTTGATGGTTCACACCATCGGCGGTTTGAAATCCACATGTCCCTGCCATCTGTTTGCGCGGGGGTCGCCCAGCTTGGTCAACGGCGGTGGGTTTAGGTCCCATTCCTTATCGGTTCGCAGGTTCGAATCCTGCCCCCCGCATCAATTCACGAAGCAGAGTAATAACTCCGTGGCTGTCCATCACTTCGACGTGGTTGATAAGGGAAGAACGTGAGGCTAAGCTGCTGCGGGGATCGCCCAGCTTGGTCAACGGCGCTGCGTTCAGGTCGCAGTCCTTATCGGTTCGCAGGTTCGAATCCTGCTCCCCGCACTCACCACAAAGGGTTGGAACGCATGCATGCGATGTGCATAGAATTTTGATGACGGGAATAGGTTAATAGGCCCCGCAAAAAAAATTCAACCATGAACCGAATTTTAGCTGTGCTATTTGCCCTCATGCTGGTGCTTTCTGGATGCCTAGGCGGCGGAGAAGCAATCGAAGAACCCGTTGAGAACCTCCTTGACACCGATGGGGACGGAATCCCCAACATCGATGATGAGGACGACGACGGTGATTCGTGGTCCGACGTCGACGAATTGAATTGTGATTCTGACAGTTTGCTCGCCTCGAGCGTTCCGGCGGACGCCGATGGCGACGGCATCTGCGATGTCCGCGACAGCGACAAAGATGGCGACGGATGGTCCAACATCGACGAAGAGGCCTGTGGCTCTGACCCCGGGGTCGCCACCAGCATGCCTGCTGACGCCGATGCCGACGGGACCTGCGACGCTTTTGATGAGGACGCCGACGGTGATTCCTACGCCGACGGTGTTGAGAACCAGTGCGGCTCTGACCCGCTTGACGCCACGAGCGTCCCCGCTGACATGGACGGCGACGGGACCTGCGACGCCCTTGATGATGACATTGACGGCGATGGCGTGCTCAACGACGATGACTTCGCTCCCGAAGACCCCGACAAGACCGAGGGCAAGGGAGGTTGCATGGACGCATCAGCCCTCAACTACGACGAGACAGCCGAGGTTGACGACGCTTCATGCTTCACCCTTGAAGATGCTGAAGAAGCCATGGCAGCAGCAGGCGATGGCGTTATGTCTCTGGAATGGATTGACGAGTCCGATGGCATGAGCACACAGAGTATTCTGATCGTTGACGAGATAAACGGCAAAACCAGCATCACCCTCGCCTTGCTTGGCGAAAACAACGTAATTCTCTACAGAGCCACCTATGTTGACG
>DANX01000017.1 GCA_002502295.1 Euryarchaeota archaeon UBA561 | reverse complement strand
GAGAGGGAGGGACCTGTAAGTTCAGCACGTGCCAGCGCCATTCCGCCTCCAATGATGCGGGATAGGACGAGCATACCCAACATAACAACTCCCATTCCCCCAAGCCATTGTGTTAACGAACGCCACAGTAGCAATCCACGTGGTTGAGCGTTAATGCAGTCCGCCGTGGTCCCGGGAATGCAGTTCGGACTCATTGAATGAGAGAGCACGGTTGCACCCGAGGTCGTAAAACCCGACATGGATTCAAACCAAGAATTGACGAAGCCACGCAAGATGTCAATGCTGAGGGCGTTTTCAATAAAAGGACCGACAAATACGCCTCCAAACCAATACGGTAGGGCACCGATGAGGACCGTGAGTGGCCAGACCAATCCAACCCCAACAAAAGCTTCCAAATCACGTAGACGTTGGGCTGAGTCAGTTCGAGTGAACAATCCGAGCATCGCCGCACCGAGGCCACCGCTGATCATCATCGCAGGAAGGAACGCCTGAAGAGCGAGTTCCCAACCATCAAGCCATGCCGTAATCATGCCGCACAGACCAAGCGGCACCAAAAGGGCGAGCAGAGTCCATCCCAAGATGAGGTTCAGCACATCGTAGCGCATGGTCACACCTTGAATCGCTTTTGAGCATCAGCCACCTTCTCTTTGTGGCAAAACAGAACGACACGATCGTTTTCCAAGAGAAGTTGGTCGGGTTCTGGAGCAATGGATTCCCAGTTGCCTGATAGGTTTCTTCGCTTGATGAAGGCAAGTCGCATCCAGTCCGGGAAATTGGCTTCGCCAACCACCTTGCCAGCAAACTTTGCCCGCTCGGTCACCTTCAGGGTAATCCCGACAACATTGGGGACTTCTGCGAGAAGGGTATAGCGCCCAGACAGGCTTTTGTGGACGTGGGAGAGAATGTTGTTGACGGCGACTCGATGCCGATCTACGGCAAATGAAATACCCATGCGTTGGGTGACTTTCACCAAATCGGCATCGTACAACATCAAACCCGTGTGAGGCACACCGAGGTCAGCCATGAGCAACACTGCGGCGATGTTGGCGTGATCATCATCGAGCGCACTCAAGGCGACATCGTATTGATCGATTGAAATCTCCTCGAGGATGGACCGGTCCAAATGGTCCCCATGAATCACATCAATGTTCGCGTTTCCACCCGTCTTTGAACCAGCGAGTTTGTTGGCAAGGTGAAGTTCCCGCTCGAGCACCGTGACCGTTGCCCCATGTTCAAGCCAATCCTCGGCCATTTTCGTTCCGATGTTGGAGGCGCCAACGATCACGACACGGGGCGATTCTGGAAAGTAAGAAATTTCATGCCCGAAGGTGATGAGCGCCGGATTAAAACTGTCCAAACCAATGACCGAAACGGCCACTCGGTCTCCAATTTCAAGAACGCTGTCATCCGTTGGAATGAAACTTCGTTGACCGTCCCGTTTAACACCGACAATGTTAGGGAGACCATGCACAAAGTCGTCTTTGACCTCTCGCAGTGGACGACCAACAATGCTCATTGCAGATTCACCGATATCAAACTCAATTACGTAAGCATGGTCTTCAAACGGAATTACTTCTTCAAGATCGGTGGACCTGAGACCAGCATTGAGCCGTTGAATGGCCCCATGTAAGGGATTAACCACATGGTCCACTTTTGCCCACTCAAGAAGATGACCTTGCTTGTATTCATTCACGTAAGAGGTGGTTCTGAGGCGACAGATGCTCGTCAAACCGTCATTCCCATCGTTGGATTCATGGGCGTGCTCTGCAATTGAGCAGGCGATGAGGTTGGCTTCATCAGAGGGCGTTGCAGCAACAAACACGCTAGCATAGTTGATTCCGGCTTCCATCAACGTTTCTCGTGATGTGATGTTTCCGTTGACCACCAGACAATCCAAGGATTGAGCATTTGCGACAGCACGGGAATCATTGTCAACGACCACAAGGTCGTACTTTTCATTGGCCAGGGCTTTCGCAAGAGCAATGCCTACACGACCTGCTCCTCCGATAATTACACGCAACTTCAATCACTCCTCAAAACGCTTCAGCGTACTTTTTTATTTTGTAAGTTCCACCGGTCAGTTCAACGGTTCCTTGGGTTTCAAAGTCCCGAGTACGATCAATGCTAACACCTGGCGAGGTTTCACTGTCGATGGGGTGATAGTAATTGTACACCATGCCTCCCGAGGAATCGGCTTCCTCAATCCAATCGACGTAAGCAGTGGGTGTAGAAAGGAGCCACTTGTTGTTCACCACATCCACCTGGGCCTCGACGAAGCAGGTTTGAATCACAATGTTTCGTTCCTCACACCAACTGTCTTTCAACGGTAATTGGATGTAGCCCCAGGCGTGGGCTTCCCATCCATCGTTGGAATAAAACGGGTCGCCGAGCACACCAAAGGCATACCAGCCGGGGATCCCACGAGTTCGTAGAAGGCTAAAGAAGGCGTTTGTTTGTTCATCGCAATCACCGGTTCCGGCAGCGAGGCATGCAGGGCCTGAGCGGGCTGGGCTCGGAGCTTCTCTGTCATAGGTGACGTAGGCGTGAAGGTAGTCAAAGGTAGCTCTTGAAAAGGCATAGGCATTCTCTGAACTACCCTCGGGGAGACTGCTTGAAATCGCATCCGCTGTCGCCATCACAATGGCATCTTGTGCGTTGATGGCATACCCCGCACTCCCACCACGGTCGTACCAATAATCGCCGCCAAATTGGGCTTGACGAACCCCGTTGCCGCGAGAGGCCAAGTCTGCAAACGTTCCTGAATTGTCAGCGTTGATGCCGGAGTCCTTGCCGGGAACTATGGATTTAACCCGGCTGTCGTCCCACCAAGTGTAGGAAGCGGCCTGAACGTGAATCACAAACTCATAACGCAGTGAACCTCCATCTTGGAAATTCGATCGCACTTTGACACATTTCGCCATTGGGCACTGGTCGTCTCCGGAACCAACACTGGGCCACCAAACTTCGTGCCCGTTTGTCGTCGTAATCGCACTTCCATAGCCTCGATGAGGCATACCATCAATCGGGACATTGATGTCCTGGCCGTCGATGACCACCGTGATTTGGAGGGTTTGCTGGAGAACGCTCGGACTCTGGGCTTCGTTCGAATCCGTGTAGACAAATTGAGCCGTTCCGGAGAGCGATGAGTGAACGGTTGGGGGAATCAGAATGTTTTCCGATACACTGGCAAAGCCGTTAGCCGAAACCTCCGAGATCTTTGAGAGGGTGTAGGTCGCTTCGTTTGGATAGACATGGTAAGGAGCGATTTGCGATTGGATTAACTCCTCAAAGCCACCGAATTCACCAAAAACAGCCTCCTGTGCTTGGGGTGAAAGCAAAACAAAGGCGACCAATCCAAGCATGGCAAAACTGCGGAATCGATTCTTCCGTCGCTTCATGATATTACGTTGACGACCCGTGTGGGTTTGAACAACGCCGCGACGAGAAGGCTTTGCAGCCATCATGTACGTCGATTCTTTATTGCCCTTCTTCTTGGTGAATTGCTGCTCAAGCCGGTAACTTCCACGATCACCCTTTGGCAACACGCGACCACACGAATAGCAAATCGTGTCGCTGGGCAGCGTAGCACTGCGGCAATAGGGGCATGCACCCATGTTCTTTGGCTTGGCTGGCGTCGTATAACAATTGTCCAAGATGACCCGGATAAAAAATGACGATATATCTCACTCTGAACGCAAAGGAATAAGCGAACACCCATCAAGTAAGTTATGTTTTACTCTTCGGAATCAAGTCCCATGGTTGGCAGAGGTGCGTTCTTTACTCGCTGGGCATCACGTGCCTGT
>DANX01000051.1 GCA_002502295.1 Euryarchaeota archaeon UBA561 | reverse complement strand
ACCTCCTAAGAAACCGGAGGCTGGGGTCGCTTGCGATCCCAGTCTCCAACCCTTTTTTTATCACTCTATTAGTTTACTTTTTACACCTAATGCACCCGCCGCAAGGCCAATCCAACAACGTGTACTTTCAATCGAAAGCGGCTCGGAGTTTGGCCTCAATGGTCGTTCGAAACGTGAGAAGCATCAACCGAGGGGCCTCGGCGTTCACCGTGATGGTTGCCCCGCGATTGAAATGCACCTCGTCCCAACCGTCTGGGACAACGTACCCCCGGTGCATGTCTGAGGTGATGGTGGTCTCTTCACCGGTCCAATTCAACCAAGCCCATGGTGAAGCAGTGCGTTGTTCAGGTGAGAGGTCCCGTGCCAGAACAAAGTAGTTGTGCGAAGAGCGATCATTGATGGCACGGGCTCTGAGTTCGTCAAATTCGGCGTCGCTCAGGGCATTGCGTAACCACGCGCCTTGGCCGTACCACGTGGAGAACAACAATCCGCTGCTCTGTTGACTTGTCTGCTGTTCTCCACGTCGCATGTGGTACTTGCTGGGTGCATATTGGTGGGTGTTGGCGATGAGTAAATCGTTCATCGCTGGGTCGGTTGTGAACCGGTTTCCCGATGTGGTCTCGATCAGTGCCTGCAAGCGTGGCAGCTCGTTCACAATGGCGTCGCCTGCGAACACCGCTTGAACATCTTCAGCAAACGTGGCCATGGACGAATCCATGTAGAACCCATAACTGCCTTCAGGGTCTTCAGTTCGCGGATGTGAATTTACGCCCATGACTGGTGTAGCAGCGTCAATGTTGTGTGAAAGGGACGTTAAGGTTCCGTCACCGCCGAATACAATTACCAAGTCTCGGGCAATAAAATCTGCCCGTCGCACATGCTCGCGAGGTTTGTAGTCAACGTGATGGCTGGAGGTCGCTACTTTTTGGAGGATTGATTTCAGGGACATCAAGCCCTCATCGTGCACTTCTTCGAAGTTTTTTTTGTAAACGACCAAGATGTTCATGTTCTCCCCCTCAGATGAATGGAGGTGGCTCTGCTTCAAGAACACCACCCTTTCTCCACGAACGAGAAACTATCAAGGAGCAGGGTCCAATGCAATACCATGCAAGGCGAATCTCCCTGGGGCGGACTCCCCGACAAGGAACCATTGAGCGCTGATGAACACAACCAATCTCCACCAGAACCGGTCAGCATTTCCACTGGTTTCGCTCCAATGAATCAGGGCACGATGTTGACCGGAACGGCAGAAATGCCGACGGGGCAATACATCTTTCTCCAACCCCCATCAAGCGCTGCGAAAGTGATGGGTATCATCCTTATTCTCTTTGGTCTGTTATCGGCTCTTGGTTTGGTCGGCATCTTCTTGGAACCCGTCGACCCAATAACAGGGGAACCCATTGAGTATCCAGCCGTCGCCAAGGCACTGGACGGGCTCTCGAGCCTTGTCGGCGCCGTTGGCTTTGTTACAGCGGGTGTTTTCCTGACCCGCTACGAGAAGCGGGGGGTCTGGCTCGGCATCGGTACCCTCGGTGCTCAATTTGTTCTTGGGGTTGCGTCCTTTGCCAGCGGAACCCCTGACGGCGGCCTAGGCAGCCTCGTTGGCAGCGACGGTACAGCGTTTGCGATTTGGACCGGTATCTCTGCTTTCTGCAATGGAATTTGCGCCCTTATCGTGGCCATCCCCCTTATGGTAAGCAACAACGGACTGGAATGATGAGCCGTTTTGAACGAAAGTGTTCAACGGTGATGTTCATACCCCTCTTTTGATTCGTTGCAACCATGAGCGAAGACGTGGTTATTGTTGGCGGTGCTCGAACACCGTTTTGCGAATGGGTTGGAGGAAAGCGAGGCGACGGCAAAGCCGGTGGGGCCTTGAAGACCGTTAGCGCACAGGAACTGGGGGCTGCTGCCATCCAAGGTGCGCTTGAAAAAACCGGTACTTCTCCAGAGTCTGTTGACCACGTCGTCATGGGGTATGCCTTGCAGACATGCTCGCAGTCCATTTACGGAGCACGCCATGCGGGCCTCAAGGCAGGGATTCCTCAGGAAGTCCCAATGTTGACGTTGTCCCGTATTTGTGGTTCTGGGATCCAGTCGATCGTATCAGGTGCTCAAATGATCAAGCTCGGTGAAGCGAACACCGTGGTTTCAGGAGGCATGGAAAACCTCTCGCAAGCACCCCATATTCTTCGGGGCGCTCGTGATGGATGGCGGCTTGGACGTGCTCCCAAAGTTGAAGATTACATGATGACCAACCTCCAGGACATGACCTGCGGCCTTTTCATGGCTCAAACGTCTGACGAATTGTGTCGAAGGAAAGGGGTGTCGAGGGAGGAGATCGATGCTTTTGCAGCGCTATCGCATGCTCGCACGACAACGTCCATTGACACGGATTTGTTCGAGCAAGAGATCGTCCCTGTCACCATCAAATCGCGCCGAGGCGAGACGGTGTTGACGCACAAAGACGAGGACCATGTGGTCCGTGGAACCACCCAAGAATCGCTCTCAGGCCTGCCCACTGCCTTCGGTCCTGAATCCTTCGTGACGGCGGGCAACGCCTCCGGTGTTGTTGACGGTGCTGCTGCTGTCGTCATCAAATCGGCAGGTCAGGCAAAGGCCGATGGCGATGCACCACTGGCTCGAATTGTTTCATGGGGCATCGTGGGCCTTGAACCCGCCATCATGGCCTATGGCCCGGTTCCTTCGTCCCGGCAAGCCCTGGAGCGAGCCGGATTGACGGTGGCTGATATTGACCGCTGGGAAATCAACGAAGCGTTCGCAGGTCAGGCTGTTGCGTGCATTAACGACCTCGAACTCGATGTGGAAAAGGTGAACGTGAACGGTGGAGCCGTCGGACTTGGTCATCCTCTTGCAGCGACTGGAACCCGTTTGGTGTTGACGCTTGCGCATGAACTTCAGCGGTGCGGTGGCCGATACGGCGTCGCAACCGCCTGCATTGGTGGTGGCCAGGGCATTGCCATGGTCATTGAATCCATCAAACCATGATTGAAGCAACGTCCACAGCGTAGCGTACAAGCACCGCAGCAACCAACGCCATGAAGAGCTTCATGATGTTCTCTTTGCTGATACGCTCGATTCCAAATTTTGCTCCAGCGGTGGCCCCGACAATCGCCAAGACAGGAAGCGAATAGACGTGCCCGGGCAGCGCAGTGAACTGGTCGATGAGCCCGTTGGCTGAGGTTGTCATCAAGGCCAGGATGGCGACCGGTACGACGACCATCATGATGGCTAAACTGGAGCCAACCGAGGTGCGAGGACCTAGCGACGCTTGTTGCTGAAGGACAGGGACATAAATGACGCCAGCCCCAACGCCCAACACCGAAGAGAGGACACCACCGATGCCTCCTCCAACTCGGAGTTTGAAGTGATGAATCTCCGTGCTTCCATTTTCTTCAACTGAGGCTGTTGCTTCCGTTGTTCGTACCTTCTTCCATGTCTTTGCAAGGGCCCAAACGAGCATCACGATGGCGAGCAGTTTGAACACACTGTCCAGTTTGTCGCCAAGGGCGTTCACGATACCAACGCCAATAAGTGCGCCAATCAGAGCTCCGTAGAGCGCCGATTTTATGGCCGCATCATTGTGGAAACCTTCTCGTCGATGACGCAGCCCACTTCCAATGCTGACGGCCCAGGTGAGGGTCAGTGATACCGCCAACAGGGTCCCGTCAATGGGCCATTCAGCCACGTAGTGCAAGAGCGGAACAAAGAGCATGCCTCCTCCCATTCCAACGGGTGCGAAGATGAAGGCGATGAGAAAGACGCCCAACATGATCAACAGCGATTCGAGCATTCCAGTGCACCTGCTTGGTTCCCCGAAGCAATTGCAAGGTGGCGTAGCCCGTTCATGATGTTGTCCCAGAAATGAAAGGTTGAGCGTGCCCAAAGGTTTCATTAGGTGAATAACCGTGGCAGAACCATGGAAACAACAACCATTGTTGCTATTGTCGTAGCCGCTGTCTTCTTTTTGATTCTCCTCGTTTGGTTCTTTTCAACATGGAACCGTCTCATCAATTTGGACGAGAATGCCCAAAACGCATGGAACAACATTGACGTCCTTCTCAACCAACGCTATGACATGATTCCCAACATGGTGAGCATTGTCAAGGGCTATGCGGAACACGAGGCAGGTATTTTTGAACAATTTGCCATCGCTCGCCAAACCGCTGCAGGTTGCCTTGCTCAAGGTGACGTTGCTGGTGTCGCTGCCGCAGAAGGCATGCTCGCTGGCATGCTTCCACGCATCAACATGGTCGCCGAGCAGTACCCAGACCTCAAGGCAAACACGAACTTCCTCAACCTCCAGAACCAACTCGTCACCTTGGAGAATCAAATCGCCGATCGCCGTGAGTTTTACAACGCTGCCTCAACGAACTTCAACAAGGCCATTCAAATGATCCCGTCCAACATTGTTGCCGGCGTAAAAGGCTGCGTTCGCAGGGAACTTTGGTCCGTTGAAGGCATCGTCCGAGAGAACGTCCAGATTTCGTTCTGAGCCCAACAGCGCGTGCAGGCTCGCCCCATGGTAGAGGTGACTTGATGTCCGAGGCTCCAACCATCGACGTTCACGCCAACCTTCGTCTGCTTGGAACAGCACACATCGCCACCGCTTCGGTGGAGGCGGTGCGCCAACAAATCGCTGAGTATCAGCCTGACATCGTGGCTGTTGAGTTGTGCAAAAGCAGGTACGAAGCCCTCGTGAGCGACCGCCGTCTTGACAAAGAGGGACTGCTCAAGGTCATCAAAGAAGGCAAAGCCCCCATGGTGCTCATGCAATCCATGCTCTCCGCTGAACAACGCAAACTCGGCATCAACGAAGGTCAACAACCGGGAGCAGAATTGCTCGCAGCAGTGGAAGCAGCCAACGAGGTTGGATGCGAGGTTGAACTGGTTGACCGGGACATTCAGACCACGCTACGCAGGGCTTGGAAACGGATGAGGTTCCGGGAAAAGTGGCGGTTGTTGACGTCGCTTCTTGGGGAAGAAGACGATGAAGAGGAACTCGACGTCAATGAACTGCTCCAAGACAGCGACCTCCTTTCATCCATGATGGAGGAACTGAAGGGGTTCTCTCCCGGAGCAGGAGAGGTGCTCATCGATGAACGCGATTCTTTCATCGCCTCGAAACTCACACGGTTTGGCCACAATCAACGTGTTTTGGCTGTGCTTGGAGCGGGTCACCTCCGGGGTGTTTCAGAAAAATTATCAGCAGGGGAAGATTCTATAGATTCAGAATCGCTTGAATCTCTCCCATCACCCTCCCTTGTCCGAAGGTTCCTTCCTTGGGCGTTTCCGCTGGTGATGATCGGTGTACTGGCTGCTGTCTTCTCGACCAGCCGAGACATTGATTGGGTGACGTTTTTCACCGTGTGGACTGCCTCAAATGCTGTCTTCGCTGCCTTGGCTTGTTTGATTGCTCGGGGCCACCCATTGGCCATCCTGACGGCGGCCCTCGCCTCACCGATTACATCGCTGAATCCAGCCTTGGCCGCTGGATGGTTCGCTGGCTATGTCCAACTCAAACTGGCTGAACCGACCGCTGAAGACCTCCAAACCTTCCTCAAATTGGATGAATTATCCCTCATGTGGTCAAACCCTGCGGGCAAGGTGTTGTTCGTAACGGCGTTAACCAACCTCGGTTCGATGGTTGGTGCTTGGGCGACGCCCCTTATTTTACTCAATGTGCTTGGATTGAGCTGAGCCAAGGGACATGGCCTCAAACAGGTCGCGATGCTCCACCACGTCGTGCACTCGCACGATGTCGATGTTCATTTGATGAGCCACTGCCGCCAAGCCAAGCGTTCCCGGTAAGCGCTTGGCGGGATCGCTCTGTCCGGTCAAGTGGCCAACAATGCTCTTTCGTGAGACACCCCAAAGCAACGCTCCTTCGGTCTTCACCAAGCCTCGCCCTTCGTTGAGCAAGGCGATGTTGTGCGCTTGAGTCTTTCCAAAACCAATGCCGGGGTCAATTAAAATCAACGGCAAGGGATGACCGCGTTTGCTCAGCGTTTGTTTCATTTCTTCAAGAGATGAACGCACCTCCTCTACCACGTCATTGTACGATGGGTTTGTTTGCATGGTCCCTGGTTCCCCTTGCATGTGCATGATGCAAACGCCGCAACCCGTGTTGACGACAACGTCCCTCATCTTCGGGTTCCGCAGGCCAGATACGTCGTTTACCATGTCGGCTCCTGCTTCGACAGCAGCCTGTGCCACTGCAGCGTGGCGTGTATCGATCGAAATGAACCCCGATGGTCGTGCAGCACGCAGGCCCCGAATCACAGGGAGCACGCGCGCAAGCTCGAGTTCAATGCCCACGGGTTCCGCTCCAGGCCGCGTGGATTCACCGCCGACATCAACCCATGTGGCTCCATCGTCCCACATGCTCAGACCACGGCGCACGGCTTCCTCATCCATTGAACGGCTGCCCTCATAGAACGAATCCGGTGTTGCGTTGACTATGCCCATGATGCGGGGTGCCGTCTCGAACCGCATCGCCTTTGCAATGGCCGTTCGGCGGTCGGATGCAAGCCGAAAGTCTGAGGCCATTGCCCTCCCGAGTTCGGCAGGTTTGATAAGTTGTTACGAAGAAGGGGTAGTCATGTCCGATGCGGATGCATTGCTGGAGGAGGAAACTTCTCTTGGCCTACCTCCCGTGGCCGATGGAGGCGAACTTCCCCTGGATTGGGAGTTTGCAGAGCGGATTCTGAAACGCCTTAACCCTCGCAATCAACAAGACGTCTACGACATGGCTGCACGCGACTCGAAAAATGGCGGGATGCTGATCACGCTCATGGTGGTCGTTTGGTGGTTGTTTATCGGTGGAACCAACGATGATTTGTCAGAAGGGATCTCGGTGTTTTTCTCGCTGAACTTTGAACAAGCCGCCCTCGCTGTCATGGTGCTTTCTTTGATCTCCGCTCTCCTGACGGAGTTCAGCCGAGACATGGGGAAAATCCTTCCATCTACGGCAGCCGGTGGCATGTTGATTCTTGCTGGCCTTTATGTCGCTGAGCCTCTCGTTGCTGCGCTGTTCCTCAGCGATGCTGATTTGGACATGCAACTGGGTCTCTGGCGCACGCTGCGTCTGGGACTGCTCTGGGGCGGGACGACCTACGGTTCAAATTTGATCGTGAACGCCCTGCTTCTCAAATGGTTAATTCGCTTCCTTGATTCCAATGATTATGACTTCTCGGAGAGGAATGAACCCGTTCATCGACCCATACCGAGTTCCACCGGGGATGACTGAACGCTATCCTCTTGAAGACGAGGCTGGTCGCCAACCCATGAGCCCCAGTCCGTTGAACGTGTTGAGGCTCGGATACCGTAGGGGTCGCGACCCTCGAATAACGACCCACTTGGCTTTGGTGTCCCGTGCCTTGGGCGCCACGCATTTCCTTCTTGCAGGAGACAACGACGAAGACCTGTTTGAAAACGTTGCTTCGGTCAACGAACGCTTCGGTGGAGCGATGACATGCGAACATGTTTCTGGGGCCATGGGTTGGCTTAAGCGATTTACTCAGAAGGATGCGGGCGACGGTGAGCCAGGCGTTGCTGTTCATCTCACCATGTACGGAGAACCCTATCGGGACGTTATTCCAAGAATTCGGAGGGACCGGCCCGTTGTGGTGGTTGTGGGAGGTGCGAAAGTGCCCAGTGAAGTCTTCGAGTATGCCCAATACAACGTGGCGGTCGGCAATCAGCCTCACTCAGAGGTGGCTGCTCTTGCGCTGTTTATGGAGGGCTGGTTTGGGCAAGGTGGGAGCGAGCGTCACTTTCCCGATGCTAAATTGATCATCGAGCCTTCCGCACGCGGAAAGTCGGTTGTCGACCTTGACAGAGAAAAGAAGAGTGAATAAATTCTTACTCGCACACCTAAGTGCCACAAATTGGTACGAATGGTGCTGTTCATGGAAGGAAATCCCAAGACATAGCGCACCCAATCATTATGGGGGGCCTTTTACGACAAAAATCAATGTTAGGGGGCGGCATCGCAAATACGCGCTCTCTTCTAGCGACACACCGGCTCTACAATCCCTCTGCGCTTGAGATCCCTGATGCGGCAGACGGTCTGTCGGACGGGTCCAACCTGCCTCCCGCAGCATCTGGACCTGGTGTGTTGCTAACGGCTGATGGTGGGCGATACCCCGGGGATTTGTTCGGTGCGATCGGCATTGGTTCAGGTGAATTGGTTTTCACCACCGGCATGATGGGGTATCAAGAATCGTTGACTGACCCCTCATTCGCTGGTCAAGTTTTGACCTTCACCTATCCACTGATTGGGAACTATGGGGTCCACAAAGGGGCTTCTGAATCAGCCAATGTGTGGCCCAAAGGCGTCGTTGTTCGTCACGCCATGCATCAACCCGACCATCGATTCTCAGTAGGCACCGTTGACGAATTCCTTCGGCTCCACGGGGTTCCCGGAATTCACAACATAGACACCCGGGCCATCACGCGACGCGTTCGGGAATTGGGCACGGTGTTGTGCGTGTTCGGACCCGTAGCCCAAGAGGAAGAAATGAAGGCCCAACTCGCCACACTAACGTCTCCAGAACTGGAGGATTTGGTGGATGAGGTCTCCATCGACGAACCGCTTGAGCTCAATCCCGGAACAACCGATGAACTCGGTGCGAGGAAACCCCGCCTCGGGGTTCTGGATTGCGGTGTCAAGTACAACATTCTGCGACACCTTTGCATGGTATTCGACGTTGTTTGGTGCCCGCCTGACATCGGATATGACCGGCTACGAGCCGACTTCGCTATCGATGCGCTGTTCTGCAGCAACGGTCCAGGCGACCCTGCTCATCCCGGGAAAGCAACCGATGCCAGAAACACCTTGGCTCGAGCCGTCCAAGACGGTCTCCCTGTGATGGGTATTTGCTTGGGGCACCAACTCATGGGTCTTGCCTCAGGGTTGCAGACTTACAAGATGCGCTACGGGCATCGGGGCGCCAATCAACCGGTGGTTGATCTCCAAGACCGCACCGTTTCCATCACCAGCCAAAATCACGGTTTTGCCGTCGCTCATCCAACCGACGGAATGTTGGCGGCTCATCCGACAGGTGCAACATCTCCTCCCGTCTCCAATCAGCATGGGTCGGAGGTCGAAGTCCGCTACATCAACGCCAACGATGGAACCGTCGAGGGGCTTGATGTCATCGGTAAACCGTGTTTCACCGTACAATTCCACCCAGAGGCCTGTCCGGGCCCTCACGATGCTGCACCCTTGTTCTTGCGCTTTAGAGCGATGGTCGATGACCACATGGGAGGTGAGCACTGATGCCTCGAAGGGATGACCTTGAAAGCATCATGGTGCTTGGTAGCGGACCGATTAAAATTGGCCAAGCGGCTGAATTTGATTTCTCGGGTTCGCAGGCCGTTCGAGCCCTCCGCGAGGACGGCTACAAAGTCATCCTCGTCAATTCAAACCCTGCGACGATTCAAAACGACCCTGAAATGGCGGACGTGGTGTACATTGAGCCCTTGTTGCCGGACACGATCGCAAAGATTCTGCAAAAAGAGCGACCGTGCGCCTTGCTCGCAGGCATGGGCGGTCAAACGGCGCTCAACATCGCCAGTGAACTGTCGCACAACGGGACCTTGGAACGATTGGGCGTGGAACTCATCGGTTCGGATTTGGAGGCCATTGACAAAGCAGAAGACCGAGAATTGTTCAATCAGGTTTGTGAATCGATCAACCTGCCTATCAGTCAAGCCGTGGCGTGCAATTCAATCGACGACGTTATCGCCGCCGCTGAATTAATCGGCAGTTGGCCCATCCTGATTCGCCCCGCCTTTACCCTTGGGGGATTGGGAGGAGGCACGGCACGGGACATGGGCGAGCTGGTGGAAATCTCTCAGTTGGGCCTTCGTAATTCGCGTATCTCTCAAGTCCTGATTGAAGAGTCCATCTTGGGATGGCAGGAACTTGAATACGAGGTCATGCGAGACGAAGCCGATAACGCCACCATCGTCTGTACGATGGAAAACATCGATCCTATGGGCGTCCACACCGGTGAATCAACGGTGGTTGCTCCGCTTCAATCCTTTAGTGATGCTGACCATCAACGCCTTCGAAACCAAGCACTGGCGCTGATTCGAGCGCTGAACATTAAGGGTGGGTGCAACGTTCAATTTGCCTTTAATCAGTTCACGGGTGAAATACGTGTTATCGAGGTGAACCCTAGAGTTTCCCGTTCGTCAGCGCTTGCCTCGAAAGCCACGGGATACCCTATTGCACGTATGGCCGCCAAAATTGCGGTTGGATATACCCTCGACGAACTTCCAAACCCCATCACTGGGGAAGGAACAACGGCCGCCTTTGAGCCAACACTTGATTACTGTGTGGTTAAGATTCCCCGTTGGCCGTTTGATAAGTTTAGGACCGCAGACAGGACATTGGGAACATCGATGAAATCAACTGGCGAAGTCATGGCCATTGGTCGTAATTTTGAGGAAGCCTTCCTGAAAGCTTGGGCTTCGCTCGAACAAGGATGTGCTCACCCACGTCCACTGACCCGGGCCGATGAGTCAGAAGGCGAGGGCATGTCCCAGCGGGCGCACGAACCTCTTCCAGATGCCACCCTTGTTGACTGGTTGTCAATCGCTACCGACCGACGAATGGGAGCACTTTTGGAGGCGTTCCGACGAGGATGGGGTGTTGAAAAGGTTCACGAAATCACGCGCATCACGCGCTGGTTCCTCTACGGGTTTGAGCGCCTTGCGCAAATGGAGCGAAGCATCACGGAACGAGGAGTCTCACCGACCGAATTGACAGAGGAAGAACTCCGGTTGTGGAAAAGCCACGGCTTTAGCGACGCTCACATCGCCGATGCACTGGCTGGTTTCCCTCCAGAAGGCCTGAAATCCCTCTCTTCGGGACAGGATGAACGTGCGGTGATGCAACGCCGACATCAGCTCAAACTCCATCCGGTGTATCGAATGGTGGATTCGTGTGCAGCAGAGTTTGCGGCAAAAACACCCTACTATTATTCCACGTACGAACCTCACGGGTCTTCAGGCATTGACCGTTTGCCGGACTTGGAAGAGCGTACCAAAGAACGCTTAGTGGCCATTGGTAGCGGTCCTATCCGCATTGGACAAGGGATTGAATTTGATTACGGCTGCGTTCATGCCGTCAAGGCCATTCGAGAAGCTGGGAAAGATGCCATTCTGATCAACAACAACCCTGAAACGGTGTCAACCGATTTCGATACCTCGGACCGATTGTACTTTGACCCGTTGACGCTGGAATATGTTAGCGAAATCTTACTTAGGGAGCAGGCCCACGGTATTCTGCTTCAATTCGGAGGTCAAACGGCCATTAATCTGGCTTTACCCCTCGAAGCACGATTACCTGATTTAGCCGTCAACGGTCTGGACTTGACCATCATGGGGACTTCGTCGGATGCGATTGACGAGGCGAGCGACCGAGAGCGATTTGAGGCCTTTGCCAAGCGCCATGACTTGCGTATGCCCCGCGGGGCGACTGGTACATCGGCGGACGATCTTCGTTCGGCGGTTGAACAGATCGGTTTCCCCGTGTTGATTCGCCCATCCTATGTCTTGGGCGGGCGCGGCATGGAGATCTTGTCGAACCAACAGCAACTTGACGGCTACCTTCGTGAAGCCTACCTTGCTCCAGACAAGCCACTTCTGGTGGACGAATACCTCGGCCACGCAACGGAAATTGACGTGGATGCGGCCGCCGACGGTGAGGATGTTCTTGTCGGTGCGATCATGGAACACCTCGAAGAGGCAGGCATCCACTCTGGGGACTCGACCTGTTTCATTCCTGCTCAAAACATCTCAGATGCGATGCTGGAACGAATCGCAGAACAAACCAAGATCATTGGTCTCGGCCTCAAAATCCAGGGTTGTTTTAACATTCAATTTGCCATTCAAGGCGACGACTTGTATGTGTTAGAGGTTAACCCACGCTCATCGAGAACCGTGCCCTTTGTTGCCAAAGCCTCGGGTCTTCCGCTCGCACGTATCGCTGCTCGCATCACCATTGGACAACCGCTCCGTGAACAGGAAATACCCCGTCGGACCTCCGGTCAAGTTTGCGTAAAAGCCCCGGTGTTCCCGTTTATTAAATTAAGAGGTCTCGACCCGGCCCCGGGGCCTGAAATGAAATCCACGGGCGAAGTCTACGGTTCAGACCAGCGCGCCGACCTGGCTTACCTCAAAGCACGCCTTGCAACGGAAGTTCCAGTGGCCACGGCGGGAGGCGCCTACCTTACCGTGAGAGACGAGGACAAAGAGAAGCTTGTTCCCGTTGCCCGTGAATTGGTTGACATTGGTTTCACGCTCTACGCCACGGGCGGTACAGCCGATTCTCTCCGTCGCCACGGCGTCCCCATCACGACCGTGTACCGAATTGCAGAAGGAAAGCACCCCGATGCCCTTGACCTCATGCGTCAGGGCAAGGTGAGTTTCATCGTCAACGTCCCAACCGTTTCCGGTGGTGCAGTTCGGGATGGCAACATGATGCGTCGTTTGGCGGTTGAACTCAACATCCCGTTCGTCACCACCATGCGAGGTGCCACCATGGAAGCAGCCGCCATGCGCGCTCACATCGAAGAAGAGCTTGAACCACGGAAACTGACGGTTCACTATTGAGTGGGAAAAAGCATCCTTTTATCACCCGCACGCAGATGTTATTGCGTGGACGAAGTGGACCTATCCGTTGATGCAGGAGTCTTTTCCGCTGCGAAAAGCAACGGCGCGTTCGGCACCAAGCTCATCTCCGTAAACCCAAACGCTGCTGACGCATGGGTCTGGCTGGCTTACGATCAGCTCAATGTTGGTTTCCTTGAATCCCTGAACCTTGAAGGGCGCCTCGGCGTGGTTCTCATCGAATCATCTGCCAAGGCTCAACGACGCCCGTACCACCAACAAAAACTGGGGGTTCTGCTTTCCAACCAACGGCACTTTGCGCTGGAGTTACAGGCCATGGGTTTCCCGGTGATTTATTTGATTGGTCAAGCACCCTACGAGCAAATGCTTGCTTCGCTGCAGCCCCAACTCAAACACCTCCACTGCATCACGGCGGCCGAGCGTGAGCTGAGAAACGAAGTGGCTCATCTCATTGAAGATGGGCTCCTCATTGAACACAAACATCCCGGTTGGTTGACACCTCAGGAATGGTTCACAAGCAGCGTGGGTGAAGTGCCGCCGTTCCGCATGGACTCATTCTATAGGAAAGTTCGAAAAGAAACCGGTTGGCTGATGGACGAGGGAAAGCCCATCGGGGGCAAGTACAGTTATGATGCTGAAAATCGGTTCCCATGGAAAGGCGACCCTCCGGCACCGACAGAACCCGTCTATCAACGAGACGATATCGACACCGAAGTTGAAGTGCTGGTCAAAAAACACTACGGGCACCATCCTGGAGAGGTGGACCTTTCGAGCCAACCAACAAGCGCCCAAGGCGTTGAAAAAGCACTCGTTTTCGCTATGAAGTGCCTGCCAAATTTTGGCACATACGAAGACGCCATGTCGGAAAAAAGCAGAGGTCTGTTCCACTCACGGCTAGCCACCTTGGTGAATTTGCACAGGTTGATGCCTCAGCGAGTGGTCGACTCTGCTTTGGATTCTCAAGCCCCCATCAACAGCGTTGAGGGTTTCGTCCGTCAAATGATCTGGAGAGAATACGTGCGGCATATCCACGAGGTAACCGATGGCTTCCGTACGCTAGAGGTTGAACGATTGCCATCAGAACGCGGTGCTGGCTGGGAGGGGTTTGCGCATTCGGATGAAGAACTCCATCCCAACCACC
>DANX01000102.1:644-24080 GCA_002502295.1 Euryarchaeota archaeon UBA561 | reverse complement strand
CAGGCAGCGGTGATAGCATGGACTTGACGGCATGGCAACGCATCTGCAACCGGCTCCTGGGGCCGTTTGTCAAAAAGCGTGCCCGCGCCGACAAGGAACTCTCTTCGAACCTCGTCAAGGGATCAATGGGGATGATGCCGGAGGTCTACCTCTCAACCGTCATCGTCACCTCAATCGCCATCGGCCTAATGTCGTGGGCCTTTGTCGCCGTCTTTTTCATCCCAGATATCGGTGTTATCGCCTTCTATGAAAGCATCCAGGATTCTTCAACGGTGAACCCATGTTTTGAGTGGGAATATTGGAATCCAGACCTCATCAATCCTGCATTGCCGGGCAATGGTTGCCCCGATTACGCCCTGCAGACCTTCCCCGTAGTTCTCAAGGCCATCATCGTGGTTTTGGGCGGTTTGATCATTCCCATTGCCGCCTACCGGTACAACAAGGGCGGAGCTGCACGAGAAGCAACCCGTCGCGGAGACATGATCGAAAAGTACCTTCCCTACGCAGCATCGTACACGGCTGCCATGTCGGCCGCCAACGCCACGCCTTCGAAGATTTTCCGCTCACTGGCGATGAACAAGGACATCTACGGCGATGTGGCCGATGATGCAGCCATGATTTATCGCGATGTCACCCTCCTCGGTTATGACTTGATTACCGCCATGAAAATGAGTGTAGATCGGGCTGCTTCGGTTTGGCTGACCGAATTTTTCCAAGGGATGGTTGGGACCCTCACCGCTGGTGGACAACTCAAACTGTTCTTTTTGAACAGAGCAGAGCATTACATGCGCGAAAACCGCACGCGACTCGGCCAATTCCTCGAGTCAATCGCTCTGTTGGCCGAATCCTACATTGTGGTGGCCGTCGCTATGCCTCTGTTTTTGATTGTCATGCTGGTGATCATGTTCTGGGTTTCAGGCTCCGGGGCGCAGATGAGTGAAGGCATGCTTTACGGCATTGTGTTGGGTTTCATACCCCTGATACACGTCGCTTACGCCGTTTTGGTGTACACAAGCAGCAAAGAGCAGGACATGTAGACAGGGGGTGAGGGTGCATGGCGCGTAAAAAAGAGAAAATCGTCGTCAACCTTGACCTCCCGAAGGACGATACAACGCTGACCAGGCTCTACATCATCCTGTTCTTCTCAATCATACTCGGCATCGGAAGCGGCTTGTTTTGGATCACCAATTCGGGATTTATCTCCACAGCTAACGGCCAACCGATGTTCACCAATCTATACTGTGGAGCCACCGCTCAGGATGAACTTGGAGAACCTACCGGTGAATACTTCCAAACCAATCAATTTCCAAGTTATAGCGCCAACCAAACGTGCACCATTCTCCAGGACCACCCCGACCGCATAACGTGGGAGGATGAAGAGTGGACGATGGTGACGAAACGTGGGAAAAATTTTGACGTCCCCGGTGTGCCAGATTCAGCGACAGGGGGTACGACGGTGCTCCAACCGTTGTGGCTTAACTACACCGTTGAAGCGTCTGGAAATTACGATTACACCGTCGCTATTCGAGCATCGTCAGGCGAAATTCTCGAGTACCAGAATGAAACCACCAACACCGGTTCTCAACAGTTGTACATGACCACCATCCCTCCTGACGAGCGGTACGAATTGGTGTTCGTCTCAGCACAAGAGGGGCAGTTCCTCCAAACGGTGACGTTTGACATGACGGTGCACTATCAAGACGGTATCCCCACAAACATGAACAACCAATCATTGTGGCTTGGCCCGGGATTGGAAGCAGGTCCATTGAAAGTTCACCCGACCATTTTCTTGAACTTCTTTGGCCTCACGTTCTTCTTCTTCATTTACCCTGCATCCTACTACTGGGAAAAGGTCGAAAAGACGAAAAACGAAGTTGAGGAAAAGTTCCCAGATTTCCTTCGGGACCTCGCAGAATACTGGAAAGGTGGTCTTTCCATGACGGTTGCTGTTCAGACCTTGGCCACGTCCGAGTACGGTGCCCTCAATGACGAAGTCAAGAAAATGTCCGACCAGTTGAGCTGGGGCGTCAAGTTCTCGGATGTCATCGGACAGTTCGCCGAACGGGTCGGAACGCCCCTTGTCCGACGTGCCATCACGTTGATTGCGGAAGCAGACCGTGCAGGTGGGAAAATCTCAGATATCTTGGTCACGGCAGCAAATGACTCACGTGAATTGAAGTTCCTTGAAGGCGAACGTCGACGTGCCATTGGGTCCTATATCGCAGTTATCTGGACTTCATACTTCGTTTTCCTCGGTGTGATTGTCGTTCTCGCAAAGGTGTTTATCCCCGCTATTGCCGGTTCAAATTCAAGCGGTGGTGACGCCGGTGACAGTGGCGGTCAGACCCTTGGAAACATGACCATTCGAAACATTGACCCGCTCTTTTTCCTGACGATTTTCTATTACGGCGTCACCATGCAAGCCCTTGGGAATGGCTCAATGGCAGGGCTCATGGCCACCGGTCGTTTCTCAACTGGATTCAAACACTCTGGCATGATGATTGTTGTCGCTTTGGTTATTTTCAACCTCATCGCCTTCTCTCCCGATTTGATCGGTATCACGGAAGTCCCAGGACTGAACCCGTCAACTGGGACGTTTGTTCCCTCACCGCTTTACTTTGGAGGTTGACGTCATGCGTCAAGACGAAGAGGCGCAGATCCATATTTTGGAAATGCTGACGCTGTTTTGGCTTTTTTTTATGTCAGCCACGTTTTTGATTCGGGTTCACGTACCAGACTCAGCCTCTGTTGCTCTGGATTCGTCGTTGGAAATGGCTGCGGATGATGCCATTCGTTACGGTTTGGGGTTGGATGCTGAAATTGAGGGCGAGAATCGCCTCGAGGAGTTGTTATCGAACGATCATCGTGAGGAAGCATGTGAACTTCTTCAGTCGGCCATCGCTCCAGGGAAGGAAGCAAACTGCTGGCTGGCGAAGGACAGTTCCGTTGCAACTCCACACGGGACCGTCGGTACGCCATCGGGCGGAACTGTAGCCGTGCATCACCTCGTTGTCATTGGCCCGTACGTATGGACGGTCTCCCTCGACGTCTGGGCCCGTGGAGGTGGTGCTTGATGCGCAATACTCCACTCCGTGAGGCGCAAGCGGGGCAAATGCTGTTGGCTACCGGTGTTGTGTTGTTGATGTCGCTTCTCTCGATGGCCATTTTTGGTGTCAAAGTTGCTGGGCTGACCTTGCCCCACGATCCAGCTTCCGATGATGTCATCGATACCACCGACCAGGTGCTTGATTCGATTCAAGCATTAACGCAAGCTAGGATTGAATTGTGGATGGACGGTGGTCTTGAACCGGTTGATGCCGCTGAGTTAGCCCTTAACACGGTTCACGATGATTTCCTCCATCATGGAGAACTTCGTGGTGTGGAAATCAAATTGACCAACATGGAGTTGACGGAAGTTGATGCGACCACCCTTGAGGTTCGCGCTGAACTTGGCGTCTCTGACGGTGAAGCCATGCTGAACTTTGATGTCGTCTTTACGTTGGACATTCAATCTTCTTGATGGTCATCCAATGCCCTGTTAAGCAGGGTGAAAATACGGTCAACATCGTTTTCGACACGCGTCGGATCAACCATCGGCCAGTTGGCTATTTTTGCGCGCTCAATCAGACCTGCTTGGATGGACCTGATCCGGGAGAAGTTGGCCAGGTAACGGTCTGAACGTCGGTAGGAGTGCGCATCCCTCAATTTCAGCATGTTTTGGTGTGCTCGCTCCTCATCGACGACCATTACCACGCCCAGAGCGACCCCGCCCGCCTCTTCCCAAGACTTCAGAAGTCGAGCGCTTGGGGTAATATGGACGCCCTCTATCAGGAGGTCGATTCCTTCCCGGCGAGCGCGTTCCACGGTCGCAGTTACTCCTGCCTCCACGGCTAAGCATGTTTCGTTCCAATCGAGCACCGGTTCGCCACTGCTGCCTTGGGAGAAGGATGAACGATGCAACGCTCCATGGCTGAGGTCATCGTCCATCGCTCGCATGATTTCACGAATGGCGTCCGTGGACATCACACGAGTGAATCCCGCCCGCTGTGCCAGACCAACGGCGGCCGTGGATTTTCCAACACCGGTCGCGCCAGCGAGGATGAGCAGTCGGGGCGGTCGCGTTGAGATGGACTGCGCAGTACGCCGGGCCATCCCTACATTCCGGGTCATGGACAGAAGCAGGCAGCACTGGCACATGAGGGTTCTGCCGTGTTCCATGTCTCCACTGCAAAATTTGATTCGAAAAATACCACCGATGCCCCTTTGAAGCGTGTTCACTTGGAAGAATCATGGCCGAAGAACAGATGTGGATTGGTGGAGAATGGTGCGCTGCTGAGAGCGGTGAAACCAGCGATGTGTTGAACCCTGCGACAGGCGAAGTGATGGCTTCGGTGCCCAGAGCAACCGAAGGCGATGTCCAACGCTGCGTTGAAGCATCCCGGGCGGCGCTCAACAACGCCGATTGGAAATCCATGGACCCTGCACAGCGGGGGCGCATTCTCAATAAAATGGCGGCAGCAACCTATGCGAAGGCCAAGGAACTGGCCGTGATTGAATCTTCGAACAATGGAAAGACCTTCCGAGAGGCGCTCTCCGAGGTACGTTATGGTGCTTGGACGTTGGAATACTTCGCGGGGTTGACCGATAAAATCGAAGGCAGCACCATACCGGTCCCGGGGTCTCGCCTGAACTACACCCTTCGCCAACCCTTGGGTGTCACCGCTCACATCGTCCCGTGGAACTTCCCTCTCCAACTCGCCCTTCGGTCCATCGCACCTGCCCTCGCAGCCGGCTGCACGGTCATCGCCAAGCCCGCTTCTTGGACACCTCTTTCCCTATTGGCTTGGAGCAAAGCCATGGACGAGGCCGACACAGGTCTTCCTGCAGGGGTCCTCCAGGTGTTGACTGGTTCCGGCGCCCTTGCAGGCGATGCCTTGGCCGGTCATTCTGGTGTCGACGGCGTGGTGTTAACCGGTGGTGTCCCAACCGGGAAAACCGTGATGGCCAAGGCCAGTGAACAACTGACTCCCGTCACCCTCGAGCTTGGTGGTAAAGGGGCAAACATTGTCTTCCCAGACGCAAATCTTCGCTACGCAGCAAAGGCCATTTGTTTTGGAATCTTCATGAATGCAGGACAGATGTGTTGGGCAGGATCCCGTTTATTGGTCCACGAGGACATCCACGATGAACTGGTTGAGGCGGTTTGTGCCGAAGTTTCCAAGTGGCCCGTGGGCCCTGGTCTGGAAGACGGGGTACGCATCGGCAGTCTTGTCCATGAACGGCATCGAAGCGAGGTCCTCGAAAAGCTGGAAGCCGGGCTCGCTGAGGGCGGTTCATTGGTCCTCGGTGGAAAGGCGCTCGACCGAGATGGAGCGTTCATGGAAGCCACGGTCGTAACGGGTGTTGACCGTTCTCACCTTCTTTTCCAGGATGAGTTGTTTGGGCCGGTTTTGGCCGTAACCTCCTTTTCATCGGATGAGGAAGCGCTTGAATTGGCGAACGATACGCCCTTTGGATTGCTTAACGGAGTTTGGACGAACAACCTCAGCCGAGCACATTCTTTCGCAAGGGATTTGGAATGCGGCATGGTCTCCATCAACGAGTACCCCATTACATTTCCACAGACGGCCTTCACAGGATGGAAGCATTCCGGTATCGGTGTTGAACAAAGCCAAGACGCTCTTCGTTTCTACACCAAGGTGAAGAACGTAAACGTGAAGTTGTGAGGTGCTTGCATGGCCATTGAAGTCGAGCAGAAAGAATTCATCCGCATCATCAAGATGGCAGGGCAAGCCTCAACCCAATCGTTTTCTACAGCTTTCCTCCCGAAGATCGCGGAAGCCATTGACGATGGCCTCAAGGACTCCGGCACCAAAGCCATCGTCTTGACCGGAGACGGACGATTCTTCTCAGCCGGTGCAGACATTCACGCGTTTCAGGAAGCCATTGACAACGACACGGCACCCGAATTGATACGCTCTTTGACGGGTGTTCTTCATCCGTTATTGCAACGAATTCGCACCTCTGCTACCATTGTGGTCGCTGCACTTAACGGGGTCTCTGCCGGAGGGGGATTGGGTTTAGCACTGGCCTGCGATGCTCGCGTCGGCACCTCTGATGCTCGCATGGCTGCTTCGTATGCAGGCATGGGTCTCTCACCCGACGGTGGCACCACGTGGTTGCTCCCACGCTTGGTGGGCGAGCAACGTGCACGTCGTTTCTTCATGAGCAATGAAATTTGGTCAGGAAGGCAGGCGCACGAATACGGGGCGATCGATGTCTTGGTGACGTCTGAATCGTTGATGGAAACGGCCATCGGTATGGCCACCGTTTGGTCATCGTGGGGCCCTCATACCAAAGAAGCCACAAAACACCTCTTGCACGTACAAACCGATAATGATTTCTCAACGCACCTCGATCATGAACGCACGCTGATCGAGGCTGCGGGGACCACCGATGCGTTCCGAGAGGGCGTAGCAGCCTTTCTTGAAAAGCGGCGTCCATCCTTTGACTGAATCACCGTATTTGGTATTGCATCTGCGGGGCATTCTTGCCGCCCCCCAAGCGCATGAGGCCAACGATGAGGGCTATCACGCCGCCACACATGGAACAACAGCCCGCAAAAAAGGAGGTGCCCATGAGGGCACCCTCTCCCATGATCTCTCCAAGTACGGGGATGAGCATGGCGTCCAAATCCACCACTTTCATGGACACGTTGTTGCTGTTGGAGACGTAGATTTCCTCGCCGATTTCACATCGGTTGAGTGAACTGGCTCCATTGTCCTGGTCTTTGAAGGTGCTGCAGATGACACCAACGACGACGTGGTCTTCGATGTCGTAGTAATCCCAGTCTTTTGCGCAATCAATGGTGGCCACCCGCTCGCCAACGTCGTCCCCGTCGGAATCGGTGATGTTCAGTTGGCCCAAATCATCGCATGCATCAGGTATGCCGTTGCTGTCATCATCGGCCTTTGGGTCACCGGGTATCAGCATGTACCAACCGGTCTCTCCTGCATTATCCTCGTCGGTGTGGATGAGTGCTTCTTCAGGCAAAAGGTCGGTTGTATACGGGCCTGTTTCAATACCATCAAGCGTTTCTTCCAAAGCGGAACCTGCGATGCCACTGATGGCGATGGCAAGAATGCCAATGGCCAAAAAAACAGCAGCGAGAATCATCGGGACTTTGGGTCCTTTTCCCTCATTCCCGATTGTGATTTGCTGCGCTGACATCCCCGGCTGATAGCCTTGAGCAACCATTTCTGGCGTGATTTGCTGTTGAAGTACGGGGCTTGGCCCCATCACATCGCTCTGCGACACATTGGTGGCTTTCGAAGAATTGGGCTCACAATCGTCAATGCTGTCGGCGATGGTTCCCCAGGGCGTAGGTACGGTTCCGTCCATGAGGAAGGTACCGAACCCTTCCCAATTAAATCAATAGGGGCGGGTTTCGTCTACTCCAGGCTCGTTTCCTCGGCTTGCCCGCTTGACCAGTCGTAGATTCCTTTTCCTGTTTTCTTGCCGAGGCGGCCTTCACTGACGAGACGTTCAAGCAACGGATGTGGTGCGTAGGCATCGTCGTTGAAGGAGCGTTGCAGGTTGAGGAGGATGTCCCGACGAACATCAAGACCGACCAAATCGGTGAGCGCAAGCGGGCCCATCGGATGTTTGTATCCCAGAACCATGGCGGTGTCAATGTCTTTGGCGCTCGCTACACCGTCTGCGAGCATGCGTATGGCTTCGTTGCCGAGGACTACACCGAGCCGGCTTGTCGCGAAACCGGGGATGTCTTTCACAAGAATGGTGGTTTTGCCCATGGCGGACCCGGCGGATTCTGCAAGAGCAATCGTTTCCCCAGATGTGGCGTCGTGGTGGACCAATTCAAGGAGTTTCATGATGGGCACAGGGTTGAAGAAATGCATTCCAATCACCTTTTCTGGCCGATTGGTTGTGGCCGCAATGTCGGCGATTGAGAGCGATGAGGTGTTGGTTCCAAGAACGGCATGAGATGGGGCGAGTTGGTCAAGTTTTGCAAAGATTTCATGTTTTAATTCCGGAATTTCAGGAACAGCCTCGATCACAAGGTCGGCTTCCCTCACCGCCTCCGCAAGCTCGCTGACAGGGGTCAACATGGTCGCCCAAGCATCGCGCTGTTCCGGTGTTGTCTTTCCGCGTGCAATCCCCTTTTCCCAAAACGTTGCGATCCGGTTCATTCCCCGTTCCAAACCTTCCGGAAAGGCATCATAGAGGTTGGTGTCCCAGCCCGCTTGAGCACAGACTTGCGCAATCCCTGCACCCATGGTTCCAGCGCCGATGACAGCCACACGTTGAATCGTCATGGTTGCTGGAGTACGCTCCACTTCATGATGCTTGCTCGGTGGTCGTCTGTTTGGATTGGGCGAGGAGAACCCCCCCAACGATGAGTCCAAAGGCGATCACGAGGGATGTTCCGAGCTGTTCGTCAAGCAGGAGCCACCCTCCGAGGATGCCGAACGGTGGAACGAGGTAAACATAGAATGCAGCGGGTCCCGCACCGATCATGCGGATACCATTGGCAAACCAAACATAGGCGAGCACCGTCGAAAACACTGCCAGGAAGACAATTCCGCCCCAAGCTTCCGCACTGGGCATGGTCCATGTTTCTTCGAGGGCTTCTATGCCCGCCCACGGAGTGAGGATGAGGAGGCCAATCACCGACGACCAAACCGTGAGATGAAGTGGACTCAGGGGTGCTTTTGCATCCTCTGGCGTTTCTGTCATCACCCGCTTCATGATGATGGTCGACGCCGCCCAAGAAAAGGCAGCTCCTGCAATAAAGGCGTTCCCAATCCATCGTTCCACCTCGGGGATGTCGGTGTTGGGGGATGCTAAAAAGAGGACTGCTACCCCAACGAAGGCCAAAACAAGGCCTCCAAACAACCTCCACGTCATTCGCTCACCGAGAAGCAGCACGGCGAGGAAGGCCGTAAAGAGTGGATTGAACGTGATCATCAAGGAGGCGTCACCTGCTGCGGTGTAGCGCATTCCATACATGAAGAGTGACTGGTAGATGAAGGTCGAAAACAAACCAATCCAAGCGACTTGTTTCCATTGAGTTTTGGACGGCAAAACCCATTGGTCCGACCATTTCAAGTACGTGAGAAACATGAAGATGACCATCACATAACGAATCCACGCAGAGCCAATGGGTGGGAGTTCTGTGGCGACAACGCGGCCAGCAGGCCAACCCAGGCCCCAGATTGCAGCGACGACGACCAGTTTGAGATGGACGCCGAGATTGTTCATTCAAATCGCTCCAGGCCCAACTGCAGCATCCGGGTTCGGGGGAGTCCAATTTCCGGAAGTCCTGCGGCTGGGGCATGGAGTTTAAGGCCTTCAATTCTGTTCACATACAGGCCATAACTGGCAATGTCGTTTGGTCTGTACGGTGTATCAAGGCCCATTCGTTGAAGCGTTTGGCATGCTTTTTCTGAATAGATTGGGAAGAGGTTTGTTGAGAAGTGCATCCATTCTGAAATCCGTTGCGCGTCCACGCCGTCAAGTGTCATCAAATGTTCAAGCAAGGAGACATCGGGATAGGTCGTGGTTCGAAGAACCATTTCAACTTCGTTCACAATGTCTTCCGGCCATGCAAACGGCTTTCGGTTTGACCAGTCATCCGCGATGCTGACGTGCTCGATGGACTGATCGGCTTGGACCGCATACAGGGACTCGAGGTAAGGTCGGTCTTCGTAGGCGTCGTGCACCAGTCCGGGTAAATCTTCGTAGAAGCGCTCACACATTTCTGCGTTGACGCCATAGAGGGCGACGGGAATCATCTTGAATCAACCCAACCATCAGGCATTTGCGCCAATACCGGAAGCAATTTGCTTGGCAGTCATGGGCTTTTCTGCAACCCATTGCTGCTTGAAGTATTCCTTGAGGTCTTCTTCATCTTGGTCGGTTGGCAGGTGGTTCTTGACATACTCGTCCCATTCGTCGTCGGTTCCATCAAACTTGGTTCCTTCGACCGTGTATCGCTGACGCTTGTACGGTCCGATTTCTCGGTTGAAGTTCTCGTGGGGAACGTACAGCTTCGGCACATCGTCAGGGAGATAGCTGCACAGCTTTCGGACCTCACGGACAATTTCTTCGTGGTAGTGGTGGCGGGCTTCTTCGTTGAGTTTCTCCTTTGAAACTTCAATGTCTGCATCGAGTTTTTTCCGCTCGTCCCAGCGTCCTTTGACGCCCCACACATACGCCCAATGGGCTGAGGAGGATTCGTCTACACCGAACAAATCGTGAGCCGTTGCGACCCACTGGTTGATGTACCTCTGAAGGAGGTCTAGGGGGAGAACGCCTGCCTTGATGACACGGCGTAGCCCGTTTGATCCGGTTCCCAAGTGGAAGGCTTCCTCCTTGAGCATGGGGCCCATGCTCGCAGCGAGGGGCTTGAAGGCCGAGGTGGAGAGCATCCCAAGTTGGAATTTCCCGTCGCGGTCCACGAACATAGTATAGCAGAAGAAGTCAAGCCAATGGGTCATCGGTCGGTTGAAAGCTCCCAGAAGGCGGTCGCCTTCTTGCGCATTGCGCTCAAGCAGTTTTTGTGCCTCACGTCGTCCTTGTTGGCCGAAGTAGGTCATCAGAAGGTAGGCCATTTGCCAACCATGTCGCTGCTCTTCTGCCATGATGCGGGCGGCAGCGTAGCGGTCGTAATCGGTTGGTGCGGTGGCGAGGAGGTGTCGCTGTTGCTCGACCGATGCAAACTCGGTGTCACCTTGCACCGTGATCATGCTCACAAGAGCGTCGCGCATACTTTGGTGTGGCACCTGAAGTGAGCGCTCCCACTTTGCCCGACCGGCGTAATCGCCATATTCGATGACATCGCCAGCCCGCTCCCAGTCAAACTTGATGGAGAGGTCGAAATCACCCATCCATTCTCTGTCGTAACCAACGTTGTCTTGCCAGGCTTCAAAGTTTTCAATCCAGTCGTCCCATGTCTTCGGAAGATTGTCCATGTATATGCCAAGACGGCGACCTCCTTATACCCTTTACGAACATGTTCGCACGAACATGTTAGTTGCTCTGCCGACGTATCTCTTCAGTGAAGGCGTGGAACACGGCGGATTCGATCCGTTGTAGCTGATTGGATAGTGTCGACTTAGCGACCCCGAGCAACACCGCCAGTTCGGTCAGGTTGACGCGTCGCGGCACATCCCAGTAGCCTTCTCTGGACGCCACCTCAAACACTTCTCGTTGACGGGACGTGAGCAAACGAGAACCTGTGCTTCTCGTCGAGAGCAAACGGTGGGGTGTCTCGTCGGCGCGAAATTGGTTCACCAAAGAGCGCATGGTTTCCCGACTCCCCTCAACCGTCCATTCTACCCACCCATCTCTGACTTCAAACGGGGTCCGCGGCACAACACCGAGGTCCACCAGCGGGCGAAGAAAACCCCCGCCTCCGGCTGAGATGTTCACTGAAAAGCGTCCATCCTCAGGTTCCGTGCAGGTGTCTATTCCCTCATGCGCGCGAACGGTTTCATGAAGGCTCACATTGCTCCAGCAGCGTGCTGTCCCTCTTCCTTTGCTCATCGGCATATGTTGCTCGATGCGGAGAGTCGCTGTTGGGTGGGAACGGGTCACGTCTCCTGCCCAATGCCCTTCTGGAAGGCGAACGTCGATTCGAAGTTGTTGGGCCATGCTTTTTCCTCATCGCTCACAAGGGGCGTCGCTCCTCCGAGCGAACAACCGTTTTGGCCGATACGTCGATGAGTTCATTGAACGTGGTCGTGTGTTGCTCATCAACTTTCACGCCGGGCAAGTATCCATCGCACACACCCGATGCTGCAAAGATCGCATCCTCGCTTTTGCAAAGATCGTCGGCTTTCCACAAGCGCGTTAAATCATCGTTCACCATTGTTTCTGCTCTTGCTTCTTCTTCGGGCGATCGAAACACCAGTCGGCCCTCAAACATCCCGCCGATGCCTCGGAGAGCTGTGGCGGAAATCACGCCTTCTGGTGCAGCTCCTATGCCCATGAGCATGTCAAAGGGACCGTCCTCCTTAGCAGCCCAAAGGGCGCCGGAGACATCGCCATCGCCGAGAAGATGCAGTTGGGCACCCGTTGCCCGTATCTCCTTGAACAGTTCATGATGCCGTTCACGATCGAGGGCGACAATGCGGACATCACCTGCTACACAATCCAACACGTGCATGGCTTGCTCTATGTTGTAGGTTGCACCACCGTCGAGGGAGACATGCTTGGCAAGATCCGGGCCTGCGGCCAGTTTGTCCATGTAGCAATCGGGTGCGTGAAGGAGTGTACCTCGCGGGGCGGCCGCCAAGACGGCGATGGAGTTGGGTTGGTTGTCGGCGCAATTGTTGGTGCACTCAAGGGGGTCCACGGCAATGTCAATTTGTGGTGCATTCGGCTGACCAACCATTGAACCGAGTTCTTCCCCAATGTAGAGCATGGGTGCTTCGTCTCGTTCGCCTTCCCCAATGGCAACACGGCCGTCGAAAGGCACGGCATCGAATGTTTGGCGCATGGCTTCGACTGCAGCATCATCTGCAGCGTTTTTATCGCCCTTGCCGCGCCATGCAGCGCTGGCGATGGCCGCTTGGTCAACCGCTTCGAGGAAATGGTGTGCCAGGTTGGTGGTGATGCCCATGTACCGTTGGACACGCGGGAACGCCATCAATACAACGGTTCACAATCCCTTGAACTTCCGCACCACTTCAAGGTCGGTAATCCTCGCAACAGGGTATTGACCCTGTTCGTCTTTTTCCAAGGATTTCACCATGTCGAAGGCGCAAAGAAGGCCTGCGGCAACTCCCGTCAGGGCTTCCATTTCGATGCCGGTTTTGTAGTGAGCGGACACAGAAACGGTGCACCAGAGGCTGTTCTTTTCCCATGTCCACGTTACTTCGGTTCCCTCGAGGGGTATTGGGTGGCAGTGCGGTATGATCCGTGGTGTTTCCTTAACGGCCTGCAAAGCGGCAACAGTGGATGCTTCCAAGACATTCCCTTTCTTGACGGAGTCTGATTCAATGGCTAACTTGCTCGCTTCCGTGAGCACGACCCTTCCACGAGCGGTTGCTTGACGCTCAACAACGGGTTTTTTTCCAATATCGATGATGCCTTTGATGGTTTTTTCACTCAACCCAAACCCTCCTTCCATCTCTCGCCACCTGTTGTGACCTCTTTCTTCCATATGGGTGCTTGCTTCTTCAATTCATCAATGAGCCATTCGCAGGCTGTGAACGCCTCTTTCCGATGTGCGCTGCCAACATGAATGGCGACAATGGGTTCCTGTGGCCCGACCGAACCGGTCCGATGCGCCATGGCAACCGAAGAGACCCCGAACAATTCGATGGCTTGTTGTCCCAAGGATGCGAGGACCGGAGTGAGTTTGTTCTGCCACGCATCGAATTCCAACCGCAACACATCGTCCTCGCCTTCGGTTTCTCGTGTGAGTCCCAGAAAACTGACGACGGCCCCGCACCCCTTCGTGTCGAGCCTCGCCAGCAGGTCGTTTGGCTTCAGAACGACGGGGGCTTCTTCCACCAAAACGGTCCCCGACATGGTTCGAACGAGGGAAGCACATCATTCAAACCTCACGCCTCCATGGCTGTGCATGGCCGAAACATCTCCACCGTCCGACCCCATCACGGTGATGGGCGCAGGATTGTCTGGGTTGGCCGCCGCCATCGTGCTAGCCAAGGCTGGAAAAGAAGTCCACGTGCACGACATTCGCGCAGATTCTGGAGCCCGCTTTGACGGTGATTTTCAGGCGTTAGAAAACTGGAGCATGGATGAAGATTTCTTTGACCAACTTGAGGCATGGGGGTTTGACGCAACCTCGTTCAAATCAACGGCGTTCTCTGTCGTTGATTTAATCCATCCAGACGATGAAATCACGCAAGCAAAATCCGACGGTGTCGCTTATCGAATTGTTGAACGAGGCACGTCCGAGCACACCATTGACCAGGCGTTCAAACGGATGGCTATTGAAGCCGGTGCAACCCTCCACTACAAATCCAGAATTTCCCAGAAAGACGCCGATATTGTGGCATGTGGGCCAAAAGACACCTCGGCTATCGCCCTCGGTGAAATTTTCCACACAACGCATCCAAACCACATCGCGTTCCAGTTGAACGACAAACTTGCCCCAGGTGCCTACAGCTACCTCATCATCATTGATGGTGTAGGGCTTATCTGCACATGCTTGTGGCGGAAGCAAAAGAAAAGTGATCGTTTCCTGAACGAAACCATCGCCTGTTATCAGCGCCTTTACCCTGAAATCGACATCCATCCGATCAAACGGGTCGGTGGAAAAGGGGATTTCACCCTCAACGGCAATTACACCGACCCGGCCACGGGTCAGCATTACGTTGGTGAGTCAGGCGGCCTTCAAGATTTCATGTGGGGCTTCGGCATGCGTATGGCGGTTTGGTCCGGTGTGCTTGCCGCCGAGGAGATCTTGGGTGGAACATCATACGACAAACAGGTTCGTCGCCATTTGCTTCCATATGTTCGAACCAGCGTGGCCAATCGGTGGCTGATGAACAGGGTGGGAGATCGCATGTTCAAGCGAATGTGCGTCAATTGGATGAAGGACCAAAAGCGAAGTGGAAACGGCCTGCGTTGGATTGGCCGACTGTTTCGTCCGACCCTGTTCAAGCGGTTGGTGTTCCGCATGACCTCTCCGTTCATGCTGAAGCGTGGCAAGGGTCCAACTCGCCCGCTTCGATTGCCCTTCCGCAAGGCGAAGGCGAGGGACAATTGGGAGCAAAGCAAGGAAGCTGACCTCGCCAAGGCTCGGTGGGAAGCAGTGCGTCGGGGCGGGGGGCATGTCTCGTTTGCAAGCGATTCCGAGGGTGAAGCGCAAGAAATCTCAGCGATTTCTTCTTAATGCCGACCCCTGTGGGACAAGGCATGAGCGACCTTTACGGATTGAAACTTGAGCCAATGACCAACCGCCTCGTAAATTACGGCGTGACCGAGAACGGCATCGCTGTCATTGAATTGACCTCCGATTCCGCAGGCGCTCCCTTAGAAGCGCCAAACGACCGCTCGCCCAACACCTACACTCACGGCATGATGCTCGACATCGATGAGGCCATCGTTCGGGCACGGTTTGACGACGACGTTACGTGCATCGTTCTGACCGGTAATGGAGCCTCATTCTTTTCAGCCGGTGCCTCCATCCAAATGCTGAACAGCGTGAGTCCCGGCTTCAAGTACAATTTCTGCCTTCACGCCAACGAAACCCTTTCTCGACTGGAGCAAACCTCCAAACTGGTTGTTTGTGCCATCAACGGCCACGCTGTTGGTGGTGGTCTTGAGATCGCCATGGCAGCAGACATTCGAATTGCACGAAAGAATGCTGGAAAAGTCGGCCTTCCGGAGATTAACCTCGGAGTCCTCGCAGGAACCGGTGGTACGGCGCGATTGACCCGCCTCATTGGCAAGGCCAAGGCACTTGAGATGATGGTTACCGGCGAACTCATGTCCTTCGAGGACGCTCACGGCTGCAACCTCATCAACCACATTTGGGAAGGCGACTCAGATGACTTCCGCCGAGACATTCTTGATTGGTGCAGTCAATTCACGCTCCCCAACAAGGCCGTCAAGGCCGTTGGAAACATCAAGCGATCGTGTCAAACCGGGCCAGAGATTCCGTTTGAGTACCACCTGGCGCTTGAACGTGAATTGCAAGCTTCGCTCTTCAACAGCGACGACGCCAAAGAAGGCATTGCCGCCTATGTAGAGAAGCGCGTGGCGAACTTTACCGGCCAATGAACTCCGACGTGATTCCCATGACAGAGATTCATGTTCCAGCCGATGTACCTGATGAGTTGATTGAGACGTACCTCGACAACATGCATGCGGCCACGGCAGGAACAGGCTACATGAACCTCTTTGCGTGCGACCAGAAAATCGAACACCTCAACGATGACTTCTACGACGGTGGGAAAACCATTCCACGCTCGTCAAACGACCCCGGCCATTTGTTTGAAATCGGTGCCAGGGCACACGCCGACGGAACCATTGGCGTTCTTGCTGGACAGTGCGGACTTATTGCACAATACGCTCGTGACAACCCCGATGTTCCTTACCTTGTGAAACTCAATTCCAAATCCCACCTGGTCAAAACCGCACAACGCGACCCCATCAGCCAAGCACTTTGGGACATGGACGATGTGATGTCACTTGTCCACAACGGCATCAACGTCGTCGGTATTGGCTACACTGTGTACATCGGCAGTGAGTACGAACATGAAATGCTCACTGAAGCGGCTCACTTCATTCGACAGGCCCACGAACTCGGTATGATTTCGGTGGTTTGGATGTACCCTCGTGGCCAAGCGGTTGCTGACGAAAAAGATCCCCAACTCATCTCAGGAGCCGCTGGTGTCGCCAGCTGCATTGGTGCTGATTTCGCAAAGGTGAATTATCCGCGCGCCTTTGAGGGTATGACACAACCTGAATCACTCCAGATTGCCGTTGAAGCAGCCGGTCGAACAGGAATTATTTGTTCGGGCGGCGGGACCCTTCCTCCACGTGATTTCCTCCAACGCCTTTTCGACCAAATGGCCATTTCGGGATGCCGAGGTGCTGCCACAGGCCGCAACATCCATCAGAAAACGACCGAAGAAGCCGTTCGTATGACGGCGGCTTGCCACGCCATCATATGCGAGGGTGCATCGGTTGACGAAGCCATGAACATCTACGAAGGCAGTTGAAACACCACTTGTTCGGGACAGGGGTTATACGCTTCTTCCCGCAAGGAGACCCATGACTGAAAACGCTCGTACGCGAATACGAACGTTGGTTGAATCAGACCGCTTCAACAACATTGTCTTTGGTGCGATATTGGCAAGTTCGATCGCCATTGGGTTTGAGACCTACGAGTGGGGTCCTCGTGGGGATACATTTCTTGAGCGAATCGACGGCTTGTTTTTGACCATCTTTGTCCTTGAAATATTGCTAAGAGTGTATGCTATGGGCTTTGATTTCTTTCGAGATCCGTGGTGTGTGTTTGATTTCCTCGTCGTTGGAATCGCTTTGATTCCTGCTCGCGACTTCTTTGCGGTGTTCCGAGTCTTCCGTGTGCTCCGGGCGTTCCGTTTGGTCTCGCGTATTCCCGAGTTGAAACTGGTCGCCGAGTCCCTTATTTTTTCAGTGCGTGGGCTTTCTGCAGTGGCCACCCTGTTGTTTGTGGTGACGTACGTCTTCGCCGTGTTGTCCACTGTACTGTTCCAATCGGGTTCACCAGAATACTTTGGTAGTTTAGGGCGTTCCCTTTTCTCGCTCTTCCAAGTCATGACGCTGGAGTCGTGGTCAAACGGCATCGTTCGAGAATTGATCGAATCAGAAGGGTGGTGGGTTGCCATCTATTTCGTGATGTTCATCTTCATGACGACCTTCACGTTCCTGAACATGTTTGTCGCCATCTTCACCAACACCGTGGTGGCTCTCGAAGCGGATTCGGAGGAAGGTATGAACACTGAACTTCGAAGATTACAAGCAAAAATGGATGCGCTGTTGGAACACCTTCGCGTCGAATTCCGAGAGGAAGAGTAGACTCAAAGCTTCTCGTCGGAGTTGGTCATGAAGTTTCCTTCACTGTCAACGATGATTGGGGTGCCTTCGATCCATTCCGGGCAGTTTTCCGACACCCAGGTTCGAGTGGCCCATTCGCAGATGTCATAGCCTCCGGAAAGGATGCCAGATCGCTTGATGTATCCGACCTTCACGATGTCCTTGTCCTTTGACAACACGTTGCCAAGTTGCTGGCTGGTGGTGCCGTGTCGCATGGTGCTGTTGATGTACTCCAGGATTTCCGCAGTGTTTCGGGGTCGATCGCCTAAGAATTTCTTGATTTTTTCACGGATTCGTGTTGTTTTCATGGTAGGTCCCTCCTGGTATTTTGATGTGGCATCATTGGTAATGTGCCAGTATTCTTGAGGAGCGAGGCCGCTGATATAATGGTTCCTCCTCGGTTGAACGATTTGGTTACGGTTGATGCCCTATTCGCGGTGTATTTGCAACACCGGGTCCATGGAATGTAAGTTATTTTTCACAGTTCCACTGGAAATCTATAACTAAAATTAACTTCAAAGAACTTTTATTTGAAAAGTCTTTGGCCTAGAATGCCTCGGCGAGGGAAAGGTGACTAGTGATGCTTCATCGCCCCATACGTTCGGCCGCCCAGCGGCAAATTTTGATTTGGTTGCGCCATGGCCCGTCAACGGTGTCTGAAATTGCGAGTCAATTTTCGATGCGAATGCCCCATGCCTCGCTTGCGTGCCGTCAATTGAGGGAGGCAGGCCTCATTGTTCGCGACGAACGCGGGGGATTACGAAATGCGCCGATCTACTTGAGTCAAACCGGTCATGAACGGTTGAAGGAAGACGCCGTCGGGAAAATGATGCAATATGCAGACCTTCTTCGTGAGCTTTCAGCCAATGTTGTGCTTCATGCTGATGATGCCAATGTGCTCCTTGCTTATACAGAACCACCAAAATCGTCTTTTGTTTTCGTTGAGGATTCGATCGAAACATCGGGTGGTCTTTCCAATGGAAATACAGGGGGGGCATGGATTCTTGCTCCTACATCCGGCGTTCAGTGGTACAACCTAACGGACGGAACGCCGGCCAAGCCACCTGCTCCAAGGGAGAGCACCACCCTTGCGGCGTTCGAATCATCTCAGCGGAGAATCGGTTTGGTTCGAGGTGAGCTGTTCGAGCAACGCGGGAGCCTTGCCTTGGTTGAAGGTCAGACCTTCTCCTCTTCCGATTCTTCATCGACATCCCCGCCTTTGCGCCTTCAGAACGGAAATTACGAGGTTGGGTCCATTGACGGGGCCGGGTTTTCTTATTCTCCTCCTCGGGCCCTTCGTGCTCATCTTCAATCTCCGCTCAATCGGTCTTTGCTGCTCAGTTCCATGTCTCCTGAGGCACTCGAAATAAGCGATCGAAGAAGTACAAAACAGCGTGACCTGCCGCGTGGGGTGTTGAATCACTGGCTAAAGATGAAACATCCGCGCATGGGCTCTGAGCGATTGAATGACCTCTATGATGCACTGATCGGTTCCCTTGAGGGTTCTACTCAGTCCTCTTTCTCTGCTTTGGAACGGGAGGTCCGTATGGAATTTGGTGAGGTGCGATGGATGCAAACCCCGTGGCGCCCTGGATACGTGGACATCTATGGTGTCTCACACCGTGCGGTGGTCTCAATCCTTCGGCATGTCATGGAAGAAAGCAACATCCCCTTTGTTGTGGATTGGGTATTTGATGGACCTGACGAAGGTATGGTGGGGCGCCTGTTAGGTCATCCCTTGTGCAGGGGGCTTCTTTCCCGCCGCGGCGTCTCGCCAACGCCCGCCCAAGAAGCCGTTCTCTTAACGGATGCAGACGAGATGGGGAGAGTGGAGGTGAGGCTCAGCCGTTCCACAGTGTTCACGGTTGAGTTGTTCGAACCGAGCGTTCATCAACGCCCCCGAGGCCTTTCGTTCACCCACGTGCCTGCGGACGCGTCTGAATTGCTCAACCATTCTCCATCCACTTACGAAGCATTCAGCGCACCATCGCCGAGCGGTGAGGCGGGACTTCGATGGCAAGACGCGCTGCAATTGTACCCTGAGGGCGATGAACGACAAGCAAATGCTTGGGAAGCGCTTGACCCGCTTGCCGCTTGGATTGCATCTCCTGAAGCGAACCGACCATCCCGCTGGGTTCGACTTCAGAACCGACTCCCTCACGGCTGGATTGAATTGTTGCCCGTCCATGATGTGCCACTGAATGATTTGCCTGTCGCCATGATGTCGGCGGGTGATGAATGGCAGCGAACGGCCCTTCAACGCCTGCAAACAATCACGGTGAACAACGCAGGATGCATTCTTCATTGGCGCCATCAACTCCAAAACGAACACGCCGCTAACGCTGCTTTCGCCACGTGTTTGCTGACCACCTTGGATTCAAACAACCCGGAACATCGTGGGGCTTTCCAAGAAGCCCGCATGGTTTGGTTCAACCAACCCATGTGTGAAATCGATGTGTTGGAAACCATTTTTCCGCCGTTTGAGCGAGCGGACAATGAATCGCTCCTTCAGGAATGGAAATCACTGGCAATCCTCCAACCAAAGGGGAGTCTGCTTCACATGTGGGCGGTGGGATTGGACATTGCTCAACAGCTCAAGCCATGGGTGCCTGAAACACAACGGAGCATCATGGAACGTTTGCCCCCGTCGTGGTGGTCGGTTTTTTCTGGTGCTTGGGTGGTGACCCAACTCGGAAGCCATACAGGGCGTTCGTGGCTTGCCAACCAACCGTTCTGTTGGCCCGCTCAAGTGGCTCGAACACCTGGTGAGCGCAGCCGCTATCCTGGCTTCAGTGCTCAACACCAAGCCTGCAGTTTAACCTCGGAGGCTTTGCTGGCGGTCAGGTTGCTCAATGATGGACCAGGGACTGAACATTTGGTCGCACTCTACGACATGATCTATGCGCATGAACAAGGCCTGCCGGTTCCCCTTCTTTCCGTCCATCCTCAAGCAGGCTGGTTGGTTCGTCCAGTGGATCAGTGGCCACGTTTTGGCACAGAAGTGCTGTCAATTGGCGACCCCGCGATTGGCGAGGTGTTGCTCACACGGAGCTACCATGCGCGTCTGGGTGACACTGTCCGATGAGTTGATATGGAGTCGGCATGAGGCCCGAATACCGTACCTGCAACATCAGGCTGAGCGACTGTGAAAAAACGCAATGACGTCTGACACCATGAGTACGGCCGCAATCGAAGACTGGGACGACCCCTCGGGGAGTGAATCTCGGTGCAAATGCGGTAAACCATCGGTGGGTTATGGGTCCTTGTGCGACGCAAGAATGAACGCAAGACAACCACCTTACCGGACAGCACGCCCCGACACCGAGGGTCAGGCCTCGGAGGAAACTGTGAACAAGGCCGTTAGGTGTCGGGGCACAGTCCAAGGATGCCAATGTTTTCATTATTTTTGGCGATGAAACCAAAGGCCCTTGGCCAAAGCAGGTTCCATGGGAGGTGCTCCTCAATTCCGGCTTTGTTTGGTTGGCGGTACTTTCGACCGCCTCCACGCAGGACACCGTCTTCTTCTCGATGCCGCCGTGCGGTCTGCAGATCGCGTCGAAATTCACGTGACCAGTGATGCCATGGCAGACCAGAAATCCGTGAACATGCAATCCTTTGAAACGCGACGGGATGAGTTGCTTAATTGGGCAGAACAACATGCATACAAACGGGTTTCGATTCACGAACTAACGGACACGCACGGTCCTGCTCCATCTCATCCAACCGCTGATTGCATCGTTGCTACGCCTGAGACAAAAGGCGAGTGCGAACGAATTAATCTCAAGCGGGAAGAACACGGTCTACCGTTGCTGCACATCGTTGAAGTGGCTCATTTATTGGACGTGGGTGGCGGCATTTTGAGTTCATCACGAATACGTAATGGACTGGTCGACATGGATGGACATCCATGGTTCGCACCCGCGTGGGAGAACGCTGTGCTCAAGATGCACAAACGCGCTGAGCCTGAATTAAAAACACCCATGGGGACGCTATACAAGGGCCCTGAAGATACACCGGAGGTGGCCATGTTATCGGCATTGGAAGAAATCGATACCGACGAAACCATTCTCATCGCCGTTGGCGATGTGACCGTGTCAACTTTGCTCAATCTCGATGTTGTCCCAGACATCGGTTTTATTGATGGACAAACCAAACGCCAAGCGCTCGGAACCGAAGAGCGTGTTGACCTTTCTGCCTTCACCCATGTTCTCCATGCTTCCAACCCGGCGGGGTTGCTTACCCCCAACCTCCGTCAGGCTGTTGCTCAGGCAGCTGTCCTTGAAGAGCCGGTGGCTGTGGTGGTTGATGGAGAGGAAGACCTTGCTCCGTTGTTTGTCCATCTGCATGTGCCTCTTCATGCTGTTGTGCTGTACGGTCAACCGAACGAAGGGGTCGTGGTTCAGCCGAGCACCCTTGAGACCAAGGCGCGTTGCCGGCGCCTCCTTGAATTGTTTGAGGTGGTGTGATTGGATGGCCCAAAGGTGTCCATCACCGTCTGCGTTCGAAACGGAGCCCATTGGATTGAGGGTTGCTTGGAATCTCTTCTCAAACAGACCTACTCCTCGCTTGAGGTTCTCGTCGTGAACGACGGTTCAACCGATGGTGCAGAAGACGTTCTCCAACCGTATCATGACCCTGAGGGAATCAATGGGACGCCCGTCAGAGTCCATCATCAACCACCACTTGGATTGTCTGCAGGCCGGCAGTGGGCGGTTGAGCATGCCACCGGAGAATGGGTGGCCATTACCGACATCGATGTACGTCCAGAACCTGACTGGATCGCCAACATGGTTGCACAAACATCACCCATCGGTGATGATGAACGCGTGGTGGCTGTAACCGGACGCACGGTGTTTGAACAAGCCGACGACCTTGTCAGCAGACTACGTTCGGTTGAAATCGCTGCGAAGTACCGCGCTCGCCCAAGGAGGACAAGCCTTGCCAATGGCCCGTGTTCCATGTTTCAGCGAGCAGCCCTCATTGAAGTAGGCGGTTTTGACCCGGCCTGGTACCATGCCGAGGACATGGAGGTCAGTTTGCGGCTGATTCAGGCAGGAGGAACCATTGTTTACGCACGGGATGCGCTGGTTAAACACGTTCCAGAAACCGGAGCAGGACACTTTCTTTCGAAGCGTCGGCGAGATGCACGCGCGCATGTCCGTATCATGCGCCATCACCCAAAACGACAGCGTAACGGACCTGGCTTTGATTTCCTTGGAAGTTCCACAATGATCTTGTGTTTGTTCCCACTTTGGTCGGCCTTTATCATCTCAGGGTTGCCGCTTGTGTTCGGCTTGCTTACAGGTGATTTAGAAGCCGATAGCACGGCGTTTGAACATTGGGAAGGCTGGGTATTCGTTGTATCGATCTTGGCACTGCTGCTCCACGAATTGCTCCTTTGGCGCGGCCGCCTTGGTGTTGTCAACAGAGAAGTCATGCGTTCAACCCACCACAACAAACTCACGGCAATGCTTGGTGTGCGACGGTTGACGTTTCGTTGGAGCATGGCGCTTTGGCATGGGCTGATACTCGGTTGTTTGGATGCACTGTTCGGCCGAAATGGCCACAAGCGGTAGGGACGAGTTGCCTCAATCGATTTTGTCATCACCGGGAGGTGCACGACTGGCATGGTTCAAACCGAAGCCAGCGGCCATGAGAGCGATGGTGACCGAATAAACGCCAACGTCAATCCAACCCTGATGGGCGATGCCGAAGTAAAGGTAGAAACCGAGGCCGAGAAGCAAGCACCAAGCTGCGGTTGTTCGTTGACCGCCTCCCAGTGATGGGTCGTTGAGGGCTGGCCATGTGTCGTTGAAGATGAGCCCGTTGACCCAATCACCAATGTTGCTGCGT
>DANX01000102.1:0-343 GCA_002502295.1 Euryarchaeota archaeon UBA561 | reverse complement strand
AATCACCAATGTTGCTGCGTTCGTTGATGGTTTTGCCACCAAATCCAATCAAGCCGATGCAAGCGGCGATGAAGATGGAATCGCCTAGAACCTCAAAGTGGAAGCCAGATTTCGATGGACCGAAGGCGGCGTTTGTTGCTTCAAAAGTGAACATTCCACCCCACGAAACGTGGTGAGTGGGGTGAACCATGCTGAACATGTTGAGTCCTGCGAGAACCAATCCCCATACGCCAACGAAAACCATGGCTGATGCATAGACGGGAACGTTTCCCGTCATGGTCTGGCTGGTCGCGTCGTCGCTCATGGCCCTCCCGACTTCCGTACTGCATTTAAGCACACCGAA
>DANX01000035.1 GCA_002502295.1 Euryarchaeota archaeon UBA561 | reverse complement strand
ATGACCACCGATGAAGAACGCCTGACTGTTGTGAACGTTGTCGCCAGCACCCGTGTTGCCGAAGAACTCGACCTCCCCGACATTGCTATCCAACTCAACTGTGAGTACGAACCTGAACAGTTTCCCGGTGTCGTCTACCGTGTCACCGAACCAAAACTCGCCATCCTCATGTTCCGCTCAGGCCGTGCTGTGTGCACCGGCGGTAAAGACGAGGACAACATCCACACGGGAATTGACCGCATGATCAAGGATTTGCGGGCAGCAGGCATTGAAACTTGGGACCTCAAGGACGTCACCATCGAAGTGCAGAACATGGTGGCTACCTACGCTCTTCACTATCCCGAAGACTACGATGGCGTTGACAAGTTCACCGGTGAGCCACAGGCTGGCGTTCCTCGCAAGTTGAACCTCAACCACTTGACCTTCCACCTTCCGTTTGACAAGGTGGAATACGAGCCAGAACAGTTCCCAGGTTTGATTTATCGACTCGACGACCCAAAGGTCGTTTGCCTCATCTTCGGATCAGGAAAGATGGTCATTACCGGTGCTCGACACAAGGACGAAATCCTCGAAGCCGTTGAAATCATCAAGGACGAGCTGGCAGACCTGCTCTGATTGCTTTCAGCCAAAAGCCTGCAAGAGAAGTCTTGATGTCCTCCCCACCCCGTGGGGTAACCATGGGGGAGAGTCTCGGACGCCGAACGCTTCCCCTTGCGTTGGCCTTTCTGCTCCTTGTCCACTTGGCTCCACTCCATCACCATGAGGTGTTGGCCGACCCGACGGTTCACCAAACGACGGCTGGAGACCCCGGAGTTTCGGATGTACCGACATGGCGAATCGGCGACCGATGGATCTATGCTGGAACCTTCGACCCGACGATTCTTGTCACCGACACCGGGGTGGAGGCCACGGTTGGAGAAATCCAAGGCGACACAACCGCAGAGGTCACGGGAATTAGCACGCAAACCGTGGACAACATGTCGGTGCTGGCCTACACGCTTCGGACATCAGCGAACTTTGACAAATCCGGCGTTTCGCTCGAAGGTTATGCTGGAAACGTCTACATCCAATTTACGCAGACTGAATACCTCAGGGTAAGCGATCTTGCCACCATCCGTAGTGAACTCGACCTTTACATTCGATTCGTTCCAAGCGGAATTTCGTTCCTTGAACAACTTCTTGGCGACATCACCATCACCACGACGTACTCACCTGTGAGCGAAAATTACGACTTCCCCCTTCGGGTTGACGAACGCTGGACCACCACCACCACCTCCTCATCTCAATGGTCTGGGCAAAGCGATTACATCACGCCATTCCCACCACCTGAAACAGACACCAACACCACCACATGGGTAGTGACAGATACAGGAAAACCAAGGAACAGTGTCGGACAAACCGTCGATTATGGCGGCTGCAATGAATCGTATGAGATGACATCCATCAACAGCGACGGCGTTTCCGAAGGGTATCGCTGGTATTGCCCTGAAGTGCGCAATTATGCTTGGCTTCACACGGCCGATGATATCGGGCTGACCATTGATTTCAAACTCAAGCGTTACGACCCGGTGGGCGCTACGGGTGTTGAACCCTACACCAACCCAGGTGTCCGCTCTGACTGCCTCGAAGTCGTTCCGGAACGGAGCATCACAGCCCTCAACACGCCGATGAATGTCTGGGTGAACGCTTCCTCATCTTGCTTTTCCAACACGGCCGGCCTTTCCCTTGAACTCCACCATGAAGTGGAGGGTTTTGTGACCGCATTGACCACGGCCGCTAACGGCAGTGCATGGACCACCATCGACATCGGTGATGCGTTTGATTCCTCGGCGACGCAACTCGATTATGCAAGCCATGGTCTGGTGGCCAAATCAGGCAGCAAGGTCGGAGCATCCACCGTGACTCTTGACCAGTACCTCGTGGGATTGGATGTTTTCGCCGATGAAGAAGCAGCGGTCATCTTGCGGTCGCGATGCACGGACACGGAATGTGTGTACACCCAACTCAATGCTCTCTCAGGGTTTAACGTCCTACCAGGAGATATTTTGGACATCGAAGTGGCGTTCAACAACCGTGGCATCACAACGTCCAGCGCCACGGATGCTCGCCTAACCACACCCGACGGTGTGGTGGACACCATCTCTCTGCCAGCGCTTCAAACCTACCAAGCGCACAAATTGTTTGGGATGTGGACCGTCCCAGAAGATGCACCGGTTGGTTCCGTCCAAATTCAGTGGGAGGCTGACATAAGCCGCCTCAACACGGCAGACGCCGACTTCGAGAACAACGTCGGAACAATCGAAGTCTTCGTGGGTCGCGTGCCAACACCGATTGCCGCTGAAGCGACCGGTCTAACCCGTGAATCGATCTTCATCAACGCCAGTGAAAGCTTTGACGAGGACGGGGGAACGGTGTCCTGTGAATTTTACGTCCCCTTTGATGATGGAACACGCACCTGGAATTACGAACGTATCGCTTCGCCATCCTGCCTCCTCAATTACACTTGGATTGACGATGGCGTCTATCCCATCGAGATCACCGTCGAGGATGAAGAACGGGATGAAACCGTGATGGTCCTCAACGTGACCGTTGAAAACCGGGCGCCGAAGATCGAAGTCCGAAGCCAACGGACGGAAGCCAAGGTCGAATACCCAATTACGCTCTATGCTTACGCAAACGACTCAGATTCGGAGAAGGTTTGGCCGGGCGTCGTGGACATTTACTGGCCGGGTGCGAACTGCAAAGAAGGCTACTACACGCGCATTTGCACCACCACATCGACAACCGAAGGCTGGAAGACATTCACCGCCATCGGAACGGATGACGACCGAGCAACAGCATCAGCAACCTTTGACGTCAAATTCTCCAACATTCAGCCGCACAGCATCAATGTTCAGATGATCGACGAGAATGGACCAATCCTCATGGACGCTCAAGACACATGGCACGTAGAGGAGGATCAACGGGTCTCAGTCAAAGGCCAAGCACAAGATTCCGTTGACGACATTGAGGACCTCACGCACACGTGGTGGCCAGACGACGCCCAACCGTCCTTAATTCGCGTCTTTGACGGACGAACCTCTGAGTTCGAGATGGTTTGGCTCGAAGCGGGCCTGCACAAAATGCGCTTGGAAGTCACCGACACAGAAGGTGCCTCCAGCGGGATACAGGAGCGGTGGGTCAGCGTGCAAAACGTTCCACCAATCATCGAACCCATCGCTTCAGTGCTTCCCGTTGCTGAAGGTCAAACCGTGAGCGTGTCAGGAACGTCCACCGATACACCTTCTGACCTCGAAACCTTGGTGAAATGTTGGGACATTGACCCGAGCATGGACTCTGACGACCTCGGGAGTGCAGACGATGACTGCGATGTCATTGGCGACAATCTCACCGTTTCGTGGAACAGAAGCGGAACCCACAAGCTCGTCTATCACGTCACCGACAACGATGGCGCTCATACAAGTGAAGTGCTGGAAGTGCTTGTCTTGAACACGCCCCCCATCGTACAAACAGCACCCTTCTCATGTGTTGCCTATGAGGCGTGTATCATGGATGCAAGCAGTACAACCGATGCCCTTAATGACATTCAAGACCTAACAATTGCATGGGACATTGACGTCACGGTCGACAGCAACGAAGACGGCATACCTGACAACGATGCAGACCTGATCGGAAAAACAGTGTCATGGACGTTCAAGCAAGACGGCTTGCAATCGGTCAAGGTGATGGCTTGGGATGAAAACCCGGAACGACCAGGAACGAAAGTGGTCACCTTCGCCATCCTTCCAGCAGACCGGAGTCCGATGGAAAATCTTGGTGCTGCCCTTGTCGGTGAAGAAGCGAATCCTGTCGCTCAACTCAGTCTCTTGGCCGTGATGTTGCTGCTCATCATGCTTTTCTCGAGACGGCGTCGCCGAGAAACATCCCCTGACTCATGGGACGAAGTATCCGAATCTCTGACGGGCGATCTCTTCGCTAATCGTGAGGAAAAAATGAATCAAAAACGCCCCGAGGGCCCACCACCTCAATACCTGTTCCAAGAGGCACTTCACCAAGCTCCAAATGGAACAAACACCCACAATGGTCCCCCCTTACCCTCGGGTGGTCTGCCCGAAGGCTGGACCATGGAGCAATGGGAGCATTATGGACAACAGTGGCTTGAATCCCAACGATGAGTTCTAAGTCATCTGGGACATTCTCTTTTGTATCAGAACTGCCACCTCGCCTTATGTTCGGACGAACATGCCAAGCCGCCTTCCTCGTCGCCCTCTTCCTCACCTCACTGGGCATGGGCGTTGTAGAATCCTCGATTCACCTTGATGAAACGTCTACCCAGCAACGTTCCCAGGGCGTGAATGGTGCAGTGGACGTCCCCAACTGGAGGGTTGGTGACCAATGGACCTATGAAACTCGGTTTGATGTCGCCCAACTCCTTGCTCAAGCGAACGTTTCAGCCAGCCTAAACACGCTAACTGGAGACACAGATTACGAAATTGAAGACACCTTTTTCATCACCGTTGATGGAATTCAAACATTGGCGTACAAGATGAAAATCGAAGGAGAATTTTCTTCCGGAAACAGTGGAGCCACGCTCGAGGGAATACCCGGGAGGCTCACCATTGACTACACGGGCGAGGACATCATCCGTGTTCGTGACCTCGCCGTGATCAATTCTGAGTTCGAACTCGACGTTGACTATGCACCGTACAACCTTGGATTCTTGTCGCAAAACCTTGCGACGATCTCCTTTGACACGTATTATGCCCCTCCAAAAGAAAAGTACGATTTCCCGATGCGAACTGGGGACCAGTGGTACATGCCGTTTATGTCTGGCACCAGCGTGAGCGGAAGCTCGGATTATTTCGACCCGAGTGAATTCGATACCAACGGCGCCGAAAACACCTCCTGGCAAGTCACAGCAGACGGCATTCCGACCGAGGATGGCCTCAACATCAAGTACGGAGGATGCGATGATTCATACAAAATCAACGAGTGGAACGCCACCGGCGTGAGTGCTGGGTTCAACTGGTACTGTCCCGCCGTTCGATTTAATTCGTGGATTCGAATCTCAAATTCGGCTGGATTCACCATTGATTGGCTCTTGAAAACCTACGATCCGGTGGATTCCAACAACGTCAACCCGTCGTCTTCACCCGGTGGACGCAACACGCAAATCCACGTGAACACCGCTACCACAGCGACCTTACCCAACGCCATTGAACAGGTTTCCATCGAATACAGCATAGCAGGCTCACCGGCCATACCCATCAAGAACACCAACCTTCAATTGCGCTATGAAATAGCGGACACCCTCGCTTACCCCACAACCGATAACAACGGTCAGGCGCAAGTGGCGCTGAATGTATCTGACGAGGTTGATGACACGACAGCGAGCGACGACTACACCAGTAATGGCATCGTTGTCTACGACCCTGTTGGTGGCGTGATAGGAGCCACAACGGTGGTTCAAGATTTGAGTGTCGTTGGTGTGGATCTTATCGCTCAAGCAAATTCGGTGATTGTTGAACGAACTCGGAACGGTGATACCACAACGCTTAGCGCCTCCATAGGCTACAATGCCCTTCCTGGCGACGTTCTCAGTTTTTCTCTCCCGGCACAAAACCGTGGTGTGCTCACAGCTCCTTCCACCTACATGGAGGTTGAAACACCGGACGGAATTATCACCCGGGATGCCCTCTCTGCGATTGCTCCCTACGCCGAAGAACGTGTGTTAGTGGATTGGTCGGTTCCAGTCGACATGCCCATAGGGACGGCGGAGATGACTTTCACCGTGGATCCAGACCAGAATGTCACCGCCGATGCGAACCGCAGCAACGATGCTGCGTCCTTGTCCATCTTCATTGGCCGTGCACCCACCGCCGATCTGCAGGTAGATGAAGGAAAGTACACCTACGAAAACATCACACTCAACGCAACCGAAAGCTTTGACATTGACGGTGGGGAGGTTGATTGCCGGTTTGAAATTGAATCCAGAGCAGGCCTCATCGATGTCATCGAAGCCCCTGATTGTTGGACACAATGGAACTGGTCGAACAGCGGAACATGGAGCGTAAGCGTCTTGGTGATCGATGAGGAACTCGATGTCGATGAAATACAGGTTGACGTGGTGGTTTTGAACCGTGCACCCACGTACAACCTCACCTACCCGACATCGGTAGAAGTCGAATCTGCTGTCACCGTTCAAGCCGTTGACATTCAGGACATTGACACCACCTCTCCAACCGGGCAACAGGTCACCATAACATGGCCGGGCTTGGACTGTGCTGAAGGAACGACGCAACCTACGTGTACCTTCACGCCGAAGTTTGAAGGACCGCTGAACATCACGGCCGTCGCCACCGATGATGACGGAGCGACAACGATCCAATCGGGAGAGGTGATGGTGCTGAACATCCCACCTACCATTTCGGCTCCTTCGTTGACCAAAGGTGGGGTAGAAGTACAGCCCGACGAAAACGGGACTTGGCACCTCAACGAAGACGAAGTGGCCCTTCTGGGCGCTACAGCCAGTGATTCTGAGAACGATAAAGGCACGGTCATCATTGAATGGCACCCCTCATTGAACGACGAGAACTGGACCGTTTCGAGCATCGGCGTTAATTCCTCAGAAGCTGTTTCATGGAACACCTCTGGAGAGCACATTATTCAGGTTCGAGCCATTGACGATGACGGAGCCACATCCGACCTTCGACAAGCCATGGTGATGATTCACAACGTTGCGCCAACCTTCACCAAAGACCTGCCTGGAAACACCCCTGTGTTTGAAGGCGATATGCTCAACTTGAGCGTCGAAGCTTCAGATACCCGTTCGGACGTGGAAAGTCTCGAAGTGTGTTGGGATTTAGATGCCAAACTTGACGGGGACAACGATGGAATAGCCGACAACGACTGCGAATTGACAGGAACAACCATCACCCCGATGTGGACGACCAAGGGCGTCCGAATGATTACCGTGACGGCGACTGACGACGACGGCGCAACGGCCCAACAAAGCATGAACGTGAGCGTGTTAAATCTCCCTCCTCGTGAACTGGTCGACAGCCAAATGTCGTTTACGAATTTGACCGAGGGCGACAACCTTACCCTGCTTGGCAGCTATTTTGTCACGGACTCATCTAACGACATTGAGAACCTCGGTTATCAGTGGGACAGTTCCCACCTCGACACCGATTTGGACGGCTCCAAAACCGGGGACGTTGATTTCACTGGACTCACGTGGACCATGGATGATCTCCCACCCGGCACGTGGACCGTCGTTCTGACCGTGACCGATGATGATGGTGAAAGCATCGACAGAGAACTCACGATTGTGGTTGCCGAACTTCCTCCCGACGGATTGATTGAGAGCATCACCAGTGCCGTCGGTACCACCACAGCGGTGGTCATCGGTCTGCTTGGCATCATCATCGTTGGGTTGGTTGTCTTCCTGTTGTTCACACGCGGAGGTTCAAGCAATGCCGAAGATTTCGGTATGTTTGAACAGAGTCAATTTGCCTCTGAGCCAAAGCCCGTCGAAGCCATACCCGGTACTCAGTCGGTCCAACCCGAACCCATGGCCACGCAGGCCGCTCTGCAGCCGGTACCTTCCGAACCGTACGCAGCACCGATGGAGGTGGAAGCATCCGTCAACGCAGGTCCACCCGTTCCAGCCACTGGGCTTCCCGATGGGTGGACAATGGAACAGTGGAACTACTACGGTGAGCAGTGGCTGGCCGCCAATCAACCCGCCCCAGCACCGGTTCAACCCATAGTTTCACAAACTCCACCAGCCTCTGAATCAACGGAGTTGCAGTCGTTGCTCGACGACTTGGACTTCTGAGGAACGGAAATGGGAAGTCTGTGGCAATTTTTTGGACTTCCCGACCCAGAGGGCGGCACCGCAAATGAACGAGCACCTCCTGCACAAGCCTCACAAGGTCCTGTCTCCCTTTCAGGCGGTGATGCAAAACCAGCTCAAGAGCCAACACCCACAGAGCCGGTCGTGGATACTTCTGTGTTGAGCCCGGTCGATGTCCGTCCCCTTCGCACACCGCCACTGGGTTGGAACGGACCAATCACGCCCGACGGCGAAGCCTTTCACGACCTCGGAATGGTCGTTCAACGGCTTCAAAGCCCGCCCAACAAAGCGCTCCGCTACATCGCACCCGACGTCATGAAACGCATTCCGACAACGGCCATGCTGGAACGCGTGATGCAAGGGGACACCGCCATCGTTGACCTCCGCTCACTCGTCCACATGGAAAGCCATCAGATGGCTTGCCGACGAGAGATCAAACACATGGCCGACCAGGCTCGAGTGAGCGTCTTTTCCCTTGACGCAGAAGACAAATTATTGATGATTCCTGGCCAAAACGTGGTGGTGGATATGGAAAAACACGAACTAGGACTAACGCCCTTGCTTTGAGGCTCAGAGGGTAGAAGCCAGGCCAGTGAGGAATTCCATGGCGCCAGCTGCCAAACCGAGAACTGTGCTTTCGGTGCCTTCCACCAAACGAGCGTGCACTCCCATGGGACCTGCTAAATCGTACCCTCCGGCTTTGCCCTTCCACGATTCAGACGTGAGCAAGGCATCCAGTTCATCTTGCTTCAAATCGGGAAGAGCCACAACGGCCGACTCGCACCAATGATGCCAAGTTCCATTCCATCGTACTGAAGTGGCCGACCACACTTGGTGAAAGCGTCCCGTTAATCGATGGAGCATGGTCGCAGCGTGAGCCAGGTCGCGAGGTTTTCCAATGCTCAGTGAATGATCGTCAGGATCGCTTAGCATCGTGTCAGCAACGATGACGAGCGAGTGATCACTGTCTGGAAGCGCAGCTGCCTTGCGCATGCAAATCGTTCGAACTTGGTGCTCGACGGTTCCTGTAGGTGGCGTTTCGTCGACGCCTTCCAATCCTTCGTGGTGAAGTGAAGGGAAAAGCGGCAGCAACAAAGAATGACGACGGGGCGAATTGGAAGCCAACCACACGTCCATGTCGAGAAGACCATGGTGAAGACCTTTGAGATTCCCATCAAATACGTGGGTGATATTGAAGAATCCCAAGTGCACCCCATCAAGCGAGCCGTATGTCTGAGATTGAGCGAATTCCGACCCACATTGAGGGGCTTGACGAAAAAATGCAGGGCGGTATCCCCCAAGGCCACATCAGCATCGTTGCTGGATCGTCAGGTGCCATGAAATCAAGCCTAACCTTCTCCATGCTCTACAACGCTGTGCTTTACGGTGAAACGAGCGGAATCTATGTCACCCTTGAACAGGGCAAAGATTCGCTTCGTTCCCACATGGCCAACATGGGCATGAACGTAGATGACCCGCGTGTACGAAACCGAATTGCTATCATTGACTTGGCCGACCTTCGGGTCCAACTAGACGAGCAAGGAATGAGCAACCGTGTGGATTGGATGGGGCAACTCATCAAACAACTGACATCCTACCGCCAGTCCATTGGCTTCGAACTGCTGGTCTTCGACTCGCTTGGTGCGTTCTTTACCCTGACGAAAATGGAAAATCCTCGTGATGAGATCTTCCGACTCTTTGAGGCAGTTCGTCGCCTTGAACTAACCTCGTTCTTCATTTGCGAAATGACGGGAGAAGATCACAAACAATTCGGCGAATACGGGGTTGAAGACTACCTTTCAGACGGCGTTATGCACTTGGTGATGGAGCGGCACGGCGATGATGTCGCTCGTAAGTTGGGCATTGTGAAAATGCGCCACACCAACCACCTTCTCGGCTACAAGCCCTTCAATTGGAAAGAGAGCGAGCAACGCTTTACCATTCTTTGAAATCACTCGACGGTTACCGATTTCGCAAGGTTGCGAGGACGGTCAACATCGCGACCCAAACGCAAAGCAGTCTCGTAGGCCATCAACTGAAGCGGTACGACCGTAAGCAACGGCGTTAACCAAGGGTGGATTGAAGGCACCGCGATGGAGACATCGCCTTCTGAAGCGATTGAATCGCCCTTTTCGTGAATCAAAATCACCTTGGCTCCCCGGGCTTTTACCTCATGAAGGGCCGAGAGTGTCTTTTCTTTGAGATGGTCGTTTGGAGCGATGATGACCACAGGGCTCCCTTCCTCCAGCAATGCGATGGGTCCGTGTTTCATCTCACCCGCTGGATACGCCAAGCAAGGAATATAAGCAAGTTCCATGAGTTTGAGGGCACCTTCTTTGGCTACGGTTGCTGATAGCCCACGTCCAAGGAAAAGCACGGAACTTGCTTCACACAACAAATCAACCGCTTCAGAGATGGGTCCGACGTCCTCAAAGTAGGTCTCCATTAGGTGCGGAGCCTGTTGAAGATGGTGAATGAGGTCCCGCCCATCTTCCTTCGACAAATGGCGGGTTCGACCCAGTTGAGTTGAAAAAATGGCCAGGGCAGCCACCATGTTGGTGAACGCCTTGGTGGAGGCAACGGATTGCTCGGGACCCGAGTGGATGTAAACACCCTGACCACAGAGCCGTGCAATGGTTGAACCGACCACATTGACAACACCAAACACCTTACCACCTTTGAGTTTGATTTCTTTGATGGCAGAAATGGTGTCAGCGGTTTCCCCGGATTGAGAAACAGCGAGGTATATCGCTTTTGGATTGATGACGGTGTCGTTGTTTCTAAACTCACTTGAGATGTGAGAAACGGCAGGTATTCGACCCATTTTTTCAATCAGGGTCTGTCCAATTTCTGCAGCATAGGCCGCCGTCCCACAGCCCAAAAGACGAACGTGAGGAGCTTGAACGAGCGTCGAATGATCCAACCCCATCCCACCGAGACGCCCCGTTCCCATCTCTCGGTCGACTCGCCCAGCAATGCACTGGCGCAAGGCGTCCGGTTGCTCGTAGATTTCTTTGTACATGTAGTGAGGGGCATCGCCAAGTTCTGCTTCACCCCACGCGTTTTCAAGAACCGTGATGCTTGGTTCGATCTCCTGTCCCTTCGTGGAGGTGATGGTAAACGATTCAGGGTGGATCACGGCAATATCACCGTCTTCGAGGTAAACGACTCGCTGGGTATGAGCCGTCAATGGATGAGGGTCACTGGAAACAAATGTCTCTCCTTCACCTTGCCCGATGATGAGTGGAGAACCATTTCGTGCGCAGATCATCATGTCGTGGTCTCGAAACAAAATGCAGAGCCCCCACGTACCACGCAGTCGACGGAGCGTGGCTTGGACCGATTCGAGCGGTGTTGCACCCTTCTCAAGCTCGAATGCCATCATTTGCACGAGCACTTCCGAATCGGTCTCACTGACGCATTCAATGCCCCGCGACGCAAGTGCTCGGCGAAGTTGTTGGAAATTCTCAATGATGCCATTATGAACAAGGTGAATGGCACCGTTGTGGGAAGCGTGGGGATGGGTGTTAACCTCGGTCACGCCGCCGTGGGTAGCCCAGCGAGTGTGAGCGATGCCGAGTGTACCTTGAACTTCATCAGGCAGAACTGCTTTCAAGTCAGCTACTCTTCCAACGGTTTTGTAGGTTTGAATGCTGTTCCCATTGTCTACGGCAACACCCGTGGAGTCGTAGCCGCGATACTCGAGCCTTCGAAGACCCTCAACCAAGATTGGGAGTGCCTGTTGATGCCCGAAATATCCAAAAATTCCGCACACAGAAAAACCTCACAAGTCAATGACGACGGAACAAACAGGACACTTGATGCGCTTGAGCATCAAATCCTTCACGCTAAAAGTCGCTTCGCAAGAGGGGCAGGAGACTTCTCGCTTGATGTCTGGAAGCGGCAGGCCAGGCAAAGCAGCGTCTCCGTCCGATGCTGGGAGTGGGAGCGGGGGTAAAACGCCCGGCAGCGGGGGAAGTCCCTTCTGGAGAACAGCGGCCATTTCGCTCATTTCCCGCTGTTGTTTTCGTTTCATTCGTCGCTCGAGACGAGCGTTGCCCTCACCCTCCTCAAGTTTCTTTTCAAGTTCCATAGCGAGGGTTTCTTCCTCATCATCCATCACGGCGATCGGTACCTGAACGGTGAGTTCGTCGCCTTCGTCGACAACCGTGAGAAGAGGGCCTTCATCCACTTCAGGATTGACCATGAGTTCAACGCTCTCGGCTTCGTTTTCATCAATGTCCACGAGAAGTTCATCCACCTCGTTTCGGGAACGGCGGACAACCACGGCAATTGAAGCCAAGAACATGAACAAGAGACCGAGACCAATGCCAATCAAGCGCATTTTCACCTCACGTGATTCACCAGGGAGGTAATCAAGAAGCGTTTCCAAGAGACCGGGCGATGCTACCGCTGATCCGGAACCGGAAAGGGACGCAATCTTGCTTAGACTGATTGAGCCACCGGGCGTGATTGAACATACGATGGTGTCTTCTTCCATGACACCAACACCGAACAGGAAGCCCTGTTCAAGCATGTTTGACAAGCCTGCCAGTGATTGTCCTTCACCATCGGCTACAAGACCAACGCGGTACACTGGACCGTTAAGATTGATTTCATCGTGGTAGAGATAGATCCCATCCTCTCCAAGCGTGAGTGAAATATCCGTTGCACCGGGTGCCAAAACACGGGTGTTTTCTTGACCCGCCCAAACGGCGTTGGTGTTGGATACGACAACGTTGGCAACTTTGCCCATCCCTTCGATCCACGCACCCACCAATCGATCCTCGCCATTGTCAACCAACACTTCCAATTGAGGTGCGCTGGCATCGTCCCCAATCGAATATTGGAAACTCCAAGATGGTGCAGTGTACGAACCGTGGGTGTACATGAGTCCAACCCGTTTTATTCCCGAGACATCATCACGGTACTCCTGATACAACAGATGCAGGTATTCATCTCCAAGTCCCACACCGAGTGGTTGGACGTCGCCGGGGCGTATGTCTATGTCAGAAAGCACCGTGATAGGATTCGTCCAAGAAGCACCTCGGTCAGGTGTGGTTGAGGAGATGACGAAGAGCGATGTAATGTCTTGCCATGAGCCGCCCGTGGACAAATCACGGTGGTAGCCAGCGAGCACCATGGTACCGTCGTGTTCGTCAAAGGAAAATCCATAGTAAGACCCTTCCGAGAACTTCAAAGCCGGCATGTGGTAGTGCTTTGGTGTGGTCTTTCCAGCAGCCGAGATGGACGTCATTGCAATGTCGGTCAGGATGTAGCCTTCTAGGCTGAGAGAACGGCGTGTCCAAGCGACTTGGACGAGCCCGTCGTCCCGTTGGTGAACGGCGAGTTCCCCGCCCCAATTTTCTTCAAGAACAACGCCACCAACCATCGACAACGTGGAGGTAATGGTACGAGCGTGGAGCTCGCCGTTGATGGTGGTGAACAGCAAACTTCCATCATCGAGACCAATGAAATCAACGGCGACCTCACCTGAGGTGAGCGATATGCCCACCCTCGGTCCAGCTTGCAATTCGGCAACGGACACGTTGAACCGCAGCTCATTGTACTCGACCTCAACTCCGGAACCGCTGAGGACTGCTCGGTAAGAGACCGCTCCAGGTTCATTGTGAATGTCCTCGAATTGGGCAAAGGTGTAGCCTGAAGTCGTGCTTGAGCCGGGCACCAGGGACAGGGATTGTTCTTTCAATCGCATCCACCCGGTGGATTCAACAAATCGCTCTAGCCCTAGGTTCAAGTTGCTCGCATCGGTTTGTCCGAGGTTGTCGACACGAATTCGAATGTCATACGGGGCTCCGGGAACTGGCACGTCTGGGACCGTTCTGGACGAACCGGGAAGGAAACGTAACATTGGTTCAATTGGGCGCTCATCGACGGTAAAACTGAACGTGTAGGTGTTGTCGCTACGGTCGGGGTCTTCGTAGAGTTGTGTGGGATCGAGGGAGAGGGTCACGTCGTGTGTCCCGGGAACAGTGGCCCACCAGTAGAGGGTGACTTGGACGCTTTCTCCTTGATTCAGCGATGTGACCTTCCCTTCAGAAGGATACGTCATGGAATCGGCGCCTTCGCCATCCAATGTCAGGTACACTTCGTTTGCATCCAAATCGCCGATGTTTCGCAGCCCAAACCTGACTTCCAAAACGGTCCCTGCTACGGCATCGTTAACGGGCAAACCACCGTCGTATACCCCAACCGTGCCCGTAAAGGCAAAGTTTGGAGCAGCGGGTAAATTGTCCACCTGGTAGGTGCGTTTGACAACATCACTGGTGACGCCGGACGCATTCACCATGCGGAGGCTGATTCGGTGGGAACCGTCACCAACTTGGGCTGAATCCCACGAAAACGACCATGTCTGGACTCCGTTTTCCTGCTCGTCAAGGTTGTCACCAAGTTGCCAGTCATCCCCGTCGACCTTGTACTCCACACGATCGTGGTCCGTGCCCTCAACGGTCCCGGAGAAATCTACAGAACCAACCAATGCTGTTCCGAGTGGAGGTTCACTTATGGTGATGGACATCCGAGCAAACCGAACGATTCGAACATCGAGCACCGATGCTTCTCCTCCCTCGTTGAGTGCTCGTGCGTAGATGAGGGTGTAAGCTTCGTCCGCATCCACCCAGTCGTCATCGACCGTGATGTCGAAATACCAATCTTCGGTCGTTCCATCCGTGCTCAACCAGTTTGTCAGCTCTTCGCTTTCACCGTCTTCATAAAACTGCTCAAACTTAACCTGGACTTCGATGTAGTTGTGTTCACTCGTGTCCGTTGTCCCTTCAACCGACAGTGTATTGCCGGCCAAGTGGAGGGATTGATTGACCGGAGCTGTCATTGAAACATCCTCGCCAAGTCCTTCGTCGCCGGGTGGCGGTGTGATGATGATGCCACCGTTGTCCTCAAGCGGTGTGCAAGCCCTATCGAGCACGTAATCAAGGGCGCATGACGCATCTACAAGTCCAAAACCCCATTTGTCATTCCATCGACTGGAGACGTCGGGTTCAGTGGGCGAACCTCTGGCTTCTGAGGAGTTCCTTAGAATGTTGCGAATGTCTTCTGGGGAAAGGGAATCATCGGCCTGCAGAAGGGAGGCGACAATGCCTGAGACGAGCGGCGTAGCCATGCTTGTACCGTCTTTTGAGTCGTAATCGCTGTCGGCCAACGGCCGCTCCGGCTGTCCTGGGAAGGAAGGACCCGTTGCGGCGGTCGCTGACGTGATGCCAGACCCGTACGATGTGATATCGGGTTTCAGTTCGTCCCATTCATCGTCATCACCGTCGCCAAGGCGAGGACCCCAATTGGAGTAGGATGCCATGACGTCGTCCGTTCGATTGACGGTGTTTCGGTCGTTCACTGCACCGATGGAGATGGCGCCGTCAGCGCTGGCGGGGGACGGGACGCGTTTGGTGCCATCGTTGCCCATGGCCACCACACAAACAATGCCTGCGTCGCGTGCGTCGTTGACCAACCTCGCTTCAGCGCCAGACCCGTTGTCTCCCTCGTCATCTGGGTTGAGCGGGCTACTGAATGAACCAAAGGACATCGAGGCAACATCAATGCCACGGCTCGAATCGTTATTGCCCCAGTCGGTGTTTTTGTTGTTGATGACCCACTGAATCCCATTCAACGAGGCTTGGGAGTTGGTGCCCCCTGAATCGGTCAGGACCTTTACATCAACCAGGTAGGCGCCCATGCCGCTTCCAGTGTGAATTCGCTCGGCACCGCCAGTGCCCAAAGCAGTCGCTGCAACGTGCGTGCCGTGGCCTTGGCCATCGTCGGGGTCAACGCTTCCATCGGGGTTTGATGCCGAAGAGGTTGCGTCAAAGCCTGCGACCCATTTTTGGTCGTTGTAACTGGTTGCGTCGCTGTCTGGTTCGTCGTCAACGTCGTCAAAATCGTTGAGCGCACGGTGCTCATTGTCAACGCCGGTATCGAGCACTGCGATGACAACGCCCTCTCCGTTGTAGCCACGTGAATATGTGCTGGAAGAGTAGACATCAGAAGGCATCGAGCGGGTGGCTTCGGTGGCAACTCCGTTGAAGGGTACCATCACGTTTTGCATCTCAACAACCACCACACCCTCGATATGGTAAATGTCCATGAGAGCACTGACGGGGACTTTGTCCACAACTACAGCATCAATTGAATCCATCACCTGGAACCAAGCTCCTGCATCTTCGCCGATCCAGCCGTGTTCATTGAGAACCGTTTGAAGCGTTGCAACCTCGCCTGGGTTCGGGGCCCAAGCATAATCGACGACGATGGCGACGGTTTTGCGGCCATCTGGCCCCATAATGGCGGTGGGCGAAATGGATTCATGGCCAGCTAGTACGCGCTGCAAACGGTCGTCCATCCCGTTCCAATCGAGATCGGGTCCATAACTGAGCCACCATTGTTCGGGTTCAGCGGAGGGGCGATCGCCCCGCTCAATCAATCGGGTCGGACGTTCACACAGCTCATCTCCACACATGAGCGGAGGCAGGCCGTCAACGAGAATCGGCTCTTCGTATTCAGCCACCGGCGTTGCATGAACAGGGTTGGAAAGAAGCCCGCCACTCACGTCGGCAATGAGCATCAAGACAGCGAAGAGAAGCGCGGCTGTTCGAAATGATGGCCGTGGTGCGCTTCGCATGGCTCTCCCTCTCCGTGCTTTGGAAGGCTTGCCCACCTTTGATTCTATCCTCAGATGTATCACGCCGTCCAACGATTCACCCTTGACATCACCGCGGCGGCCATTCAAGGTGGTCGGTGTTGACCGAGCACTGCAAATGGGGCCCAGTTGAGCGCTCGACCAAACCAAGCGATGCTTCACAGACAGGGCATGATCCAGCGTCGGCCAAATGTTCCATCCATGCCGCCCGGGTTTCCGGTTCATCGCTTGCTTGCATCAGGTTTTTGAGCGGTTCGCGGAGGTGTTTTGGAACCTCATAACCGGCGGACGTCCAAGGATCGTCGAGGGAACTGAGGTCAGTCATGCTGGCCTTGATTCGACGGCGCTTTGCTGAGTGGGCTGCCCCTTGACTTGGCCCGCCATCAACGACGCCAAGTTCCACCGGGCCGCCTCTCGCTACGAGTGGGAGGAGCGCATAAGCGGCGACAAATCCTCCGATGTGAGCCATGTGAGCAACGCCGCTTGAAGTACCAGACTCCATGGTTGAGAACGCACGCAGCAATTCCAGACCAAAGTACAACAGTGCAATGAACACCACCGGCCACGGTCGGATCAGCAAGATGGGGAAGGGAATCTCGTCCTTTGGCCATCCAGCAAGGTAAGCGCCGAGCAACCCAAACGCGGCGCCGGAAGCCCCAAGGGCAGGCGTGTAAGATTCTGCGTTGAAAGCAACCCAACCAAGCGAGCCACCGAGCAAGCCAATCACGTACACCATCGCAAATCGCGCTGACCCGAGCCGTTGTTCCAAGGGCACGCCGACAAGCGCCAAGATGATGACGTTGCCAAGCACGTGCATCATGTCTCCCTGGCTATGAAGAAAACCAGCCGACGCCAATGTATGAATGAACCCAGGCTCAAAGGCCCGTACCGGCACAAGGACGAAATCGTTCCAAACCCAAATGTCAACCAGCCCCCAGTTGTAAAGCATGGACCACAAGACTTGGACCACGGCGCCCAGAAGAACACTCACGGTGATGCCCATGGCGAGAGAAGTTCGTGTCCTCACAGCGTAAAACAGAGGGGTAAGGACGGCAGCAAACCACAACAACAAGACCGCCCACTCCGTCCAGGAGAAGAAGGACATGGCGAAGCCCATGGTGGCTCCTTCAACTCCATCTCTTTTGAGTTGATGTGTCAGAAGGAAGAAACAGGAGGGTTCTTGCCCGAATGACCTTTCCCCAGACCATGGCCAAGGCCTTGCTCAACCTTGATGATGTTCGTGTACGCCGAGGCATGAACACGGTTTTGGATGGGTGCTCGCTTCGCATAGAAACCGGCCAAACGGTGGTGTTGGCAGGGGTAAACGGTGCCGGAAAAACCACGCTCCTCGAAGCGGCAGCAGGCCTTCTTCCCGTTGAAAATGGCAAGATTCAGCATGCTGATGTCGTGGTTAGGGATCATGAAGGACGTACCAAACCCTCTCCGTTGAGCGTTGGTCTGACCCTCCAAAAAAACGGCATGATGGGGAGTGAAGTGCTCGAGGAAAGGCTTCAATGCGCCATGTCAATGAACGGGAACAACGTGGACTGTGGCCCATTTTTGAACGCCTTTGGCCTAACCCATCGGGCCAATGACCTGATCGCTCACCTCTCTCAAGGTCAAGCGCGCAAGGTTGCCGTGCTTGCAGGATTGCTCCCCGCTTTTGCCAGCAAAGTTCCCGCTTTGGTCATCCTTGACGAACCCGACGCAGGCCTGGACGATGCGTCCGTTGAAGCCCTTGGCGGCTGGCTGAATGAACTTCGGGCCATGGGTCACGGCCTCCTCATTGCCACGCATGATGAACGCATCATGGCCTGCGCAACGCATCGATTTGAGATTGGCCAAGAAATGAAAACACACGCCACACCTCCCGAAGGTGTCAACGCCCAGCAGCGACCCTCAAAACCGGTCAAACGCATCACTCCAGGTGCTTTCGGTGTACGCATGCACCTTCGCACGCTGATGTGGTTGAACACCAACGCCATCGCTGGTTTACTCACCTTGGGCATTCTTCTTTCATTTGGAGACTTTATGGGGGAGCTCAATCAAATGCAACGGCTCGGATTCGTGCTCGCTCCCGTTCTGGCCGTGGCTTTGTGCGGCGAGCCGTTGGTCGTGGCGACGAGAGAGGAGCGTGCAGCGGATTGGTGGCGAGGTGTTTGCGGAAGGTCCCCACATGCGAGTTGGTTGCCGCTGGTGATTGGTCTCGTGTTTTCGTTGCTGTCTTCCACTGCTTTGAGCGAGACCTTGGACGCCACAATCGTAGGCGCTGGCTCGCTGTTGTGTTTCTCAGTCTGGCACGGCGTCGGCTGGATGCAGCGTTCAACGCAACGCCTCGCTCGCCCACAAGCCGTGTTTGTCGGATTGTTGACCCCGGTGTTGATACTTCCGTATTCCCTCTTTGTCAGCCTTCTTTCTTGAGATGAACACCAAGTTCAAGGGGGACATGCGAACACCGCCGACCATGAAGTGGGGTGAAGCATTGCTTGTCCTTGGCTTCATGGGCATTGGCAGCACTCTCCTCCTTGCTCTCCTGTGGGCTCCGAGTGTCTCCATCAACGCCTTTGAATCCCCTGCTGCCCAGCGAATTTTTTACTGGCACGTCCCAGCAGCGTGGGCGGCCTTCATTGCCTTTGGCGCCCTCTTTGTGGGTTCTGCCGGGTGGTTGTTTCAACGCTCTGAATGGATGTGGCGCCTGCATGTTGCTGGCTCCGAGGCTGGCCTGGCCTGCGGCCTCATGGCCGTTTGGTCGGGGTGTGTCTGGGGCCAAGCAGAATGGGGAACTCCATGGGACTGGACGGATGTACGGCTCAACAGTTTCGGGTTGTTAACGCTCTTGGCCATTTACGTTGTGCTCGGTCGAAACAGCCAACCTGACGGTGTGGAAACACGAGATACTTTTGCGGCCTTTGGACTGTATGGCTTTGTGTTGGTGCCCCTGACCTACGTCGCCACCAGAATTTGGACCATACGGCACCCAGGACCTGTGATTGGAACGGGTGATGAAGGCTCCATCAACGGCGAGATGGGACTTGTCTTGCTTCTAGGCGCCATCTCGTTTACGGTTTTCATCGTCGGCCACATGATCGCCTCCATGCGATTAACCGCCCTTGAACAGCGATTGGAATCCATGCTAAGCATGCGTGACGGAGGTGCATGACTTGGAAGGCATGACCTACCTTGCCGTGGCCTACCTCGGAATGTTGGTGGCGATCGCTTTGTGGACGTGGACGGTTGTTCAACGAAGCCGACGACTCGACGAGCGATTGGAAGCGCTTGAGCGGGCCGACCGCGGCGGTACTGAAGCCACCAAGAAAACCGACGGCTGAGCCTCTCCACAGGCGTAGTCTTTCAAAGGCTTCACCGCGAGACCAACATGGAGAGGCGTATGTCATCACGGCTTGGCGGCGAATTTTGCTTGGTCTGTGGGGCCGAGCCCCCGCTGTACGGCGACCGCATGTGTGAACCCTGCCTCCGAGTTCGGACCGTATTGGCAAAGGTCCCCGAAAACGTCCCCTGGGTGCGGTGTGCGCGTTGCGGCATCGTTGAACTTGATGGCAAATGGGAAAACACGACCGAAGATGAAATCTGGGACGAACTTTTGCACAGAAACCTGGTCGTCCACGAACAAGCCGAGGACATTCAACTGGCCATGGAACCAGTGAAGGTGTCTGACCGGCACACGTTGCTTCACATTCAAGTCGAAGGCGTCATCGACACGTTGCTCTTCCAAGAAGAACATACCATGCGGGCACGCATGGCCAACGGCGTCTGCCTCACGTGCACACGGCGTGCTGGAAACTATTTTGAGGCAACCGTCCAATTGCGCTCCAGTGCTCGCCGACTGAGCGAAGAAGAATTCACACGCTTACGAACTACCCTGGACGAGGTCTTGGAGAAACTTTCTGACGACCCGATGTTTTTCATCACAAGCGAAGGTCAGGTCACTGGAGGATACGATGTTGTCCTTGGCAGCAAAGGATTGGCTCGTGCATGGGGCCGCCACCTCATCAACGAATACGGTGGCATGGTGGTGGAAACAAACTCAACCGTCGGACGCAAAGACGGCGTTGACGTGACTCGGCTGACGCTCCTGTACCGAAAACCAGGATATGAAATCGGGGACATTCTCCAGTGGCGGAGCCATGTTTGGCGACCTTCGTCATGGACCAAGGACGGTGCGATCATGGAACGGGTGGACCGGCGCGAGCGTACGGGAGCGACGTGGAGAGATCTGGAACAAGCCAAGGTGATCGCTCAAATGCACGAGTTAACCGACGTCGACTTCGTCAACGAGGATGCAACGGTGGGCGAATTCCTCGATCCAACCACATGGGCGATGGACCACGTTCGTCTTCCTTACGACCACACTCCCGGACGAAAAGGACGGCTCATCAAGCATGACGACGCTTGGCTTGCTCTCCCGTTCATGGCGGTTGACGAACCCGAAACCTTGGAGGAATAAACATGCAAGATACCGAAACAGAAGCGCCTGAACCAACGCTTGTTGACCTCGCTGAGAAATTGGATGTTGAGGGAATGGTCGGGTTCACACGAACCTTTCATCAAGACCTGCGCGATGGGTTCCGGGCCGTGACCGTCGACCGATTCCCATGGATCAGTGACCTGAAAAAAGCACCTTGGAGCGGGGTCATTTGTTTAGGGATGGGAGGCAGTGCCGCTGGAGGTGAATTCTTGGCGACATTGACCAGCCGAGAAGGACGCTGCCCCGTGGTTGTCAGCCGAGATTACACCCTGCCAGCTTGGTTTGATGCGACTTGGTTGGTCCTCGCCACCAGCCACAGCGGCAACACCGAAGAGACGATTGCAGCCACCGAAGCCGCTCTGAAAATGGGGGCGACGGCCATCGTGATCGCCACCGGTGGTCAGTTGGCTGGCCTTCCGGAGCTGTTCCCAAGTTGCCACCTCGTCCCGACAATTGGCGGTCAGCCACCACGAACGGCCTTTGGCCATATTTTCAGTCGACAGGTCGCCGTGATGGAACACCTCGGTCTTTTACCCGTGCAATCCGAAGATGGACGCGTGGCCATGCTGGAGCGGCTGGCTGCCAACAACCAGCATTTCGATGCCATCGCTCACCCAGAAGGGGACATCGCTCTGCTTGCGGCTGGCCTCATTGAACAACCTCTGGCCGTGATTGGCCCGACTGAATTGGCTCCTGCATTGAACCGTTTCAAAAATCAAATGAATGAAAACGCTGCTCGTTTTGTGCGCACCGGTGTGGTTCCCGAAATGAACCACAATGAAAGCGTGGCGTGGGGAGGAATCGGACCTGATGCAGACCCTGAAGCTCCCAATCAGGCCCTCTTGGTGTTAACGTGGCCAGGTATGCACCCGCGTGTCCAGCAACGATTGGACTGGATGGTTGCACACGCAACGACCGAGACAGCATGGAACCTCGTGGGCGAGGGGGCCTCGTTGCTCGAGTGTCTCCTCTACCATTGCTTGGTCATGGATTGGCTCTCCATCACGGTGGCCTTGTTGCACGGAAAGGATCCTGCCGCCATCGCTCCAATTAACGGCCTTAAAGCTCACTTGAACTCCGTTCAATAGAGTGGTCCACAAATCAAGCGTGGATCGGGAAATTTAACCAAAGCCTCTGCCCGGTCTTCAAAGCACACAACGCCCGGAAGGTCTCCCCCAACCGGTTCGTCAATGGAAAGCTGAACATGAACGTGCGGTGGCCAACCACCGTTTTCGTCCTCATCGCCGAGGGCGGCCAACACCTCGCCTGATCCAAAGGAATCACCTTTCTTCCAGTGAGCAATGCTGTCCCAACTCAAATGGCCATAGAGGACCCAAAAGACCGAGCTTTCCTTCGCGAGCGGGCCACCAACATGGACGGGCAAGGGGAGCGTGTGTTTGGTGATGAGCGTGGGTCCATAGGAGCCATCGTCGCCGTTCACGGTCACTTCCACCACCGTGCCGGATGCAAAGGCGTGAACGGGTGTGTTGACGGGTGCTCCCAAATCAAGGCCGACATGGTGGTCTCGTTTCCCCTCAAACAGAGGCGTGGTGTACATACCAGGCCGGCGTTCATCGTATCGGCCAACCGAATACACGTGCGGTGCTTGCCAACCGTCGGGACTCGGGCGTGAAAAGTCGTGAACCCAGTATGGTCCATCAAACACAACGGTTGGATGGAATGGAGAGGCTTCGTCTGGGTCCATGACGTAATGTAGGGCCGATTCTACTTGAGGTTTCGGAGAATCATCAAGTCATGGTTCGGGCGTGGCCCGTTCATGCTCGGTAGTGCCTTGGTCGTGTTGGCCCCGAGCATGTTGCCCGGTTGGGCACTCAGTTCGGTTCTCGATGGAAGCAGCGACCGGTTCCGCAAAGCCTTGCTCGCACCTGCCCTTGGCCTTCTGTTGTTCTACGGGGTTTCAGGCACCTTGGTCTTGTTCGACGTATGGTCGCCCGTGCTGCTCATGATGGCGATGTTGGGGCTGAATGCAGCAGCGTACAGGATGATTCACCAGCGGCATGAGGTGATTGCAAAACGCAGTCGATGGCAACTCCTTGAGGCGGCGATGCACGGCGAACTTTCCGAAGAAAACACCTCCACCTCGCTGAGTGAGGAGGCCGAGATTCAACTCACATTCCAACGAAGTCGGTCAACGTGGTTGTTTGCTCTCAGCTTCTTTATTGCCTCTACTGCTTTGCTTTCACCGCTGTTACAAAACCTTCCTTTTGGCGTTGATTGGATTGGATTTGCGATGCTCACCCAACAGCTTGTTCTTGATGGAAATCTCACCTTGCCCGGCACCAATGACGGCTTTTGGACTTACCCGCCCGCCTACCCATCCGTTGCGGCTTGGGTGGTGGAACTCACCGGAATTGATGCGGGTCATGCTGTGTTCCATCTGGGCCACTACACCCTGTTTGTTTTGCTTTTGGGCATCATAGGAGCCATGGATCGACACGGCGCTGGCGCCCATGCAATGTTTGCCATGGGGCTAGGAATCGCCTTGTTTGCGAAAACCTTCGATTCGGGATTTCCAAGCGTGGCCAGCCAACTTGGTTTGGTCGTGGGTATTTTGGTTCTCTTTCGGCACGCTGAACAACGGCAACGCCACCATACACTCGGTCTTTGTTTGGCGCTTTATTCGGTTGCCCTGATACACCCCACTGGCGCCATCTACCTCTCGTTGTTGTTGTTGAGTCATGTGATGCACGGTTTGGCGATGGACAACGAAGAACACCGTGAATTGTTGAGGAAACTGATGTACATTTCATCGGCCTTCATCACCATCGGTTTTGCCGTAGCGTTGCTCGTTATTGCCCCAAGGCTCTTCGATGAGGCGGTGTTTTCCGAATACGGTTGGCAAGGCGGACGCCCGCTTCTGGTGTACAACGGAGTGTTGTTTGTGTTCGCCGGGGTCGCCGCCTTCGGTCTGCGCTCAACGTTGGAAGGCCGCATCGCTATGACGTGGTTTGCTCTCCTGTGGGTGCTTAGCGTGGTTCACCTGGTGGAAGGATTGCGTTTCATTCCCGTTCTATCGCTGCTCTCATACACCCTGTATTCCATGGCGCTTCATGCGTTCCATGTTCCATTGGCCGTGCTGTTGGCATGGTGGTGGTCGCCCGACACGGCGCTCACGCCGGTCGATGAGAAGCCCCTCAAGCCATGGGTCATGCCGCAGCCGGTCTCAATGGCCCTCGTCGGGCTCATCGTTCTGGGCTCTTTAATGGCTCAAACGGTCGCGTTTAGCTTGGCCAATCACGATGAATTGCTGGCGGTTTCACCCGGAGACTTGGCGCTGAGGGAGGCCTTGGAGGACATTGAAGGAGCTGTCTACACAGAAAACATGCACTGGGGCTATGTTTGGAATGCCCCGAAGCACGTGGATGTAACGGCCATCCCGACGCTCGGACTGGTGCAGCTTGATGCCAGCGAACAGGCAGCGGCTACACAAGCGATGTTTTACGACAACACGACGTACTTCATTGAACACAACATGTTGCACGCGCTGACATCGCCCCTTGGAACCATGCAGTGGACACTGGCCACCTCACCTTACTGGGGCATAGAGGCCCAATCGGACGGAGCAACGCTGTGGAGTTTGCATCCGGATGGGGACGGCAAGGTTTTGCTCTTGGATGGCATTCACGAATCGGATTGTCTCGCTTGCGAGAACCGACTGGACCCGTGGCGCAACCACAAATTCAGAGATCCGATGGGACTTGGAGACGACCGGCCCTTTCTCCCCGAAGGCACGGATGGGTCCCTGTCCGTCAGTGCACCAGCCAATGCGGTTGAGATGTGTTTGATCTACGAGGTCATCGGCTCCACCGGCGGACTTTACCTTCAAGCCTCAAATGGGCTTGAACGCCCCTACCATGGCCTTCGCACCGATGCAGGCTATCACCAAGCCTGTTTCAATGTTGGAAACGGAAGCGAATTAACCGAAGTGGTCCTTGAATGGGACCGCTCTGCGCCCGACCGTTGGCTCAACCCGTTGGGGTTGTCGGGCCGAGACACGGTGTTGTTTGACCGGACCGGGGTCAAACCTCAGTGGTTGACATGGTCAACCGTGGAATGAACGGTAAACACCATGTGCAAGGAAAGCAAGGCACCCACCATGGAACACCTTGTTGTTCTTCTTCCCGTCCTCAACGAGGAATTAGGATTGGCATGGGTATTGGACCGAATACCCTACAGCAAACTCGAGAAGATGGGGTACAGAACAACGGTGCTGGTGATGGACGGACACAGCACCGATGCAACTCCAAACGTGGCCGAGGAGTACGGCGTGCTGTTCGTTGAGCAAAATGACACGGGGAAAGGAAGTGCGATTCGGCATGGTTTTCGAGAAGCCCTCCAACTTGGGGCGAACGCCGTCATCATGATGGACGCAGATGGCACCTACGCTCCGGAGGAGATGGCATCGATGCTGAAGGCGCTTGAAAGGCACAGCGTCATCATCGGTGACCGATTAAACGGAACGATTGCGCCCGAAGCAATGACGCGGTTGAATTTCATTGGCAACCACCTTCTGACATGGTTCGCAACGGCTCTTTTTGGCGCCACAACCTCCGATGTATGTTCGGGGTACTGGGCCTTTCGGCGGGAGGCCATACACACGCTGAAACTCAACAGCCAATCCTTTGAAATTGAAGCAGAAATGTTTGCGAGCATGGTTCATCAAGCCGTGCAATTTGGGTTCATTCCCATCAGTTATGGACCCCGTATCGGTGAAGCAAAACTTGGTTCAACGGCGGATGGTTGGCGCATTTTGCGAAAACTGATCACGCGGCGATTCTTTCCTGTACCGCTCTTGTAAACCCTGCCAAGGACTCAAAACCACCAAAGCGTTGGGTGTACCATGCAACGGCTAACCGTCGCTGTTTTGGGCGCTGGTGGTCTGGTTGCTCAACGTCTCCAGCAGCGGTTGGTCAACCATCCTTGGTTTGAGTTAGCCGCCGTTGCTGGCTCTCCACGCCACCTCGGTGCATCTTTGGAGGACGTCCCCTGGTTGCTCAGCGAGAAACGACCCATGCTTCCACCCCTCACAGTGGTCGATGTTTCCAACCCACACACCGTTCAGGGCTTGGCCGAGGCAGGCGTGAGCGTTGCTTTTTCGGCCCTGCCAAGCGAGGAAGCAAAGCACATCGAACCAATGTGGGTGAAGGCGGGTATCAGGGTGTTTTCAAACGCCAGTACCTATCGACGCAAAGAGGGTGTTCCTTTCGTGATTCCCGAACTTAACCCTGAGGCCCTTGTTGAGCAAAGCAGTGGTCAACTTCGCCATGCATGCGCCACAAATTGCACCCTGGTCCCCCTCATTCTCCCGCTTGCGGCGCTCAACAAAGCCTACGGTTTGCAACGCTACACCATGCGCAGCGAACAAGGCCTCTCCGGAGGTGGACATGCCTACATGGAGCAAGCCATCGAACAGGGAAACGTCCACCCAAGCATCCCTGGAGAGGCAGAAAAGACGGAGGCAGAATTGAGCCACATCCTCGGTTGGCATGGAGAAGCGAGCCTACGTTGCGAACGAATCATGCGTCCGGACGGGCACCATGTGTTTGTTGAGGCCATGTTTGCGAGCGAGGTCAACGTAGAGGACGTGCATGAAACACTCTCGGCATGGTCGCAAGCACATCGTATGAACCACCTCCCAAGCGCCCCTCACCAACCGTTGGTGTTGACCCCCACCATTGATGTGAACGCCCACCTTTTCGCTGATGGAATCGGATTCCCTCAATCGCCAAACCCCGCCATTGAACGGGCGGCGGGTATGGCGGTGGTGGTCGCCAACCTTCAATGCAAGACCCCAAACATGGTCTCGTTTGAGGCGTTCAGTCACAACACGATTCGAGGGGCAGCCGGCGGTGTTCTGCTCCTTGCAGAACTTGCCCACAGCATGGACCTGCTGTAAAGCAAGCCAACCCACCCGTAGGGTAAAATGCCGGGACCGCCTCCTCGTTCTGGGTGCAGAGATGGGAATAACCGCCATGATTCCTGACATGACCATCGGTCAGCTCATGAGCGAAGCGTCTGCCCGCTGGGGTGAGATTTGGGACCCGCACGCAACCCGCATGACCTTGTTGATGCTGTGCCCTCGAAAAGAACGGAAAATGCTGGAACTCCACGGTGATATGATCGAACACGGGCAGCCCGTAATTTCGGTGTTTCACCGCCCCCGGGCCGAAGCTCACCTTCTGAAAGAACAAGGGTTTGACCCACGGGCCGCTTCGTTCATGTTCGTCAACATTGCAACCGCAGACATGGGCCCATGGATGCAGCAACTCATCAACAACGAGGGGTGGCTCAGAAACTCCGTTGAATTGGCTTCAACGCCTTTCTCGGTTGGTTTGCCCTCTCAACGTCCGTTTGAAGCGGTGCAAACGCTCTGCTTCCGACACTCCTCTCTGCCTTCATTGGAACGCTATTATCTCCCATTCCCAGCCGAGTCTCTTCCCGGAAAATGCTTCGTCAGCCTGCCTCGGCGGGCGGCGGCTGAAATGGCTCGCCAGCAGGCAGAGGTGCTTGGCGTAGGCCGGCTCGAAAAACCAGCACCGCCACAACCTGAACCCGTCGCACCGCCGACACCGAAACCTCCTGAAGCACCGGAGGTTGCAAGTGAACCAGAAGCTGCTCTGGTTGAGGCCGCACCTGTCGTGGAACACAAAAGCACCGAGGTTGAACAAGCCGATGTCCCTCTCCCTCCAAGCAGCACACCCACGACTGCGTCCGAGGAGGTGAAAGAGAGCATACCGCTCCCAACAGCAGCAAGTGAACCTGAATCCGAAGAAACGGATGAACATGGCGACACCAAAGCGGTCAAACTTCCTGAGATCGAGGAGGATGTCATCGAACTTTCCGAGATAGAAACGGAATTGCGGGCCTTTTTCCAAGAACTCATCGATGCTGGTTTGGAACCATCTGAGTTCATGGACGATCCACGTTGGGAAGACATCAGCGAACGAGCCATTGCTGAAGGGCTCGAGACGTGGCCCATCTTGTTGCAGATGACGGCCGTGGAGTGAGAAGGTCTAAATCAAACCACGAAGGGAGTATTTTGAGGGAGCATCATGGGGTTCTGCATCAACTGCGGCCAACGACTCGCTGATGGCACCCGGTTCTGCCGATTCTGTGGCAATCAACAACCGGGTGAACAACTCCTTCAACGCTTGAGAATAGAAGCACAACAAATTCAGGCCATGCGTGTGCAAATGCAGTCGCAACAGCCTCAAGGCAACACATACCAACAGCGACGTTGGTGAGGCGAATGCGCCCAAAGCATCTGGCCATCAGCCTCTCAAAACTCAGACCGCACCCGTGTGAAAACGTGATCCTCGAGCAATACGCAACCGAAGGTGACTTGGCCTCCTACTGGATGCTTGCGGTCGATGAACTCGATGGATTCCAAGACAGTATTGTGGCAGATTTAGGGGCCGGGAACGGCATTCTTGGAATTGCTGCTTTGCTTCTCGGAGCGAGCAAGGTGGTGTTTGTTGAAACCGACGTGTCGGTCATCGCCGCCCTCGAGAAAAACATCGCTTCCCTCCAAGCCGATTTGCAGGCAAAAGCAGAGATTGTCCATGCCACAGTGGGCTTGGATGACTTGACGCTCGACGACGTTGACATCGTCGTCATGAACCCACCCTGGGGCGTTCAGCGTGAGAAAGCGGACCGACCCTTTTTGCACGCCGCTTTTAGTTCTGGAGCCACGGCGGTGCATGTCCTCCACAGCGATCGAGCGTCGCACCTCGAACCGTTTGCAAAAGACCACGGATGGTGCGCTGAAGCGGTCCTTCGAACAGAGTTCCGACTCCCTGCAATGTATGAGCACCATGCCCAACGAAAAGGGAAAACCGATGTAAAGTGCTGGCGTTTTTTCCGAAAAGGCGACGCACGGTTAGCACGTGATGAGGATGCGTGAACCATAAGGGGGGTTCAAAAGGAGGGAACCCTCCCCTCAAATCAGCGAACAACGTGCGACCCATCTCGGGCCATGTTTGCAAATGGAATGAGAATCATGACGGCGAGCCTCGTCACCCCTGGAAGCATCATCGCCAAAGAAGGCGAGCACGAACAAGGCGAGGGAACGGCCCTCGCTGGAGGCAACATCGTCTCAACCGTCGTTGGCTATGTTCAAGTCGGCGAAGGAGCCATCAGCGTATCACCTTCCAAACCAGTGGTTGAACCCGCCGTGGGCGACACCGTTCTTTGTGAAGTGGTGAAACTCAACGAAAAGCACGGTGAAGCCATGATTCTCTGCGTTGAGGGAAAACCCGGTTCGCTCCAACCACAACACCTCTACGGTCAATTCTTTGTCACCGGACTCGTTGACCGGTTTATGCACCAAACCTCCGATGCTCTACGGCGCCGAGATGTTTGTCGAGCCGTGATCAAGGACGTCAAACCCGTGGTTCGACTGGATTTCCGTGAACGCAATGACTGCGGCGTCCTTCACGCCATCTGCCCGTCGTGTGGAGAGACACTTCAGGCCGAACTTGACGGGGACTGGAACGTCAAATGCAACTCATGCACCTACAAGTCCTACCGGGCTCTTGCCGACAATTACGGCGCCGGTTGGGCCGAGCTTGACCAAGGTGCCAGCGCGCTCAACAACGCCGGGAAGCGATGGGGCGCTGCTGCCGAAGCCATGTTTGCCAAGGGGCCCGCCGGTCGTGCTACCTTCATTGCCGCCGATGTTCGTGAAGACGGGCGAGAGCGCACCTACTTCCGATTTGAAGGACAAGCCGGTGGTCGTGGCGGCGGACGTCAGCGTGCAGCACCCGGCACGCGCCTCTTCGTCGGTGGACTTCCTCGTGAAGTTGGAACCGATGAGCTTCGAGACCTGTTCAAGGGACACGGCGACATGACCGATTGCATCGTGTTGACCGATGACGCCGGTGTAAACCGAGGTTTTGGCTTCGTTACTTACGCTGAAAAGTCCATGGCCGAGGCGGCCATCAAAGCGCTTGATGGTCATCGAATCAACGGACGTCGAATCGGCGTACGAGACGCTGATGACGACAAGAAGAAAGGACGAAAGGAGCGGAAGGAACCTGAAGGGTTGAAACTCTACATCGGAAACCTGCCGTTCACCGCAACCCAAGACCAACTCAAGGAACTCGTGGCGGCTCATGCGACCGTGAACGAAGTCATCCTCGCTACCGGACCGGGTGGAAAAGCCAAGGGCTTCGGCTTCGTGTTCATCGCTGAAAAGGACAAAGGAGAGGCTGTCGTAGCGGCCATTAACAACACCGAAATCGAAGGTCGCAACATCAAGGTTGACATCGCCAAGGCCAAAGGTGGCAAAGGTGGCAAAGCCGGTGGCCGTGGTGGAAACCGTGGTGGCGAAGCAGGCGGAAAATCCGCACGTGAACTTCAAGCCCTTCGGGAAGAAGAAGAGGGTGGAAAGAAGCGCAAGCGACGCTCTCGCCCAAAGAAGGATTGAAGGCAACACCCCCACCCCTTGACCCATGGTTGAATCGTCCGAACCACGTTGGTTGGTCTTGGACGGCTACGAAGATGAGCCTGCAGCGTTTGGTGTACCACCCTATGTTGGATTCCACATTCGCTATGTCTGTGGTGTACTCGAACGCTCCCGAACGCCTTACGATTACATGACGGCTGACCAATACAGACTACGGCTAAGGGAACAACCCGAAGCGATGCAACGGTACCTCTCAACCCGACTCGGGATCGTTTGCGTGGCCGGGGCCGTGGTGCCAGGCAAGTACCTCAGGGGAACGCCAATTTCGCTTAAGGAAACGCAGTCCTTGATTCGTAATCTCCCAACCGATGTTCCCGCTGTTTTCGGTGGTTGGGCCATACGCGGTTGGAAGAAGCAAGGATGGACACCCCTACGGCCAAACTTCTTCCTCGCCGTGCAGGATACGGACGCGACGTTGCATCATTATTTTGAAAAAGGTGAGTGGAGAAACCGACGAAGAACCGCCACGCAGTGGACGTCATGGGCACAGGCTGGCGCAACCAGCAAGGCCGTGACCGAACACCCCGATCTTGGAACGATGGAACGACCGGGCCCGCTGACCTATGAAGTAGAGGTGTACCAGGGGTGTGTACGGTACAAGCGGGGTTGCAAATTTTGCATCGAACCAAAGAAAGGCGTACCCATTTGGCGAGAACCGGATGACATCATCAAAGAAGTCCGTTTGGCCCACGACGCTGGTGTCCGACATGTCCGGCTGGGAGGCATGACGGACACCTACACCTACATGGCGGAAGGCGTTCAGGAATTGGAGTATCCGATACCGAACCCTGAACCGATTGCTCAATTGCTCCACGGTCTCCGAGAAGACGAACGGTTGGGGATTCTTCACACCGACAACGGCAACCCTTCGATCATCGCTGAACATCTCGAACCCTCTGAGGCCATTACAAAAACACTGGTTGAGACGTTGTCCGACGGCGCCGTGCTCTCCTTTGGTCTCGAGTCGGCCGACCCGACGGTCCACGAGGCGAACTGGCTCAACTGCGACGCTGAGCAACTGAAAACCGCCATTCGGCTCATCAACAAACATGGGAGTGTTCGCGGTGAGCGGGGACTCCCGATGCTGTTGCCCGGTTTGAATTTCATTGCCGGACTGCGGGGCGAAACAGAAGCAAGTTATGGCCTGAACCTTGACTTGCTGCGAGACATTCGGTCTGAGGGGTTGCTGCTGCGTCGCATCAACATACGACAAGTGGAGGGTGAAGGATTCCAAGACGTACCCGAAAAAGCATTCTCTGCGTTCAAAACAACGTGCCGAGAAGAAATTGACAGGCCGCTATTGCAAGACTTGTTTCCTTTGGGAAGCGTCCTTCGAGATGTTCATTGGGAATCACACGACGGACGAACGCGTCTACCCGCACATCTCAATGCACCCCATACCGACCTGGAGGTCCACGGCAAGCCGGGCATCACCTTTGGCAGGCAGATAGGCGCCTACCCGATTTTAATCGGTGTGGAATACAAAATCCCGTTGGAAACCCAATCGGACGTCGTCATCACCGGCCACGGCGCACGATCCATCACCGGCGTGGAGTTGAACATGGACCCGCTTAGGGCATCGGAAAAGCAACTCTCTGCGATTCCAGGCATCGGAACCAAATCGGCTTGGAACCTCGTCAGCTCCCGGGCGCGAGCCCTGCGTAAGGCCAAAGGCGCATCTCCCTTTGATTCAGTTGATGAGTGGTTTGGGGCCGCAGGCGTCCGCTTTGACGCCTCACAACATCGGTTCTTCGGCGGTTTTATTCAAGTCGAATGATTTGATATTCATATTGCATATTTGCACTTTTCAAGAACTCCACCGTGAAGGCCATAGGGTCTGGCGACAGCCAACGACCATGACGGCCGTCGAGTCGCTGAAACTGGCCGCGAAACGCCTTTCGTTGCACTGCGACGAAGCCATAGCGGCGCTCGAGTCGAGCGGGCACGTGGCCCATGCCACCAATCCCCTCAATTACGCCTGGGACCATCATGTCCAATTCATTGAACAGTGGGGCGGACTGGGCGCCACCACCTTGCTCCTTGGCATGAATCCTGGACCGTGGGGCATGGCTCAAACGGGCGTTCCCTTTGGCGCAACGCAGGTTGCGAAAGACTTCCTGCGGATTGAGGCGAGAACACTCGAAACACCAAACAACGCCCACCCAAAACGACCCATCCTGGGCATGGAGTTGGAGCGACAGGAAGTTTCGGGAACGCGACTTTGGAACTTGATGGAAGAACTCTACGGTTCACCGGAAGCCACCTTCGCTAATTTGTTCGTGGTGAACCATTGTCCCCTTTTGTTGCTCGGCGAGCGAGGACAGAACATTACCCCTGACAAGGTGCCTAAAGCACTGATCGGGCCGGTGTTGGAAGCCTGCGACGACCATTTGCGCAAAGTGGTTGATATCATGGGCATCACGCGCATCGTGGGCGTAGGGAAGTACGCTGAACAACGCGCCCGACTGGCGTTTAACGCCGAAAAAAAGGGGCACGGTACGACAGCAAGTGGACGAGAAATTCAGATCACGACCTGCTGGCATCCAAGTCCTGCAAGCCCGTTGGCCAACCGAAACGATGGAGCAGATTGGCGCCAAAACGTCCGAAATGTCCTCATTGACTAACGGGGTGATGTTCAAATGCTCAATGCCCTACTCACATTCCATGGAACCCTTTGAACTCGCATGGGAACGTCAGCCGAACGACCGCCAATGGAAGAAACCGGAGGGTGACGACCCCCGCACGCTGTACCAAATGCTCATGACGAGCGTCGACCGCTTCGGCGACTTGCCCTGCTTCGGCTACATTCCTGCTCCAGGCATGCCACGAACTCACATTTCCTACAACCAATTTGGTGAACTTGCCACCTCGGTAGGGAAGCAACTTTCAGCGGTTGGCGTCAAAGCCGGCGACCGTGTGGCCTTGATTCTCAACAACTCCGTGGAATGGGCGGCGCTCTCCTATGGCGCCAACGGCATCGGAGCCGCCTACACCGCCATGTACACGCATCAGCACGGCACGGAATGGGCTTACATCCTCAACGATTCTACCCCTTCTCTGCTCGCCGTCGCTGACACGGGTGTCCTTGACAAACTCGTTGCAAACATGCCAAGCGAAGCCAGCGGATGGCCATCATGTGGAATTTTGCTCTTGGGCGATGAGCCCGCTAACGAACTCCCCCCAGAAGGCGTCACCGTCCACGCATGGCCCGATTTCGTGGCAGCTGGTCGAAGCGCTGACATGTTTGAAATCACCGACGACCCCTTTGCCTTGAACACCCTCATCTACACCTCCGGTACCACCGGAAACCCGAAGGGTGTCATGCTGTCCAACTGGAACACGCTCTCAAACATCCTTTGTGTTCAATCGGCATTCACCATCTATGTCGGCGACAAAAACGCAGCCTTCCTGCCCTGGGCGCATTCCTTCGGGTCCACCTTTGACCTGCACTGGATGATTCGCTGTGGTGTTCACATCAACTTGATTTCGGACTTGACCAAGATCGCCGACGAATGCATTGAGATTAAGCCGGCCGTTCTCCTGGCCGTGCCCCGTGTGTGGAACAAGTTCTACGACCGTGTCAACGCTCAGTTTGAAGCCGCTACTGGACTCAAGAAGGTCTTTGTCGGTAAAGCACAGAAATCAGCGGCAAAGCGCATTGCCAAGGCCGGTGTTGAGTGTGATGCAGTACCTCCAAGCGGCTTCTTTGACAAATTGTGGGACAAACTGGTTTGGTCCAAAGTCCGTGCTCGATTTGGTGGAAACATCCGCTTCTGCATGTCCGGTGCAGCCGCCCTCTCCCCAGATGTCGCTGCCTTCATTCAGATGGTCGGTTTCAACTGCTACGAAGGCTACGGCTTGACCGAAACCTCCCCACTCGTCTCCGCCAACGGTTGGTCAGGAGCTGGCACCAGCCGCCTCAACACCGTCGGCAAGGTCGCTAACGGCGTGAAGGTCACCATCGACACGGACGCTTGGGATGACCCAGAGCGCCCCGACGAAGGTGAAATCGTGGTCACCGGCCCCAACGTTATGATGGGGTACTGGAACAATGAAGAAGCAACCAAGGAGGTTATCATTGAACCTGGAACCTTCCGCACTGGCGACCTTGGAAAACTAACCCCCGACGGTTACCTGTCCATCACCGGTCGAGTCAAGTCCCAATTCAAGTTGGAGAACGGCAAATACGTCGCCCCCTCCGGTCTTGAAGAGACCATTACGCTCAACCCGATGGTGGAGCAGTGCGTGCTCGACGGTCGAAACATGCTGAACACCTTCCTCATTGCTCACCCAAACATGGAAGCCCTTCGTGCCGCCCTCAAGAGCGCTGGCATGGATGCCTCGGGCGACGACGCTGCCCTTTGCGCCAGCGCCGACGTGCGGAAATTTCTGCTTGACGATTTGAAGAAGAACAACATGGTCGCACCCGACTGGAAAGGCTACGAAGTAGCCCGCACCCTCATCCTTGACCCTGAGGAGTGGACCACCGACAACGAAATGTTGACGCCCTCGTTCAAGGTAAAGTTGCGAAACTTGCTCAAGAAGCACGACGAAGAGATTCAGGCCATTGGTTGAACGATTCCTTACACTAAGAGAGAACATGGTGGATGATTCGCTGTGGCGAAACACATGGTTCTCGCACTCTTGGTGACCTCCACGTTTGTCCTCTCCGGATGCACCGGAATCAGCGGCCTCACCGGATGTGGGGAAGGCTATGAGGAAATGTACGGTGGATACGATTACGTGTACGACACCAAAGTGGTTGACGACCAAAACAACCTCACCGTGATCCTCGAATTGCTCAACGGAGGAGGAGGTTGGCTCGAAGAATCTGAGGTTCATGAAGCCAATCAGGAGCTCTGGGTCGGGTTAGACGTCAAGTTTAGCGATGGTTCGGTTCAAAACATTGCCTTCCGACAAACAGGTTGGGAAAATTACGGTGATGGGCATGATGGCTCATATTGGGCCACGACACTGATGATGACCAGTCCTGAGAATTTTTGTCACAACGGGTGTGAGGAAGTGCGATTTTCTGCCGGCTATCAGGACGGTACCATCTATCACAATGGAACGTGCGAAAGCAGTCCATGGATTGACATTGATTGAGGAGTTTATACCGCCTAAAATGCTCATGATATCATGAGCAAAAACGATGACAATGAGCGAACACCGGAAGCCATTCGGGCCCGTCTTGAAGACCGCTTAGTTGAGGTCTTCCACGACAAACGAGTGTTGTTTGAGGAGGGCCGATTGCGTTTCCACGCCAGAGCAACGCTTGACTGTGATGCATGGGGGGTCTCCGTCCGACTTGAACCCGAAACAGACCAAGAACCGTTCACTGTATCCGGTGCTTGGGAAATCCTGTCAGTATGGGCCAACCGCTTGGGAGCTGCGTATGTGGGCTGGGGCATTTCCGTGCCAGCCAAAGACGATTGAACGGACCTTGTTTCGGACCTCACTGCCTTTTGAGGTAGTCTTCGCCGTACCATGCCCATTGCTCCATGGTCCAACCTGGAGGCAGCCCGCCAGGAGGGAGTGGCGGTCCAGTGGGTTGGACGAGCGCCGGTGCGGATGTCAAGGGTGCTGGTGTTTTGATGGTGGTTTCGGAGCTGCGACGTCGACTCGTAAAGCCTACAACGGCCAAGGCGACGAACAACACAAGAAGCCCGATGTAGAGGTTCTGATTCGAAAGGAGGCCACCGGCTTCATACTTGGTGGCATCTTCAGGATGGGAATCCGCCGAATTTGACCAACCGTCGCCATCGGTGTCCGGGCAACCGAGTGAATCTTCTGTGGAAGTGCCGTAGACTTCTGGGCAATCATCTGACAGGTCGGTCCCTTTCTGGTCAGCGTAGCCGTCTTGATCGCCATCAGACCACAGGAGGGCATCGTTTGGATAGATGTCCGTGGTGTCGGCCCAACCGTCGCCATCGCCGTCGACGCATCCATAGATTTGTGCATTCGAGGTCCCGTATTCGCTCGGGCAAGTATCGGGCTGTGCGCCCTCCGCGTTGTCGCCATAACCGTCGCTATCGCTGTCCAAATGTTGAGTTGGCTCCTCGGGGAAGGCATCGTTGAGGTCGGACCAACCGTCACCGTCGGTATCAAGGCACCCGTACCTGTCTTGCGTAGAGGTACCCGGTTGCGTTGGGCACTGGTCCGGTTGGAAACCGTCAGCGGCATCGCCGTATCCATCGGCATCGGTGTCAAGATGTTGCGAATTGATGGCTGGGAAAGCGTCGTTGAAATCTGACCATCCGTCAGCGTCGGTGTCCACGCATCCAAAGCGGTCCTTCGTGGAGGTGCCCGCTCGTACGATGCAGGCGTCTCCTTGGAACCCGTCCGGATTATCACCGTAGCCGTCCTCATCAAGATCGGCCCATTGTGTTCCATCGACGGGGAAGGCGTCAGTGGTGTCGCTGTAGCCGTCGTCGTCCCCATCGGTGCAGCCGAGGACATCTCCTTGGGAACTTGTGCCAGCCAGCATTGGGCAGGCGTCTTCGCTGTCAAGGAACCCGTCGTTGTCGTCATCGGTGTCTTCGTTGGTGTCTTCACAACCATCTCGGTCTGCATCGTTGCTGTTTGAGGAGGTGAAGCTCAGGGAGCTGGTCGGACACAGGTCAACCTCCACCGAAGAGACGGTGCAGGCTAATCGGTCATCGAGTTGAGTACCGTCGCAGATGCCGTCGTTGTCGTCATCCACGTCTTCATCGGCGTCAGAGCACCCATCGCCGTCATAATCGGTTTGCTCGCTTGAGGTCCACCCAAGCGTTCCGGTTGAACACAAATCGGCGAAATCATAGACGCTGTCGTTGTCGTCATCGGCGTCTTCAACGGCGTCCTTACAACCGTCTCCATCGTGGTCGTTTTGGCTGGTTGAGAGCCATTCACGTGTTCCTTGCTGGCAACGATCGTCGGCGTCCACGACGCCGTCGTTGTCGTCGTCTTGGTCGCAAGCGTCTCCGAGGTCATCGCCGTCGTAGTTGGATTGAGAGGCGTTCGGGACCATTGGACAGTTGTCAGCATCGTCGCCAATGCCGTCCCCGTCCTCGTCAGCGAACGGGTCGATGCGCACGACTTCGTCTTGGTCGTGGTCAACGTAGTAGAGATGACCGTTTGGCCCAATTTCGAGGCCCATAATGGCGGACGCCGTGGTCTGAATTTCATCGAGATAGGTGCCCACTTTTCCACTGGTTGACAATTCGTAAGCGACGATGTTGCCGTTGCCGTACTCTGAGACAAAGAGTTCACCGTCTCCGAGGGCAATACCGGACGGGCGGTCGAGTCCCGTGGCAAGGACGCCCCATTCGATGCCGTTGATTCGGGAGTATTCAGCGAGTGGTTCCATTCGCGAGGCATCGTTCATGATGTCCGTGGTGGTGTAAGTGCTGTCGTCGGTGTTCACCCAGAGTACGCGATTGGCAGCTGGGTCGGCGATGTAAAGAATTCCAGAATTCTTGTCGAGCACCATGTGTCCGGGAAGTCCCAAGATATGGGTGAGTTGTACATCAGAAAAGCGTTGCACGATGGCGTCTGAATGGTCGTCATATCCTGTGTCGTGGTCCTCTTTGAAGTCGTAGCGAACCAGTTCTCCGTAGTGCCCGTCGTTGTACCAGTAGACATTGTCTACATCGTGAGCGATACCAACGCCAAAGGGTGATTCGTGGTTCATGTCAATGTGACTGCCAAGCAAGTTGTTGTTTTGGTTTTCTACAGCGTAATGGTCCAGCGAGGATGGCCACAGCGACGGCCCCATGAAGTTGTTCGGCGTGCCTTGCCCGCAGTAGGTGTTGTCGGTCTCTTGAGCCGAGCCCCACTGCCAATCAAACTCTGGGTGATAGGCACCAAACGCAATGGCGCTGACCTCCTCCAAGAAGTGGTTGCTGTAGGCGTCTTCTCGGTTTTGACTGGTCTGATTTTCAAAACCGGTGTTGGAAACAATGGTCATGCTGTCCGTGGCTTGATTAGCAATCCAGAGCTCATTGGTGCGCCCTGGATGAAACTCGAGGTCCGTCGGACTGCTGAGATCGTCAGAAGAATCGGCGATGACCACTTCCACAAATCCGTCACCAAAGGCGTCAACGACCTCGGTTTCCTCGGCTTGCGTTGAATAGGATGGTAGAGCGAAAAGAAGGATGAACACGAAGGTGAAGGCAATCTGCTTTTCCATCATGCTCAATATTCATCCACCATTCCATATGATACCTTGCTTGCTCTGCGCCTACATTTGTTCAAACAAATGGTGCTACAACCTCGTGAAAGAGATCACAGCATTCGCTACCGGGAACCGTTCACAAAAACCAAATTCAGCATAAACTGGAACGCTAAGAACCAAACGAACCCGGCGACGATGATGTACAACAGCGAAGGGTCCTCGCCTCCAGAAGCATACGAGTAGCCGATGATGGCAGCCGCCAATCCGATGACGAAGACAACCCGATAAGCGATGGTGGCGAGCACACTTCCTTTGGTGGAGAGTTCCTTCCAACCGTTGAAACCGAACCAGTCTTGGACAAATCCCATGTGATTTGCCTGATTTTCATCTACTTGATACCACCGCTTTATGTCCCGAGGATGAATTTGAACGATGACTCAATTGTCTTGGATGGACCTTGGATCAATAACTGTCGTGCCGACTTCACAATTATATACGCTCATGCGTTGGTTCATTGCATGATTAAGGCTGATGGGTTTGATGTTGTGGTCGTTGACGCGGCCAATGTAGTCCACCACCACGGTTATGACGACGAGGAAAACCTGATCCAGTCAATCTTTCCCGAACGATTGGAGTCTTGCGTGGATTTCTTTCAAGAAATGGGGTGGGAAGTTCGCGCATTCCTCAAGCAAGGGACGTATTGGTGGGCAGTAAAAAACAAAGAAATGGCCACCATCGGCGATGTTCGTATCTTTGAAACCCTTCGACGCCAAGGAATACTCGAAATCGTATCATCGGAACAGGATGACATGTTTTGGATCGACTATGCCATAGAGAACAACGGTTTGGTCATTACAAGGGACAAACTCAAGAGTGAAAAAGAGGACTATGACCGTGATTGGGACGCTGTAGAGGGCCGAATAATGCGGGATTGGGAAGTCCTTGAAACCGGAGAGTTTCTTGCGCCACTCATTCCAATGAAGGAAGGCGCTGAACGTATGACGTTCAAAACCCTGAAATCTCGCCTCAAGGAGCTTGAAATGCGAGTTGCAGAATTGGAGAAGAGTGATTCTCCGATGGGCAGGGTCGTCCAAGACAGCGACGAACCGGAGAAAAAGAGCGCACAACCCGATCAGGAAACCGTCAGTGCGATCACGAACGAAGTCGTTCGTCGTTTGTTGGCATCAGGAGAATTCATCCACCTCACACGTGTGTATCACGCTCTCGCCTCAGTTCACTTGCAATTGGAAGCGGGGGACTTGAAAAATTGGCCTCATGATTGGAGGGACCAACTGATGGGTTTGCTCAATGTCTCCGGAAAAATGAGTGTCTGGGTGAAAGAAATTTGTCCGTTTGATGTGGAACTAAGTTCGAACAACCAAAACATTCGAAAGGTGTAAACCGACGGTGAAAACGCTTGATGGACATCAGGCATCGAGGACCTAGACCTCTGAAACCTCACCTTCAGCCAAAGGTGGAAGG
>DANX01000109.1:1651-11142 GCA_002502295.1 Euryarchaeota archaeon UBA561 | reverse complement strand
CCGTGACCAACGTCATGATGACGGCTGCATGAGAAAGCACCGTCAAGCGTTGACGGAAGTTTTCACTCGTCCACTTTGGTGAAGCGGCTTCCATAGACCACCCAGCACTCTGGAGGTCTTGAAGACATTCCCGCTCAGAAAACGGTTCACACAGCCTCCTCAATTTCCTTGAGAAGAGGAAGACGCAAGGTCAACACAGCGGAAATAACCATCAATACACCGCAGAGGTGGAAGGCTGCGTGGTAATCCCAAGGATAGCTCCCGTTGACCGTTAATTCCCACACCAAACCACCACTGAGTGGCCCAAAGATTCGAGCAAAGGCACTCAGCGATTCTTGTGCGCCCATGACCACGCCAAGATCGTAGCCTTCGTCCTGAGCAATTCTTGTCAAATACGTACTCGAGGAAGGCTGGAACACGCCGTTGCCAATGGCGATAAATGAACACACAATAAGCATCTGAATCCAGGCCATGGACGACTGCGTATAGGGAATCATCGTGAGACCCAGACCGGTCACCATGATCGAAATTGGAATCAAACGCCGGGTGCCATAACGGCGGGTGAGTGGGCCGATGAGGACGCCTTGGGTAAGAATTCCGAAGAGACCAATCATGGCAAAAATTCGACCGTTGTCCTGCTCTGAGAATCCGAGTCCACCCACTGCCACATCCATTTCGGTATAGAGTATGAACACCGAATGCATAACGGTGAAACCGAACACAAAGAGCATGGTGACCCAAATCACGGCCCCGATACTGGGCGTGCGCAACATGGAGACGGAATTGGCCGCCATCGAGATCATTCGCTTGCCCCATGGCCGTTGGTCATCGTTCTTTTTTGCCGCCTGGACATCAATGGATTCAGGGAGTTTGTAGTAAGCGAGAACGAGAGAACCCGCCGATAACGCACTTGCAATCGCGCATGGCAAGAGATAAGGGAAGGTATCGAACACCGTACCAACAAAGAGGCCCCATCGCTCAGCGGGATTGGAAAACTCACCGCCGATGAAGGGACCAATCGTGAACCCTAGGCCAAAGGCAGCGCCGATGAGGCCCATTCGAGTGGCCAATTGCCTCGGAGTGCTTACATCACCAATGTAGGCGCGAGCCACAGCGATGTTTCCATTGAACACCCCGGCAAGGAAACGCATGCACAAGGCAAAGAGGAGCGTGGTCGAAAAACCAAAAGCCGTGAAAAAGACCGTGTTGCCAACCAACCCAATCATGAGTACGGGTCGACGACCTATTCGGTCCGACAACGAACCCCAAAATGGCGAAAAGAGAAACTGTGCTGCGGAATACGACGTCATGAGGAAACCAACCCAAAGGCCAATTCGAACCACGCCTTCACCCTCGGCTAGATCTTGGACCAGATAGGTCAAGAACGGTATGATGATGCCGAAACCAATCATATCGATCATGGTGACCAGAAAGAGCACTGCAAGAGCGCCTTTTCCTGCATCACGTTCTGGAGACATACGATGACCATCCAATCTTAGGAACAAGCGAGGTTAGTGGGCCACTCCGATATTTCTGCTCGCAAGGCTCATGACCTAGACGAGCGAAATTTTGCTTTGGACTTCTGGCGTCAATCGGTCAATAACCGCTTCCAGGCGTTCAACTAAGCTGGCTTTCTGTTCATGCTTGATGAGGGCGTACTTCATGACTTCATCCAAGGTATCCACCGCAACGACGTCTACCATGTTCTCAAATCGGTCGTCGAGCAGGACATCTTGCATGTTGGCCCGCGGGACAACGATGGTTTTGACACCTGAGCGAGCAGCCGCCTCAATTTTCGCCGTGACACCACCGATTGGAAGTACTTCTCCACGTACCGACAATGAACCGGTCATGGCGAGGTCTTGGCGAATGGGGATGTTTTCCAAAGCGGAGATGATTGCAGTGGCGATGGTGATGGATGCTGAGTCTCCATCAACACCGTGTGTGTCAACAAACTGAATGTGAATGTCGTAGTCAGAAATGTCTTTTCCGGTTAATTTCTTGATCACTGCACTGACGTTCGTGACGCTTTCCTTGGCGAGGTCGGAAAGACCGCCTGTAGCGTGTATCTTACCCCCACCGCCTTGCGATGGAGTAACCAAGGCTTCAACGGGCAGCATGATGCCGCTGAAGTCCGAGAGACCCGAGTTCGCACCAAGGACAGCGAGCCCGTTGACGCGGCCGATTCGCTCGCCACTGTTAACCAGCATAGCGTAATCCTGACGGCGTTCAATCATGCGGTCCGCCACTTGTTGTTCAAGCGGCTTGGCAATCTTTCGGGCACCGAGGACGTGCTCGGCGGATGTGAATTGTGCACCGGCTTCCACGGCTAGGTCGCCAGCGATGCGAACCAGTCCACCCAGTTCACGCAGGCGGAGGGAGAGTTTCCCACGACGACCTGCTCTCCGCTGAGCCTCTCGAAGGATGATGGAGACGGCGCTCTTGTCGAAGTGGGGAATCTCCCGCACCGTGTCTTGGTCGCGCAGAACTTCTTGAGCAATAAAGCGAATCAGACGACGGCGATTTCGGGATGTGTCGGGCATTTCTGAGTTGACGTATACTTCGTATCCGTATCCCCGTATACGGCTGCGCAATGCAGGGTGCATGCCTTGAATGGCGTCCAAGTTTCCTGCAGCGATGAGAATAAAGTCGCAAGGAACCGCTTCGGTTTTGGTTAGGGCACCAGATGAGCGTTCAGACCGACCTGAAATCGGGAAGGCACGGTCCTGCATAGCGGTGAGGAGAGCTTGCTGTTCTTCCAGACGCAGAAGATTGATCTCGTCGATGTAAAGCACACCTTTGTGCGCTCGGTGGATTGCACCGGGTTCAACTCGATCGTGAGCAGGTGTCTCCATGCCACCCGACTGGAATGGGTCGTGGCGCACGTCGCCCAACAAAGACCCCGACAGGGTGGCCGTTGCGTCCACAAACGGCGGGAGCTCGTTGGTGTCGTGTTTCACCAAGACCTTTGGAATCCGGCTGTTGTCGACGGCTCCCAAACGACTGCGGATGAACATGTACCCAAAAGCGAGGAGGAACCCACCAAAGAGCAAGGTGAACAAGTCGCCGGATTGAAGGGCGGCAATGAGGAGCAAGAATCCAATGGCAGCGAAGGCGATGAAAAGCATCCGCTGCGATTTTTCACGCTGTTGACGGATGGCCTCTTTTTGGACTTTGACGATTCGGTCGGCTCTGCCTGCGGGGACCGTTCGCACACGAGGCACGTTTTCATCGTCCTCGTTTGGATAAACGAGGACGTCTTCAAGCGCTTCTTTGGGCAGCAGGTCCGTCATTGACTTGGCCAACATGGACTTCCCAGTCCCTGGGTCTCCAATCATGAGCATGTGTCGGCGTTGTTCTGCCGCTTTTTTGATGACAACAGAGCCGGCCTCTTGTCCAATTACTTGGTCGACCAACCGGTCGGGGATGGGGACGTCGGCGGTGGACTCGAACTCAACGGCTGAGATCCATTCGTCAACGGGCGTGTTGAGCACTTCATCGGCGCCCGTGGGTTCGGGTGCCCAGACGGTCGTCGTTGGTTCCTCCAACTCAACCTCGTCAAACCCTTGGACAGCCTCGTCAAGGCTCTCCTCGACAGGGGTTTCGATATCATCCGACACGCGTCTTCCTCTCCTAACTCCCCTTTAGGGGTATGCTTTTCCTTTGACCCCCGTGAGGCGTCATAAAGTTGCCATCACTGTAGTTGATTGAGCCGATCAAGGTATTGTTGTCCGTAGTAGACCCACTGTTCCATCGACCATCCAGCAGGGAGACCGCCTGGAGGCAGTGGAGGCCCTGCAGGAGCAACGATTGGAACCGGTGGTGCAACGGCGGCGACCGGAGCGTACACAGGTGTTGCGACAACCGGGGCGGGCGCAGCATAGGCTGGTGCAACAGCAGCCACCTGAGCAGCAGGGGCGTAGGCTGGGGCTGGAGCCGCCAAAGGAGCAACCGCAGCGACCGGTTGTTGGAAGAGTTCCTGCGTACCACCGTACATGGAATTGGCCACGGTATCATGGAACGGTAGGCTTGCCTGGTTCCAATTTGGCTCGCCATCTTCGGCGCCACGACCCCGCATGAACATCAACCCAAGGAGGGAGGCGACGATGAGCACACCGAGAACCATCCAAACGATGTTCATGTTCAGTCCGTCATCGCTCGCACCGTTGCTCTGCAGGTTATCGCTTGGACAGTCGGCCCGTGGGTCATCGCAGGCAAGTTCGAATTTGGTGTTCAGTTCCATCATCCGAGCCTCCAAGGCAAGCTTGTCTTGAGCGCTTGCTCCTTCGGCAAGTTCTGTTTCTACCTCGTCAATCTCCTGGGCAAGGTTGGCGACATACCATTCAATGAGAGCGTCGTCCATGTCTGCAGGGCTGGGGAGGGCTTCAGTCGTCAACCACTTGGTGGTTTGAGTCGTCTTGTATTCCTGACCGGCATCGTCAACAGATCGAACGGTCAAACCGATGTAGTCCATATTACGCATGCCGTTCACACGGGCATATCCACCGTCGCCGTACGACGAGGGGATGTTCATTTCTTGGGTCCAACCCATGTTTGCCCGAGACATGTCAAGGTCGTATTCCCAAAAGCCATCGCAGGTACCCGATAATTCATTGCACAACGACCATGAAACCGATACCACGGTAAAGGTGGGAGCTGATTCAGTCAGGGCAAAATTTGCAGTAGGAGTTTGTGTCTCGTACCTGTCAACCATGTCAACGTAAAGGTGGCCGGACCCGTCGTCCGTCTTTGAGATGTAGAACGGAAGAGCATCAAAGACGTTCACGGTGATTTCGTAACTGTTGGTGGCGTATCCATCCGTGGTGGAGAGGGTGACCGTTTGAACGCCGACTTCCTCGAAGTTCAGGATAAGGTCCCCGGCAACCAAACGAGCAGATCCTGTTTCCGTCGATTGAGGGTTGTTGACCCAATAGGTTCCCTGTGGGCTATCGATGTCCGTAAGGCGGCTGTTGAGATTGATTACCTTCTGACGGTTAGTTTTCAGTGAAAACTCCTCGATATCGGTCATGTCGAGGCGAGGTGCATCGTTGATCGGGTTGATTCGAACGGTGATGGTTTGGTCTGAGTATTGCTCACCATCGCTTGCTCGGAGAGTGACGGTCGTTTCGCCGTTGCCGTCGTTGTCAATGGCGTTAAATCCAAGGTCTTTTCCTCGAAGTTCCACCTCGATTAATTCTGGATTGGAATTGTCCATGACTTGAACGGTGAGGGTGGACACATCAACGGACTGACCCGCATCGTCCGTGTCCGAGAGGTACTTGCTGAGGAGGATTTCGCCGCTACCACCCTCGTCGATGACTTGGATAGGGAGGCCAGCCCAACGAGGCTGCCCGTTCTCGATCACGTTGAACAGCAACGTTCCGTATGGCAATTCACCGCTATCGCTGTAATCGCCTCCGTCATCAACCTTGATTTCAATGCCTTTCTGGCCAAGTGGACATCCGTTATCATAGGGGAAACGAACTTCAATTTCTTCTGATGAGGGGTGCCAAGCGACAAAGTTCTCACTGGTTGACGTGATGACAAGATCGGCCAACGGGGTTTCGGGGTCTGAAACATGGCCGGCCATGCTGACTCGTGTACTGAGGTCGCACATGACCGCAGGGACCGGGTCGGCAACGATGATTGGGCGGCCGTTCGCAAGTTCAAACATGTCTTCTGAGACAACCCATGCACTGTTTTGGCCGCGGCTGTCAATGGCACGAGTGCGGAGGTCGTAATCACCAGCAGCCATGGTCATGGACGGAGTGACGATGTACTCTCGACCTTCCTGGAGAGAGTCTCGGTAGAGGACATTGTTGCCACCGGATACAATGCTGGAATCCCATGCGTTTTGGTTTGCTGGAGAAACTTCCACTTCAAAACTCGTCGAATCGATGGTGTCAACGTTATCGTTGGCATCGCCTCTCGAGAGAACGGTGACGAACTCACCGCGCTCAACAACGTTGGAACCGAGGACTTGCGGAGTCTTTCCGAGGGGAGCACGGTCGTGATCGACGAGGATTTCAGCAACATTGTTGGTTCCCGCCATGTCGCCATTGATGCCAACAAGGCGAGCCCCAAACCCTGTTGACCAGACGCTGCTCGGTAAATTTGAGGTGTCGAAGGTGGCTGAACCAGTGAGGAATGAGGAACCGGGGGCTACGTTGAGCGTGGGAATCGAAACGGAACTGATCGAGGTCGTCGTTGCACCGTTCTTGTAGTAGAACTCAAGAGAACCGCCGCTGTTGTAGTCCAGATCGCCGGTGTTCTTGACGTCTGCCTGAAGAGTGATTGTATCACCGCGAACGTACGAAGATGTGCCTTGGTCATTGGTCACAGCCAGCCCGGAAACACCGATGTCCATCTTAGGCCCCATGGTGGAATCAATGGCGTGATAGACGTGAGGGCTACTGCCGCCAACGGAAACTTGGTTTCCACTCATCAGAGCGGCGACGACGATGGCTTTGCCAATGCCACCAGGGACGACCGAAGTTGGCACGGTTGTCCATGATTGCGTGGTTTGGGTTGACGAAACGGAAACACTGTGGAAGGCGGAGCCGGTTCCACTGCTCTTGGCTTTGAAGGTGTCACCGGCGGTCAACCAAGCCATCCAACAGTTGTAGCCGTGAGGAATACCTGAAGAGTAGGAATAACCGGTGCAATCTTTGTCAACGAGGGCGGCATAGAGTTTCATGTTGGAAGCGGGGGAACCTGAACCCTTGTACCTGTACGAGACGCTAATGTCGTAAGTTCCACCGTTTTGGGATATGGCTGCAGACATGCCGTAGTCGTTGACCGTGCTGTGCATGCCGCCGCCACTGGAAAACAAACTGTCGTAGGTGGTGTAAGAGCTGTCCGCCCCACTCTGACGCTTGTCGTTTCGGTCGCCAAAGTAAGCGTCGGGAGCACCCCCTGTTGTCCATGCCCAGTTGTAGGGAGAAACCGCACCTGCCCGAGCGGTGTTCGTCTGTCCGAACGACGCTGACATGTAGGTCACGTAGACGTATTCGTCCGGATGATTCTGCTTAATGGAATGGTGGGCGTCTGAGCCACCACCGGTCTTCGAACAATGCCCACAATTATCGGACGAGATGTACTGTCCAAAGACAACATGGCCTGGGCTGGTCGCTTGAGAAGGATTGAGAACAACCGTTTCTTCTTCCAATTCTGGCAGAGGAGTTTGGTAGAGTTCCGCCATCATTCCAGAAGCGAGGCTCCCAAGAAACACCGCCACGATGGTAAATGCAAGCGTCTTCGCGAAGCCATTCATGTCCTTTGCAGGTTGAGTGGGTATTTAGACTACTCGCATTCTTGATAGGTGCCAAGATGCCGATATGCAGAGCAGTGGCCTGTTATATTCAGAACGGTGAACCTTAACAGCAACGGCGTTGTGGCCTTGCCGTGACCTCCGATGAGTGGGCCGTTCTGGTCGAAAATAACGGAAAAACCTACGTTGTTGAACTGAACGATCAACAGCAAAAAATGAAGGGTTTGGGGGTGTTTAATCCTGTTGAATCTTTGAAGGACATCCCCTTGGGTGGACGGGTCATCATCGGGCAGAAAGAACTCTTGAGGCTCCCCCCACGCCTTCCTGAATTGGCAAAAGGCATGGCGCGCAGGGCCCAAACGATTGGGAGCAAGGACGCTGGATTTTTTCTCGCACGGCTTGGCCTTGGGCCAAACGATTGTGTTTTGGAAGCGGGCATCGGAAGCGCCGGACTCTCCATGTACATCCACAGAGCCCTCGGGCGGACTGGAACGCACATCACTGTTGAACCGCGTTCGGAACACGCTGAAGTCGCCCTGGAGAATCTTCGGCGCACAACCGCTTCATGGGGAGGAAGCCCAGTTCACCATCACATCGAGGGGACAATTGAAGAGAGCATTGAGGCGATTAAAGAACACGCCACTGGATTCCACGCCATCGTTCTCGACCTTCCCGACCATCCCTCGGCCATCGGAGCATGCTCCGAACTCCTTCTCCCAGGAGGTCGCCTCGCCTGTTATTGCCCTGTAAGTTCCCAGATGGAACGTTCTTGGGAGGCATGCGAGACGGCGGGACTGACCGTTGAGTGGGCCGGAGAATTGATGGAACGCGAGTGGGGAAGAGCTTCCAAAGGTGGCATGCGCCCTGTCAACGGACCGTTTGGTCACACGGCGTTTTTGCTCGTCGCGCAACGTCAATAGTCACTCTACGACACGGATCTTATCGCCGCATTGGGGGCAGTTGAATCGGAACGGTGGTGCGCTTCCACGGGGAACACCCAACCGCGCGTCGCAACTTGGACACTCAATCTTGGATTCATCATCCATACGGCATTCGTTGTAGCCCAATTCAGGAAGTTCCTTTTCCTCATCCTCATCGTCATCGCCAGGGGATTCATCGTCGCTGCTGCCGTCTTGATGCCGTGAAGATCGTCTGAGCAGTTGAACCGCTACGATGGCCAGAAGCCATCCAGCTCCCATCACGCCCAAGGTGGTGGGTTGACTAACGCTTACGCCAAGCGGCAAATTGAGTCCATTTGGTGGAAGCGCAGGGCCCTCGAGTGAAATTGAAAGCGGTAAAGACTCGTCGGTATAGAGTACCCCTCCGCCGGTTGATATGGCCCGAACCACAATCTCAGACGTGGCTGTTCGCGCCGTGTTTGAGGTAATGGTAAGCAGGAAATCCACGCTGGACCCGGAGGTCAAGGTGTAATCACTGGTGGCCGTGTCATCGTTCATGCGTTTCCATTCCAGAATCACCAAACCCGTGTCTTTGCCAAACGCATCCAACGTGCCAGACACCTCAGCATTGCCAAGGTTGGAGACGGTCATCACCGTGGTTGTCGAACTGTCAACTCCGAGGGAAATTCGGCCATCGGCGAAGGCCAAAGCCACGAGTGAGTTCGACGGCCAGTCCGCTTCCACGGTGTAGAGTTTGCCAAGTTCAACAACGACATTGCTTCGAACTGAACTGACGGCACGGAACGTCAAGGCCCGCTGACCGGCAGCGGCGTCATTGGGCACCACGCATGACCAGCCATAGGGTTCGGAGGAAAGACCGGGGCCAACGGTGACGGTGATATCGAGGCCACAATCCGTGCCCACCGTCGTGATGGAGAACGTATCTTCGGTGTTGCCGGTGTTGGTCAACTTCACAGTCCCGTACACCGATTCGCCAGGTTTGGCCTCGTCAACCTCGGTCAAGATGGTGAAGTTCGCTCCTGCAACGACGGGTTGAATGGTGAGGTTTACGGTATCGCTCACTGCGGTATTGGTGGTTGAAATGACCTTGAGCGAGTAGACCACGCCATTCTCCGGCGCCCCCGCCGAACGCTCCTGAACAGCGATTGAGACCTGTTGTGTTGAGCCTGACGTCAGTTGGAAGGTGGTTGGAGAGAGCGTGAATTCAAACCAGTCACCCTGACTTTCAGTGGTCCATTCAAGCACGTAAACATCCGGAGCAGTTCCGAGGTTGGTTACGTCGATGGTGAGGCTCGTGACGG
>DANX01000109.1:0-1365 GCA_002502295.1 Euryarchaeota archaeon UBA561 | reverse complement strand
GTGGTTACGTCAATGGTGAGGCTCGTGACGGAACTTGGGCTGGCCAAAAGACGGCTTTGCACCGTGTTCACGGAGACCTCTTCGCGGTCAATGACAACAACGTCAAAGTCGTAGATGGTGCTGAGTTGGCCTGCTTGGTACGTGAGCGAGACCGGAGACGTACCGGGTGTTGAGCCGGTTGCGGCGCTAAACGTCAGAACAACGGTTTGTTGCGCCGTTCTGTTCAAATGAACCTCAACCATGTCGTAGGCGACATCAATGTTGGCCGGTAGACCCGAGAGCATCGGCATGAGGGACAAGTTGGACGTTCCAGTGTTGCGGAGAGTGATGGACATCGACGTGGACGAACCCGGTGTGATCAACACACGGTCTTCGCTCGGCGGAAGGAGCTCAACCCCGTCAACTTCAAGCAAATTGATGACCACTGAGAGCGTAGTTGTCTCACCCTTGTACGTCGAAGAAAAGCTTTGCTGAAGCATGCCAGAAAGCGCAGGATCACCTTTGGTGTTGACCGTCCAGGTACCGACTTCTCCAGCGGCAACGACGACACCGGACGCACTGACAAGCACCGTGTCAAGTCCGCTCGACTCAGAAACATCGAGGAAGAAAGTGGCTTCATCGCTTCCATGGTTGGTCAGCCGGACTTCGTAATTTGCACCGGTCTCGGGCACGATGTCCACGATGGAAAGTGGACCAATCAGCGAGAAATTGACGGCCTCGTCAATGGTTACCGCAAAATCAAGCTCGTCCAAGACCACCACAGCGTTTCCATGCTGATGGGATGCCGTCAATCTAAACCCGCATTGAGCGGAACTGTCAGCGTTTTCATCGACCTCAACCATGATGCTGACTTCGCTGATCGCGTCCGGCTGAAGCCCATTGGTCTGAGCGGAAACAAGGGAACCGGTGCATGCGCTGAGCCCGGACATGGGTTGCTGGGAAAGCGCCCAATCGATGTCGAGAGCCGTGTTGCCAGTGTTTGTCACTTGAACGCCGGTCACCGTGCTACCACCTGGCAAGAACACATCGTCCTGGCGAAGGAAAGCCGTGACAAGGGAGGGTTCGGCTTCAATTTCGACCACGATGATGGTGGACGACGTGATGTTGCCGTTGGTGGAGCCAATGGTCAACCGATACCCGTAGAAATCAGGAGCCGCATCGGCAGGCACCGAAATGGAAAGGGTAGTGGGCGCAGAACCTCCGGCGGGGACGTTGGCCAGTTCGTCCGTTTGCCATTGGATGTTCCAACCCGCTGGAACAGATGAACCAAGGCCAAATGCGGCAGTGCCTGAGGTTTCCCAGGGGTAGTAGGACATGCCGGTGGTTTGGTTGAACACCGTATCGTCGGCGGCTTGTTGCAGAGCC
>DANX01000030.1 GCA_002502295.1 Euryarchaeota archaeon UBA561 | reverse complement strand
GTCAAAAATCACGACGCCGCTGCGCCTGAACTCTTGAAGGTTCGAACTCATAATGGCTTCTTGCACTCATGTTCGAGATAATTTATGCCAAATTGTTCACATGCAACGGAGGTGTCACCCACCACCACCTCCCCCGTCACTTGTGTCGACATACTCGGTGGTGTGGTGGAGCTCAACATCGTATAGCGACACCAACTTGCCCACGATGTCTCTCGAATCATGTGCACTAAACCCGTACAAGGTCAAAGCGTGAAATTCATGTAGATGTATTCTTAGTTCGAACTCAGTGTAACTTAGGCCGTAGCTGATCGTATGATAAGTAATGGACGTGATGTCTTCTTTTTCGAATATGTATCGAGGAACGCTTCCTTTTGTTATTAATTCGGCGCTTAAGTCCGAACGTACCAGCAAGCCCGTACCGCGTAAATACGCTGGATTGAGTATGTTCTGAGCGTATTCTCGCTTGTAGGACTGCTGTTCAAACAAGTGGAAGAGATACATGAACGGTAAAACCGGTAGAACCAGTCCGACGAATATAACTCGCATAATTTGAATGAAAATGGATTCTTCTGATCGACGTTTTTTGAGGTTGCCGATCAACATCGGAAACGAATCTTGTTGTCCTGTGCTCTGATTTTGTGTGTCACGGTCGAGTTGAGTTGCCCTCGAATCTGATGACTTACTGGATGAAATTGCTGTCGATGACTGGTTGTTTCGAGCCTCAATGCGCTGTCTGAGCAATTTGGACCTGGCCAGAAGGTCGTCCGTTGCCGAGCCAGACATGGCGTTTTGTCACCATGGGAATGGCATCAAGTTTTGCCCGTTGGCTTTGGTTTCAAGCGTCGAGATCAGGTCGAATCTGTATCAAGTTTGAGAATTGAGTTCTCAGGCAATGATGGGGTCAACGGAAAGGTACTTTGGAAACTGTTGGTTTGGATTCCCTCTCACAATCATTGGCAAATACACTGTTACAAATAAGAACACTGAACCGTGAAGTCATGCCGAGTGAACGAAACATTGAGGAGTACACATCGCCATTTACTGCCCTGAATTCAGAACGGCCGCTTCAGTTGTTGGCAGATTGGGTCCAAGAAGCGAAGGATTTGGGTTTGGCAGAACCCGATGCGATGAATCTTGCCACGGTTGATGCGGAAGGAAACCCTCACAACCGAATGGTCCTGATGCGTCACATCAACGAGCGAGAGATTGGTTTTTTCACCAACCTCGAAAGCAGAAAAGCAGCAGATATTTTTGCCACGCAGCGAACCTCGTCCACGCTGTGGTGGCCTCAACTGGGTCGGCAGGTACGTATCGAGGGAACGGCGGTCGAAATGTCCAGGGATATGGTCGAGGCGTACTATCAAAGCCGACCAAGGAAGAGCCAAATCGCGGCTTGGGCGTCGAAACAAAGCACGGCGTTGGCCTCGATGGACAGGCTGCACCAAGACTTTCGCCGTTATGAGGAACAATTCTCTGGTCAAACCGTTCCAACCCCGCCATTTTGGGGTGGGTTTGCCGTTCTTGTTGACAACATCGAATATTGGTACGGTAAACCGTTTCGGCTCCATGAGAGGATCGTCTTAACCAAAGAAAAAGAGGATTGGTCAACAACGAGGATTTACCCTTAGGTAGAGTGTTTCCTGTGGTGGGTTTCGACTCACAAGGCTTTGACTTCTTGGAGGGGTGAAGGAAATCAATATCCGTCCAAGAGATTTCCGAAAAGTATGGCTAAACCAAAGATGGCAAGAATGACGGCGGCCACATAATTCAATTTGAGATTTTTTTCTTTGAGGCCATGGAGTTCGTTGTACTGGAGCCGCTTGTAGTTGTACACGGCTTCAAAGATAAAGGCCGTGTTAATGAAGAAACAACACCCAAAGGCACCCAATCCTAAGAGGTCATAGTTCGCTTCTCCTTCGCCGATCATGCTGCCAAAAAATGAACCTATGCTCACCACGAGGGCAGCCAAAACGGCGATTTTTCTGTACTGGTCACTCGGGTGGGCAAAAGTCAACGGAATTGGGGTGCCTGATGCAGTGGGTGCCTCGGATGGGTCTTGCTCCTCCATACTTTCCATGAGGCACGCCTCGCACGTTTCGCTTACTAACCTTCTTTTTGTCTGTGTGAGGTCTCACCGAAACGAATCCCTGCGGCTCGAATTCACAGGAACGTCGAGAGCGCCCAAGGAAACGGGTTTGGAATTAGCCCCAGCAGATAGATCAGCGCTAAAATCCCGAGGATGAGAAGGCCAATGGCGGTTTCAATGGCGTTGAAAATAACATCAAGGATGCCGGGCATGTCGGTGGCATCGAGGCCAAAAAATTCCAACAACGACGTCAACATGAGAGCGATGGTTCTTGCGCTTGCCATGTTTCAACATCGCAACTCAACGGTATAAGCGTTCACCCGACGAATCGGACTGTTCTTCACCCGTGTTTACTGGTGTGAATGTGCCAATTAACCCCAACCCATCATCTGACGTACGGTTGGTGAGGCGCACAGCGCATTGACATCGTTTTGAGCGAAGGAAGCGTTGTTAACCAGAGATGCTCGGAAATCTTCTTCGCTCATTCCGGATGCTCCAGCAGTAGCGATGACTCGGTTGTAGGAATCCATCTTTGATTGCGAGGGGGGCCTAGCGCCAAAGTTGACTTGTTTGTAGCAGGTTTTACACAGGGTGTGGCCCGTCCATGTCATGCGTCCGCACCCGTTTTGACACGGATGTTCGCTGTTTCTTGCGGGACCTCTGTCAGTTCGCTCAGAGCCGCTGCCTCCGAGAAATCGACTGAGCAATCGTCCAAGTAGTCTCCATCCTGCGGACATGATATCATCTCAATGACTGCGGGGCTGCCCGTGCCCCGCAGTCGGTTGGAGTCCCCTTCATGTGAAGGTAAGGTCATCGCCTTTCGGCTCTCTTGGGCAGTGGAAAGGTGGATTTGGCAGCCTATAATCGTTCACGCCTTGGAAACCACGCGCAAGGCTGGCTCAGGCCGCCCTGAACACTCGTCCTCACCGATGTCGATGTCGACACCAAGCCGACGCAGCATCTCGAGATGTGTCGATGACCATGGGATCTTTGCATCGCCTTCTCCGGCTTCCTCCAGCGCCCCGGCGTGTACCAATTCACGTCGATCATGTTCATCTTCCTGCAAGGCGGGTGAAACATCCACCCACGCATGGCCAAGGTTGTTGATTTCCGTTGCTACACTTGGCCACCCCATGCTGGCGACCTCCTTAGCGAGCTGTTCTTTGGGGATGGCTCTGGGGGAGATCCACAAGGTTTGCCCCAAGTGTTCGAAGGAGTGAACAGGTCCCCATGACAACTTCTTCAAGCGCTGAGCAACCGCTAACTTGTGGGCGTCTGTCCAACGTTCTGGAGCCCATGCCATGAAGGAACTTCGCCCCTTTGTACCGACCACCTGTGTGCTGCACTGAAGGATGGTCTGAGGTTTGGATTGAATGTGGGTTCGTTTGGATGCTTTGCGCTTTTGGCGTTGGTTTTTTCGTGGCCTTAGGGTCTTTAGAAGGCTGGTTGGTCCGTACGGGAAGTACCGTAGTTTGCCGGCATCAGGGTGCCTGGGCAGGGTCGAAACCCACATTTTCAGCGGCCGAGAGAGGTCTTCTCTTGTGATGCGGGTACAGGCCCAACCCGTGGTGCCATGCAGGCTACCCGGTAGGCGTATGATTCGGCGCGTGTCGGCGGTTACGGTGGGGTCAACGGGGAAGCCCTGCTCCAACACCCGGTGAAGGAGCTCTTGGCGTGATGCCCTCACTGCATCCTCTCGTTCACGAGGTTCAGGAATTGAAAACAAGGTCCGGTCGTTCTCGCGTAAAATGAGGTGAAATCCCTTGCCACCACTATATGTGATGGATTTCAGCGACAGGTCTTCGTTGTCATCAAGCCAATTAAGGAGGGCGAGGGAGGCTTTTCGGGCCTGTTCCAAACGCCGGTAGCAAAAAGGGCGAAAATCAATGTCGAAGACGACCAAATGGTCGATCAAAACCGGAGGGGCCGACGCTTGGTCGCTCCGTTTTGG
>DANX01000075.1:7608-15950 GCA_002502295.1 Euryarchaeota archaeon UBA561 | reverse complement strand
AGGCGAGCATCAAGATCGCTCAAGTAGGCCGAAGCCAGCGTTCGCTGCTCCATGTCGTCCACGTCGTCGTAGCGGTTGGGGTACTTGTAGCGGTCAAGGTGGAACTTGAATTCCTCGTCGTTGCGCTCCACCCAATGCGCTTCCTCTTCGCTGAGGTCCCAATTGAGCACGTGCTGCATGATCTCAAGGCTCTCCTCGATGACCGTGCCGTCGGGCAACAAAAGCACGGGCACCGTGCCCTTGGGTGATATCTCCATCATGTGGCCAGGACGGTCACGTAGGACAACTTCTCGAAGTTCAACGGGGAAGTTTTCGCGGACAATCGACATCCGCGCCCGCATGGCGTAGGGGCAGCGGCGAAAGGAGTAGAGGATGGGCAGCGTCATCTGCTCCGCTCCGGATGTCACTCAGGAGGCGTTGGTGGAGCGTAACCACCGTCAACGGCTTCCTGCACGGTCGTCATGTCGGCATCAACCATCATCTGGACGAGTTCTTCAAACGAGGTGCTGGGCACCCATCCAAGTTCCTTTTCAGCCAAGGTCGGGTCACCGATGAGCAAATCCACCTCGGCCGGGCGGAAGAACTTGGGATTGGTGCGCACACGCACGACGCCGTTCTGGTCGGTGGCGATGGTGTCCACACCTTCGCCCGACCAGGTCAAGTCCATACCAACGTGGGAAAAGGCCAGCGTGATCATGTCTCGGACGCTGTGGGTACGACCAGTAGCAACAACGTAGTCGCCGGGCTTGTCTTGCTGAAGCATGCGCCACTGCATTTCAACGTAATCGCCGGCGAAGCCCCAATCACGCTTAGCGTCAACGTTGCCAATCCACAAGCACTCATCAAAACCGTGAGCGATGCGAGCGGCGGTCATGGTCACTTTGCGGGTTACAAATTCAAGGCCGCGGCGCGGGCTTTCATGGTTGAACAGGATACCCGTGCAGGCAAACATGTCGTAGGATTCCCGATAGTTCCGAGTGATTTCGAAGGCGAAGACCTTGGCGCAGCCGTAGGGTGAGCGAGGGTGGAAGGGCGTCAATTCGGTTTGAGGCACGTCTCGGACCTTGCCGTATTGCTCGGAAGAGCCGGCTTGATAGAAGCGACAGTGAGGTGCATGCTTGCGAATGGCTTCGAGGCAACGAAGTGCACCGAGACCGGTGATGTCGGCGGTCATCATGGGTGAACGCCATGATTCTGGGACGAAGGACATGGCACCGAGGTTGTAAAATTCATCGGGTTGGGTTTGAGAAACGGCGTTGTCAATGGAGTTCTGATCGGCCAAATCACCGTTGAGGAGGTGGAACTTCTCGTTGCTCATCAGGTGGTTGATCAGGCTGCGACCTGAGGTGGGTTGGGAAACACGTCGGACCAAGCCGTACACCGTGTAACCCTTCTCGAGGAGGAGTTCTGCGAGGTAGGAGCCGTCCTGTCCCGTCACGCCCGTGACCATTGCGGTCTTGCTGCTCATGTGGCTTGGCAGATGGTGTCCCTTTTCAAACGGTCGCTTCAATGTTGGGCCGAAAGAAGGGCTGAAATTGACCCGTTGGATTTTACGCACAACGAAACCACGTTGCGAGCCGGTATCCGCCGAAGAGTCAACTCAAGGTGATTGAACAAATCATGGCCCTGCTCTTGAACCACTGAGGGATGGAGAAATCACCCCTCTTGAGTTCTTTATATCCACTCGCAGGCCATTTTCTGTATGAACGAGGAGCGAACCCCATCGAATCTGCTTTTGGTCGGCGCTGGTGGCATCGGCACACAACTAACGGAACTTCTGGTGCCCGCCTTGCGCAGGGTCGGTCTCCAAGGAACCATCACCCTGATGGACGCTGATGTCGTTGAAGCCACCAATTTAGGCCATCAGCGCTACACAAAAGACGACATCGGTTTAGCCAAGGTCAGCGCCATAGCAAGGCGATTGGACGACGAGAACACGAACCTACGTGTGAAGGGCGTCGTGGAAAATTTGAGGTCGTCCGAGCAACTTGACGGTTACGACCTCGTCGTGGTGTGCGTTGACCGACCAGAACCACGGCGCATGGTCCATGCTATCGATCTCCCATGGCTTGATGTTCGTTGCAGCGGTGATGGATGGATGGCTCTTTCCTCGGCCACACAGCCAGCGCTTTTGGAGCGCATGACCCCCGACCACGAACCTGCCAGTTGCCAAGTTGAAGGCGCGTTGGAAGCTGGAAATTTGGAATTCGGCTTTGCCGTCGCTGCTGCTTTCGGGGCTCAATGGGCACTGCAACAATGGCGAGGGAAACTCGCTGCTGCGCAATCCATGGGCAGTTTGACCTACGGTGCTCTTGCCTTTCCGGAGGTGAGCGCATGATTGGCCTACCTGACGCAGAGCAGCTCGCTTTGGACCAAACCACTTGGGAACTCGCCTGTGTTGCCGCCCAAGAACGGCGGGTGGACGATGAGGCCCTCATCACGGCCCAACGAATCCTTTCTGAGGCCGGTCGATGGGACGGCGTTTACATCCTCTCGGTCATGGCTGGTCTGGAGACCTCTGTGCTCATCGATGCCGATGACAAGGTCTTCATCGACTGGGGGACGGCGGGTCAGGTCACGTTGCAGCCACCCGTTGGAGGCCGCCTTCCGTTCAAACTCTGGGTCCACACCCACCCGCGATTTGCCGCCTACTGGAGCAGCACCGACACCAACAGCCTCAGCCTGGGGGCGGGGATTCTCGAGACCGCCATGGTGCTTGGACAACCCGGCCCAAAGCACAGCAGCAACCGTTCGATGGTTGAACTTGATGGCATGTCCACGCTAAGCGAACACGGACCGTTGAGCAATTGGACGGATGAGGAGCCCGTTCCTTGGACGGATTGGTACACCCTCAACAACATCGAAACCGAGGTGTTGGAATGAGTGCACGAGGACCAAAAGACGAAGATGAACACTTCAAAGCCCTGTTGGCTATTTTGAACGGACGAGGGCGGAACATCGCCGACGTGATCGAGGAGTTGACCGGAGAGGCCCCGACCGAAGAAACGGTTGAAGCCGTCAAGAATCGGCTTCAGATGGCACAAGAGAGCGGTGAAGACGTTGACATTGTGGCCATCGTCACGGCACTCAACGACCTTGCGGAGCAGTGGGCATAATCACTGGTTCGTGTAGGTTGGGCGACGGTTTTCAATCAGTGCGGATAGACCTTCAAGGGCATCCTTGGTCGAGAAAATCGTGTTCAGTCCGTCCAATTCAAGTTGAAGCCCGGCTTCCAAATTGGTCTTGGCTGTTGCGTCGATAAGGTCGCTGGCCATGCGCAAACCAATGGGCGCCGTGAAGGAAAGGCTCTTGATTTGACGAGCAACAATCTTCTCTTCTTTGTCGAAGCCCTCGGGACACTCTCCGTTCATGAGCAGCTTCATGTTGTCATCGGTGAAGAAGGAGGAAGCAAACTTGACCACCGGTGAGGCAGGATTGGCCGGTTTACCGGGGTACTTTTCAGTGGGTTTGCCCAGGGAAGCAAGGCTTCGGATGCATTCATCGACGCCGGCCACATCCACCAGGTGGGTTACCAAACCGAGGTCTGCTGCGGTGTTGGCGTCCATGAAATTACCAGCCAGAACGGCCCAGCGAGCGACGGGAATGCCGCAAATTCGTGCTGGACGTTGCGAACCTCCTAAGCCCGGGTAGATGCCAATTGAAGTCTCTGGGAAACGGAATTGCGTCCGACGGGTCCCGATTCGGTAATCGCAGGCAAGAGCAAGTTCCAACCCTCCACCCAAGGCGAGGCCCGTGGTCAAGGCGATGGTGGTCTTGCTCGATGTTTCCAACATGTTCAACAAATCGTGACCCCCGGCCGTGAAGTCATAAATTTCAGGAATGGCATCGGCTCTGATTTTATCAACGAAGAATTTCACATCGGCCCCTGCGACGAACGCTTTTCCTGCACCGTCGATAACAACGGTGTGAACGGCATCGTTGGCGTTGGCCATGGCCACGGCTTCGGTCAACTGACTTACGACGGTCACGTTCAGGGCGTTCATGGCCTCTGGGCGGTTGATGGTGATGGTTGCCACACCGCTGTTCACGGTGCTGTCAACGTACGAAAAGGCCCAGGCTTCATCGCCCTGCTCCTCGAAGAACGATGGAATTGTCCAGCCTTCACCAGCGGTTTCAGCGTAGGCCTTTGCCATTCGAGAGGCCTCCGAAACTCCGACGCGATTCATCATTTCGAAGGGACCGCGAGCCCAACGAAGTCCAACCTTCGCTCCTCGATCAACGTCCTCCATGCTGCAAATGTCTTCGTCCACAATTTGTGCCGCCACGCCGAACACGACACCGAGCAGGCGTTCGGAGACAGCCGTGTATTGCTCGTTCGTGTACGTTGCATCCTCAGAAACATCCCACTGTTCGTTGGCCTCAACTAGCGCTCGCAAGTTGGCCGCACCGGTGTACCGTGGCGTGTGCAATTGCTCAGCAAGGTAATCGGTTGAGTGGAGGGCAATGGGGGGTCCGGTGAGGTTCATCAGGCCGAACGGGCCGAGCCCGATGCGGAACGCTTTGCATGAAATGGCATCGATTTGAGCAGCGTTGGCAACGCCCTCCTCAAGGAGTAAACATGCCTCGTTAAGCCAGGGCACAAAGAAGCGATTTACGACGAAACCAGGGCGGTCAGCACACACGATCACCACCTTCCCAAGCATCTTGCAGTATTGGACGACTTTGTCGATGGTTTCCTGACTCGAAGAGTTGGCAGGTATCACCTCAACGAGCCGATTCTTGGCTGGATGGTAAAAGAAATGTAACCCAACAAAGCGGTCAGCTCGCCCCGTCGCCTCAGCCAAAGCGTTCACGGAAAGGGAAGACGTGTTTGAAGCAAGAATGGTACGTTCGCCACACGCTTGGTCCAGGGCATTGAACACGGCGGTTTTGACATCAAAATCCTCGAACACGGCCTCAATCACCAAATCGGTGTCTACGGCCGTGTTTTCAACGCCAATCACACCGGTAATACGGCCTTCAATGGCTTCGACTTGAGCGGGCGAGAAGATTCTCCGCTCGACTGCTTCACGCAGAAAATCGGCGATGATGGATTGACCACGTTCGACCCATTGGAGTTCTCGGTCAACCATTTGGACATCAAATTCTTCTTGTGCACTCTTCTGAGCGATTCCAGAACCCATGTTTCCTGCGCCGACAACGGCCACGCGTTGAATTGGTTGCATGGTCCCTGCGAATCCAATTCACCTAATAAGAATCGGTCTTGGATTCCCTCGCTCATCACTGCAGGGTATCGTAAGCAGCGGTCATGTTTTGGACAAATACTTCGGACGAAAATTGGCGTGCATGGTCGATTAAATGTCGGTCCGGTATTTTGGCCGTGCTTGTGTTCCATGTTTGGAAATGACCGGCTAAAGCGAGCCGCCACGCTCCGATATCGCCTGCGGGTAAACACGTACCCATCGGCATCAATTCGTTATGAGCAGGGAGATCGGAGCAGAGCACAGCACAACCGGACGCCATGGATTCAATCGGCGGATATCCGTACCCCTCTGCGGCGCTTGGGAAGAGCAAGACATCGGCTTGCTGGCGAAGTTGCATGAGTTGTTGGTCTTCAAGGCGCGGGTGAACAACCACGTTCATGCCGATGCTCTTGGCCAAAGCCTCAGCGGTTTGGCGCTGATCGCCGACGACATGAAGGGTTGATCGACCAAGCAATTCTTTCTCACACGTTCCAAGCAGTTTAACGATGAATGGAAGGCGTTTTCTGGGATCGGATGAACCAACAAAAAGCATCGTGAACGTTTCATTTTTATCAAGTTCGTTTGAAGGAGCGTATGCCTTGGAATTTAATCCAAGAGGGACAATTACGGTCGCGATGTTTGGAAATTCACGCTGACAGACATCCCGTGTGAAGGCTGAATCGCACACCAAGAGGTCCGCTCTCGAGAGACCCTGTTTGAGGTTGACTAAATCCCTTCTTCGAACGCGGCCCGGTCGGTGCTCACCGACCTTAACCACGTCCTCACCCATGGACTTCTCGCCGTCGTTCAGGGAGACACGTTGCTCAAAAGGAAAGAGATGGAACAGGTCATGAACCGTAATCACGACGTTGGGACGGTTAGGTGAGCGAGGCGGCGCGAGGTGGGCTTGTTCCTGGTCGGTGATGTGAAGAATGTCGTTCGGACCAAGGCGCTGTTGGCAATATGCTCGAACCCGTTTTGGGTGTTTGCTCCAGCGATAACGCACTTTGCTGAATGCCGAAATTTGTTCTGGATACTCGAGAACATCGAGCAACTCGAGGTGTTCAAAACGGCCCTGCCGATGGTGATTCAACAAGGCGTCGTGGGCGCCTCCGAGTCCTGAAAATCGGGTCAAAGACCCTCCTCTTGCCAGCACCAAACGACGTTTGTTCGCCGGTTTCGGTGCTGACTCCATGCCTCGGGGAAGGGTGGCCTCCTCTTCAAGGGATGACATTCTTCACCCGTCCAGAGCCGAATCTCCGTATTGGTGACGCCATTCGGTGTGGAAAAGACATCAAGTAGTGAAAGCGCGTGGGCCTCATGAGTCAACATGCCGGAACCCGCCATGACCATCCCGAGCGAACAGTATGTGGCGATTGAAAACGGCATCCATACCACCATTGAACAAGGAAAAAAGATCCGTACCCTTCTTGCCAAACATTCCAATCAAGGACCCTACAACGCTGAATGGGAGGTTGAAGCAGCCGTAGAGGCCCTCCATGTCTTTGCTTCGCGATGGACCATTGAAATTCTGGCAACCCTCTACATCACTGGACCCCGGAGGTTCAATGAGATGAAGAGCATGCTCACAGGTATTTCCAGTCGGACCCTTTCGGATAAACTCCGTTTTCTGACTGAAGAGGGGTTGGTCCTCCGTTTGGTCACGGATGGCCCCCCAATCAAGGTCAGCTACGAATTGAGTGCCCACGGACAAACCTGTGGCCGACTTCTCTCACCGTTGGTTGCTCACCTCAAGATGGTGGCCGGATCGGTCACTCAAGGCTAAGCTTCCACACGGTGCTGTTGCATCACCTCGCCTGTTCGTAAATTCAAAGCCGACAGCACGCGCTGTTCGAGTGGTCCTTGGTAAAGGCAGGTGTCGATGCCGGTGGAGGCGGGCCGCTCATCATCGAGCGAAACCTCGCTGTGCCAAACCTCCCCCCATTGCTCCATGGTATGACCTGGAAGAGCGACGGTTGGCGTGTGTCCAAACACGATTGTTCGCAAAGGATCAATTGGATCGGTGGCCGTGTGGAAGGCCTTGCGAATCCAGAGCAGGTCCTCCGATGTTTGTTGGTCAAAATCGAGGTTCGGACGGTAACCTGCGTGAACCAATCGCCAACGATTGAGCACGATATGCGTCGGGAGATGTGCCATCCAATCGACGTGTCGTCCGACACACGCTTCAAACGCCGCCTCGTCCAATGTTCCATCTTCGCTTCGATTGGCCTCAATGTAGGAGGCGACCGTGGTGTTTCCACCGTTTTTCATCCACAGCATCACGTCGAGGTCCGGATGGCGTATGTTTTCCGTCGTGAACTGCTGCACCATCATGTCCTCGTGGTTTCCTTTGACGGACGCAAACCACGGATTGTTCATCACCTGATGAACCACGCCAAATCCATTTGGTCCCCGGTCAATTAAATCTCCAAGGAAGACAACCCAGTCTCCTTCGGACAACTTCAAACGAGAACAGAGTTCGGTCATGGTCTTGAAGAAACCGTGAACATCACCCACCACCCATACGTTGTTTCCTCTGTCAAGCGCAGCCTGCAATTTTACTTCTAATTCATGGTCTCTCATGCCTTCACAACCTGTGTAATCAAAGGACTGCGACTGTATTTAACGAACAGAGAGACTTGCTTTTTGGGTGGGTTGCATGGGAGCAAACCAGCGATGGATTAAGGGAGGAGAAGGACAAGCAAGCGCCATGCCTCTGCTTGCCCAGTGGACTCGCCAACGACCTTGGTTGGCAGCCGGGCTTACCGGAGCCGCCAGTGGCGTGGTCGGCATTGCGGGGGGAATAGCGACCTTTGCTGGGACCGTTGGGGCCATGGCCATCGGCCGCATATCCACGCGTGCCACCACCCATGAGCACCCCTTACGCAGACGGATTCTTTCGACGCTCGAAGCTCGGCCAGGATTGTGTTACCGTGAACTTCAGACCGTTCTCAACACCGCTAACGGCACCTTGCGCCATCACCTTGATGTGTTGCAAACACGACGTTCGGTAACGGTGATGCCGGTCAACGGTCGAACGTGCTATTTTGCAGGTGGTCCAAGCCAAGTGGAAGTGCTGCGAAGCAGAGTGGTCGGAGAGGAGCGCATGGCTCAACAGTTGCCCATCGGCTTTTCCCC
>DANX01000075.1:0-7322 GCA_002502295.1 Euryarchaeota archaeon UBA561 | reverse complement strand
CCAACAGTTGCCCATCGGCTTGTCCCCTGTTCAACGAATGATTTTGGAGAGCATAGACCGAGAGGGCGTGCCGCGTTCTCAAGCGGCACTTGCTCGTCGACTTGGTCGAACTCGGGCTACCGTCCACAGCGCCGTAAAGGTGCTACGGCGGCGTGGCATTTTGCGAGAGGACCGCATCGAGTTAATGCCCCACATCGACCTTGAGGTCTACACATCTGCATCGAGCGTTGACTATGAATTTGTAGACGAACGACGCTCCACCTCAGAGTGAGGTGCAATTTACGAAATCTGTCGCTGGAGCGGCAATTGTTACACAGCCTTCAAAGACCCTTGGCGACGCCATCCTACCATGTTCTCCGTTCGACTCATCGAGCATCCTTTGCCCACGACTGAGCGGGACGTTGATGGCCTCATCGCGTGGATGATTGACACCCTTTCATTGGTTCGCAAACGCGGCGATGCGACCGCCGACCACGGGCGTGCAGGGTCCGTTCACCGATTATTACGCGACCATCTGTTCGGGCGACCAGAGCAAAGTTGGGACGCTCAAATGCTCGCTGATGAATTGGCCCAAATGCCTGCGTCCCTCAATCACCATCTCGGACGATTGGTGGAAACCGGATTAATCGGGTTCACCAATGAAGGCAAGGGGTGGAGGAAGTACTACTTGCGGGGAGGATCGCTCTCAAACGCCGTTGCCTACCTTCAACAGCACAGCAAACTCGTCCTCCAGCAGCGCTTTGAGTTCATTGCTGAACACTGGAATCGAACGGGCGAGCCCCTTCCCGTTGAACTTCCTCAGGAAGATGGAGCCCCCTTTTCATTGGGATTGGTTGACCACCGCCCGTTGAATGAAGGAGCCGATGGAAATCTGATTTCCCACTGGATGAACGATTTTGGCCTTTTGGGAGAACGCCCTGGAGGGGAAATAAACGCAGACTCCCTCTCTGTCCGTTTGTTCACCACACTGCTTGAGCGAAACCTCCCGCTATCGCTTGATGAAGCAGCAGAAATGCACGGTGGACAAAAAGCACGAGTGGGGCGAATTCTGGAGCGCTTCCGAGCGACCGGAATGATTGAGCGTGTGCCACGAACTGACCGATTGACCACGGCGTTGTGGACCGCCATGACCACCCAACATCAACGTAGAGGTGAGGATTGGATGCTCAAAAAAGGGGGATTTCAGCGTCTTCTCAACGAGAAGCAACAATCCAATCTCCTCATGGACCTCAGGAAAGGGAAACTATCCATTGACTCGGTGGGCAATCACCTTGCCAACGTTGAAGCCCGAGAACAGATGTTGCTCCTGAACCTCCTCGGTGGGCGCCTACCGATGGGTTATCGAATGGCCGGCGGCTCTGCCGCAGCCGTTCAACTCCGAGTTCAAGATCGATTGGACAGGGTGCTTCGGAGGATGGTTCGGGTCGCTGGACTGTTGGATGAAGCACGTTCGAATGCCCGACCAAACGAATGAACGGTGATGTCATGTCCGAATTTATTGGACCAAAGGGTGGCCCCTGGGACGGTGAACCACGCCCCTTGCATCTCGCACCGATGTCGGGTGTCACCGACCTCCCCTATCGCCTGCTGGCAAAAGAGTGCGGTGCAGACGTCACCATCACGGAGTTCACCAATTCCACGGCGCTGACACGAGAAGCAGCGACATCGTGGCGGCGCATGGAGACCCACGAAACCGAGGTACCCTTCGTGCCGCAAATCTTCGGTGGAGATCCGGGGGACATGGCAACGGCGGCAGAGATGCTCGCACCCGCCGCCGATATCATTGACCTCAACTTTGGATGCCCAGCACCAAAAGTCACCGACATTTGCGCCGGAGCAGCGTTGATGGGCGAGCCTGACCGATTGGTGGGCATGGTGGAGGCCATTATCGAACGCATCGACGTCCCCGTTACGGCAAAAATGCGTCTTGGTACCGGCCGGTCTGCCAACAATTCAACCGAGATTTGCAAACGCTTAGAAGCCGTCGGAGCGCAACGACTGTGCATTCACGGACGCACACTCAAACAACGGTACTCTGGCGAGGCCGATTGGACAAGCATCAAGCAAGCCGTGGATGAAGTGGACATCCCTGTAGTCGCCAACGGTGATGTGGTGGATGCTTCATCGGCAAGGGCCTGCCTCACGCACACCGGAGCTTCCGGTTTGATGATCGGAAGAGGCGCCATCGGCCGACCAACGGTGTTTTCCGACATCAAGGTCGGGCTAGGGTGGATGGAACTGGAACGCCTTCCCTGGGTCAAAGGGCACGAAGATTGGCACGGTCTAAGCGATGTTGGGAAGGCGTTCGCTTCTCGGAAATGGTGTTGGGACAGGTACATTCACCTCTCTGAAGCAACCATTGGACTCCAAGGGAAGTGGATGAAGCGCCACGCAATTGCCTTTACCAAAGGATTGCCGGGCGCAAAGAAAGTTCGCACACTAATGCACGAAAAGGACACAACCAAGGCAATGGCTGAAGCCATTAGCGGTTATTTAGCCAGTCCAGTGTAGACTCAGAAGGTGGATTCCCAGTCTTCTGGGGAGTTTTCCTCTCGAGCAGCCCACTCTTCATCAGTGGTTTCTCCACGCACCTTCAGCACCTCTCGAGCGAGAAGCCAGTAGATGAGAGCGAGCGAACGGCGGCCCTTGTTGTTGGCTGGAAGAGCGATGTCGACGTTTCGGAGGTGGTTGTTAGCGTCCACGATGCCAACGATGGGTAGGCCGGTTGCCACGGCTTCGCGGAGGGCTTGCTGATCGTTTGCAGGGTCGGTTACAAACAAGATATCGGGTTCGATGTAGGAGCGGAGGGCAGGATTTGTGAGCGAACCAGGGATAAATCGGCCGACCGCCGAGTGAGCACCGACGGCTTCTGCGAATTTACGCGCAGGACGCTGCCCGTATTGTCGCGCACTGACGACCATGATGGAAGGAGCATCAAAGGTGTTGAGAAGCGCAGCGATGGAGCGAATACGTGCGTCCGTGATGTGAATGTCAAGGAGGTAAAGACCGTCTTCTCGAACTCGGTCAATGAAGCGGCTCATGTCAGCACTCTTTTGTTGAGTACCGATATTAACGGCGTTTTCCTCATAGGTTTCGGCGGACACGAGTAAACTGGCTTCTTCGGACATGTTGAACCACAGCAAGCCGCCCACAGACCCCCTCTATTAAACCACTTCGTCCCACGTTGCCACCACCAAGGCGCCGATATTAAGCCGCACACCACGGAAAAGGGCTCAAAAAAGAAAACTGCGTTGGCCTCGTCATGTCGGAGGACAAAGGGGGCACCAGTGGCTCAAATCCGACACATAAAGAAGCAATCAAAGGGGAAGATGGCCGGTGGCGAACGGCCGACGGCAAGGCACTTCCTGTGAGCGCTAGTGACCTTGAGCGGTTCACATATTGCCCAATGTCATGGCACTTGGCGGCGACCGGTGTAAGCGGGGAAAGTTCAGCGATTGACGCAGGGATAAAGCAGCACAAAGCCATTCATGAATCGATAATGGATTTCAAGAACCATCAGTTCCAAGCAAAGCGAAACCTCCTAATTTTGGAGTGGTGGTACGCTATTATTTTGGTTCTGCTGGTCGACACGTTGGCGGTCCAATACATCGACGACCTCGAACTTAACGTGGTGGAATTTTCGAGGTTACTTGCGGCCGGTGCTCTCTCGTTTTTGCTGGTTGGAATGCTTGCCGTCTTGGTCCCGTGGCGGAAAACCATCGGTTTGAAAGAGCCCTTTCGCCCCGAACTGAACGGGAGAATGGAGACCATCGACCCCGTGTTTGAACCCCGAGGGTTCATGGGCGGCTGGTTTGAAGGCGGTATCTTGGAAGTGTCGATGTTTGTGTCTGCCATCGTTTTGGCCCTGCATTCCAGCGCTCTTTTGTTCGCTGACAACCGCCAACAGGCATCGTATGTCCTGGGCATGACGACCGTTGGATGGACGCTTCTTGCTTCCATCGTTCTCCGCAGAGCGCTCAAGAGCAACGAAGAGGCCAAGCGAATTGCCACCGAAAATGACTTTGTTCCAAGCGATGAAATCACCTACTCTGACGATGAAGAAACCGCTCAACTCCTCGTAGACGAGGAGTCCGGCTTGCGAGGAAGACCCGACCAAATTGTCATCATTGATTCACAATTTATTCCTGTCGAACAAAAAACAGGAAAGGTGCCCAAACGGCCGCATGATTCGCACCGTCTCCAAGCGCTGGCCTATGCCCGATTGGTCGAGACAACAACCGGGCGCTCACCCCCCTACGCTCTGCTTCGCTACGGCCCCGACAACCTGCACCAACTCATGTGGGACGAGGTGGCAAAGAAGGAGTTGGACGAGCGAATTCATCAAATTCAGTCGGCAATGGCCATCGGAGGAGCGAAGCGCAACCACAAACGGGCAGGGAAATGCAAAAACTGTTCACGGCGACATGCTTGCAGCGAACGGCTTGCATAATTCAGGAGCAATCATCAACCAGCGGGTACTGAACACAACTGTCGGTTATTGTGACGATGATGATAAAATTGTCCTGCAGTGAACCTGTGACTGGTTCACCGCCACCTCGCGCCTTCACAACAAGTTCCCATTCACCCTGCGGAAACGAAGGATTGGGCAGAAGGGTTTCTTCAAGCGGGCTGGCGTCTTCACTGACATCTTGTTCCCACTGGACCATGCCGTTACTGTCGGTCAGCGTGGCACGTACGTACCGACTTTCATTGTCCCAAAAGGTCGAGGGAAGGTTTCGTGAAAGTTCGAAAGAGACTTTGAAGTATACATCAATTTCAGTGGTTTGTTCATCAACCACAAACGTTGATCGATTGGTGAATTCCGTTGTGTAGTTCTGAAAGTTTTCAAACGAGTGGTCGACGGTGATTTTCCTATTTTTCAAACTCTCATAGGCAGGTTCTCGGAGAGACTCCACGGACTCTCTGGCAGCAATGAGGCCCATGCATCCTGAAGTGGAGGCCATGAGGACCGCCATGATGAGGGCCGCGCCGAGGCCGGGTCGCCGCATACGACGACCAGTGGCCACGACCCTATGAAGCCCTCGCTGTGCCCTCCGAGCATTTGAAAACCAAGGTGCGGGTGGTACAAAGCGTCTGAATGAAGCGAAGTTGAGGCAGAGCCACGGCAATGACGAGCCCTATGAAAGCTGACAGACACTCAACTGAACTTTGCACCGCAGACGCTGCATTCCGTTGCTCCAGCCGGAAGTTCAGCGCCGCAGGCCCCACACTCGTCTGTTTGGGTTTCCTTCGGCTTTTCCTGGGATTGGCGAGTCGCACGGCGCCGCGCAGGTTTCCTGGTTTTGATTTCCGTATCGGTTTTCTCATCGTCGCTTTCTTGGGGCAAGGGTTTCTCATCCTTGTCGTTGAAGGAAAAGTTAGCCGTAGCTTCATTCACCTCATTTCCAGCGAACGATGAATCGGTCAAACTCATACCGACCTGCACCTTTTCTCCAGGGAGGACGCCATCTTCCCCCGTGATCTCGAAGAGTTGTTCGCGGATTGAAGCGTCCGAGGCACTCAATTCTCCCGTGTCCTCTCCGAGCGATTTGAGTTCTCCCTTTTCAGAAAGGATGGAGTCTATGCCTTGCTTTTCGTCCTTATGGCGGAGGTTCAGCGTCGTTGTGACTTGCTCCTTGTACGCCTCAATTTCCTCCTCGGTCATGTCTTCCATGGCCAAATCATCGGCGAACCGTCGATCATAAGCCGCTTCGACCTCGGCTTCAGCAGCCTCAATGTTGGCGTCCCATTCCTCCTCAAGATGGTCTTCGTCAAATCCGAATTCCTTGACGGCATCAGCAAAGTTCTGCGTCCCTGTGACGATTTTGTCATCGTCGTCTTCTGGAAGGGCAACCTCCTCCTTCACCACTTCACGAGGTGCTCGTCGTTCCCGCTGTTCAAAGAAGGAGGAGACGTCTTGGTAGGCTCCACAATAGGCGCAATTCTCCATGAGATCGGGGACGGATTCGCCACACTCTTGACAGTCGTGGAATTGGTTTCTCGCTTTCCTGAGGTTGAATGAGCAGTGAGGGCAACGGTTCTCCGTACCTTCCAACTCGCCGTCGCAGGCTGGACAGTATTCGTAGATATCACGTTCCACCTCTTCTTCCCTCTCTCGGGTGAGGAGAACGGCAGCGACCAGGACTGCGATGAGGACAATAGCGACCATACCGAACAGCGTGATCGTTCCGACTTCAGAAGACGCTCCTTCCCCATCGTTCCCGGTGTTCGTTGCCAACGTAGCAAACGAACGAGAGAACGTTGAGCTGATTGAAGCGTCCTCTGGAATCAATCGGACGCTCGTCATTGAGGCTGTGGCGCTAAACGTGCATGACAATTCAGCCCTTTCCCCTCGGTTGACTACGTTCACTGCCATCGTTGAAATCACGGTATTGCTGCTGTCTTGGCATGTGTAATTGGCTTGGCCGGTCTCTTGGCTGGTCATGCTGATGGTCAATGTGTAAGCTTCGCCATCATCCAAAGGCATGGAAGGGACCTCACCGTTGGCATCAACCAATTCCAACGAAGCATATTCCCAATCCAATTTCAATTTGGATTCTACCAACACCGAACCGGTTGCAAACGAATTCTGCTTGTTGGCATCCCAGCTCCCCGGCGCGGAGACCCATTGGCCCTCGAAGTTAGCGGTATGAGCGCCCAACGCTGTGGGAAGGGTGATGGTCCATGTAAAGGCCTGACCGGCATCCAGCAAAATGGGGGGAGACTGGCCCTCAAGTCCGTCGAAAATGTATTGGATGTTGCCAGAGACCCCAATATCACCTGTGTTTTCCATGGTAATTCTCCACTCAATGTCCTCACCGGATTGAACCGACGGTACGGTTGGCAGCGCATTGGCGTCCACGTACACATCTGGAATGGGGAAGATGGTCAACACGCCCGATGCAATGTCATTATCGGTGCGCTCTTGTTCAAATCCAGCCACGTTGAACGGATTGATTTTGGCCGATACAACGTGATCGCCGTCTGGCAAAGAACTCAGGGTCGTTGAAGAGAGTTGGGCGCTAAAGGCTTGCTCAGTGTAGCCCATGCCTGTCAAAGATACGGTGAATGGCTCACTGGTGACAAGCCCTCCGGACGGATTTGAAAGTTGCAACCAAACAGGAACATCGGCTGAACCGGTTCCATTGGTTCGAACAAGCGTGCCTTCAACCGTCCATGGACCTTCAAGAGCTCCTTCGGCCGTGGACACGGTCAATTCGTCTTTGAAACTCAAATCCATCCGGGTGGCCACCACCAATTCAACATCGGTGGCCTTGTTCAATTCGGATGCCTCCTCGACCTCGTTCTCGGCATCGGGCGTG
>DANX01000068.1:501-2775 GCA_002502295.1 Euryarchaeota archaeon UBA561 | reverse complement strand
ACTCGCTGGGCATCACGTGCCTGTTCAGCCCATAGCCTACGTAGGCGCCTTCGACCTTCTTTGGGCACGGATTCCCAAATCCATTTTTCAGCCGATGGATTTGCAAGAAAGAGAAAGGGGAGGATAAACAACCAGCCCTCAATGTTGAAGACAACGAAGTACAATCCAACGAGCAGAGATGCTCTCCAAAAGGTCGAGCGCAAAACAGCCCCCCAGCGTCGGTCCTGAAGCATCAGAAAACCGTGGCGAGCGTTGATGAGCGCCTCAGCACGCGGTGCCGCAATGGATATCAAAGCGATGTTCAACAGGCCGAGAGGCGTGAAAATATCCTCAAATTCAAACATTCGAAACATCAGAACCATGGCAGTCATACCACCGATGGCCAAGCCGAGTGCCCATCCACTGGAGGGTTGAGAACCCCCCTTTCTCACACGAGGGCGTCGGAGCAAAAAATGAGAAAAGACCGAGGCAAAGAGAGCCACGATGATGAGGGAAAAAATGTTCAAACCCGTGTAAATTCCGTCGTTTGAAACCACCGTTGTGTAGTAAGGCTGAAACAGCAACCCGTCCGCCATGACAGCGTAGACGCCACCGATGACAATCCCCCAAAACACCTGACTCCATGCTGTCGGCAAATCGTAGAACCCAGCAAACTTGGTCATGACACCACGCCAGCCTAGCGTCATGCCAACAAGCGCACAAAAACTCGAGAGCTGAAACAGCACGAGTTCCGAAACCATGGCCGACCCTGGGTGCCTCCCTTCTTCAATTCGTTGACGTCGAAATAGCAAAGCGTGGGTTTCAAGCACCCCCTTGCTCTCCGGAAGGTATGGCACGGCTCCTCTTGTTTGGTGGCAAAGGCGGTGTGGGAAAAACCACCACCTCGTCCGCTACCGCCGTTTGGTTGGCAGATTCGGGGCTGAAGGTGCTTCTTGTATCAAGCGACCCCGCCCACTCCACCTCAGATTCATTGGACGTAAAACTCGGGCCGGTCCCTGTTGAAGTGGAAGGCGTTCCTGGATTGTACGGTCTTGAAATGGACCCTGAGGCCAAACTTTCTAACCTCCTTCCAAAAGTTGGAGAGGCCATGAACAACATGGGTGGCGGAAGCATGGGTGGTTTTGGTGGACTTGGGATGATGCTCGACCCATCGGCGAAGAGTGAGCTCAATGATGTGAAATCGGATATCAAGACCGCCGATATGATTCTTCCCGGTCTTGATGAGGCATTGGCCTTTGACGAACTGCTCAAGCACATGGAGAATCCAACATGGGATGTCATCGTGTTTGACACTGCGCCCACAGGCCACACACTGCGCTTTTTGTCGCTCCCCGAACTTATCGAGGCGTGGTCAGGACGGTTGCTTCGCTTGATGCGGGTCTCTGGTGGCCTGCGCTCGATGCTCTTTGGACGAAAAGAAAGCGACGCGATGAAGGAAGAGCTGGAGCGTTTTCGACGACGTGTACTTCACGTGCGCCGAGTTCTCAGCGACCCGTCCACCTCTTCGTTCACGCTTGTAACCATTCCAGAACGAATGGGCATCAATGAAACGCTTCGAGCCCACGATTCTCTCGTGGAATACAAACTCCCCATCGGAGGGTGCCTTGTGAATCGAATCACTCCTGAGTTTGATCATCCATTCCTTGCGAAGAGGCGAATGCAAGAACTTGAGCGGATTGCTGAACTGGGCGAGAAACTTGCGGGCGTAAACGTTGGCCAGCTCGAGTTGGCCGATGGAGAAATCGTTGGACTTCAGGCTTTGAGAGAAGTGGGTCGTTTGCTCTACGGTCAAGCTGAAACCCTACCGGACACCATCGGTCCTCACGCCATCGGTGATGTGCTGCTCCATGAAGTTCATCGAGGCATGGTGGGCGAACTCGAGGATGAACACGAACGCATCCAATTGCACTTCCCGGGTTTGGAACGAAGCGACCTCTCGCTACGGAGTGAAGAAGGCGTTCTGTTCGTCGGCGTCAACGGTCGAGAGCAAGCCATCCCAACCAAAACACATGTGAAGTCAAGTTTGGTTAAAGCCTCACTTGATGGAGATATTCTTTCGCTCCTCATTCCAAGGAGTGGTGAATAAACTTCCATTGGGTTCTCAAGGCATGGATTGAAATGGGGTAACCATTAGGCTCAAACATGGCTCTTGAAGGCTTGTCGAGAGGAATCTTCCGCTCGTTAGGTTTTCTGAAGAACAAGCGTAAACTCGACGAAGAGGAACTTCGAGAGATGACGCGAAGTCTTCGACGTGCCCTTCAGGAAGCGGATTTC
>DANX01000068.1:0-183 GCA_002502295.1 Euryarchaeota archaeon UBA561 | reverse complement strand
TTTCAACATCCGCCAGACCAAGGAAATCGTTGACCGCCTCGAAACACGAATGCGAGAAGAAGAGGCACGACCTGGTTTGACGATGCAAACACACGCCATGAACATCCTCTACACTGAACTGGTGAGGATTCTCGGTCCGGGCACAACCTTCCAACCGCGCGGGGCCACCTTGCTCCTGGTCGG
>DANX01000004.1:6810-9046 GCA_002502295.1 Euryarchaeota archaeon UBA561 | reverse complement strand
CTCGATCACTTGGCGCAACTGTAGGGCGCGCTGTGCCGTCGCTCTCGCTTCATCCAATCGGCCATCGGCGAGGTACATCAGGGCCACATAGTGGTGGACTGCAGCGGTGAGGGATTGTGCCCCCTCAATCGCTTCAGCCTCCTCAGCGAGCCGTGTGTAGCTTTCGAGGCTTGCGTCAACCACCTTGAGTGCCTCAAACCGTGCCCAACCTCGTTCCTCATCGGTTGAGGCAACTTTGCTGGCGTGGTTGAGCAATTGTTCAACCAAATCATCGTCCTCAAGTTCTTGTGCGAGGGGGATAAGACGCAGCGCCAACGGCGTGTTGATGCTGTCGAGTGAACCACCACCCGTGAGCATCCGCAGCACTTGCGAAGCCATTTCAGGAGACAACTCGGTGTCCATGCCATCGCCTCAAATTGACCGAAGACGGCCCCCATCAACCGCCAAACTCACACCTCGAATTCCGCTCGAGGCAGGTAGACAAAGGTAGGTGATGGCGCTGGCGGTTTCCAACGGGTCAATCAAGCGCCCGATGGGTACCTGATTCAACCAACCTTCACGAACTGATTCAGCCGATTTCCCAGTTCGTTGCTGAATTGAAGCGGATAGGTTGCCGAGGCGTTCAGTGTCCGTGAACCCCGGTAGGACATTGTTGATGGTGATGCAGGGGGCCAATTCGTTTGAGAGCGACTTGGCCCACGAGGCCATCGCTCCCCGCAGTGTGTTCGAAAGGCCGATGTTGGGAATTGGTTCTTTCACCGAGGTGGAAATGATCTGAATGATACGGCCGTAACCCTCGTCTTCCATTCCGGGTACAGCGGCTTTGACGAGGGTGTGCGCGGCGTGAAGATGGCGCTGGAATGGCGCTTGAAAGTCCCCGATTTCGTTGTCCAAAAGAGGGCCACCCGGTGGCCCGCCTGCGTTGTTGATGAGGATGTGGACCGGGCCAAACGTTTTGACGGCCGAGGCGTAGGCTGAGCCGATGTTTTCGGTTTCTTCAAGGTCCAAGGCCAAGGATTGGAAACGTCCAGTTCCAAGGGTGGCCAGTGTTGAGCACAAGTCGGACAGGGCGGCGGCGTTTCGAGCACAAACCGTGACATCAGCACCCGCTTTGGCGAGCAATTTAGCCGTGGCTTCACCGATGCCTTTGCTCGCTCCACACACAAATGCGTGCTTGCCGCTCAACGCCGTTGAAACGAATGGAAAGTCGATTCCCAGAAGGTCCATGTCGTCGGGGGAATCGCCCTAGGTCATAGCCCTTGGGTTCTCGCCACCGCCGTCACAGCCAGTCAAGGATGGCGTTGAGCTGAACCAACCAGTCGTCGGAAGCAACATCGATGATGTCGTAATGGTCGCCGGGAAGCCAAACCTTCTGCACATCGGCTTCTTTGGCTTTCATCACACGTGCATATGTTTCGGATTGTTCCAACGGGACGTCCACATCGTGTTCGCCATGGAACAGCAGGACGCTGGTTCGGGGTGGGTGGTCCACTGGATTGAGTTGCCTCCAAAGTTGCTCGTTGGACTCTGGAGCACATCCAACCCATCGTCGAACAGCATCGCCTTCGTCTGAAAGTTTGGCGTGGTCGGCTCCGATGAGGTCTGTAAGCGGTGCTTGAGCGATGGTAAGCCATGGCCTTCGTTCGGCTTTTGCACTCATCAGCAAGGCCAAATGGCCCCCTGCGGAATGCCCCATGACCATGGAACGAGCGATGTCAATTCTTGGAAGAAGGGCGAGTTGGCCCCATGCTCGGAGCACGTCCGAAAGGGTATCCATCCAAACGCCTTCGTCTCCAGGTGACCATCGTTTGAACTCGATGTTCCATGCGGCAACACCGGCTTCTGCGAGGTCTTCGGCGATGGGCTGCATGAGGTCCAAACTGTATTCTTCCTTCCAAAAACCACCGTGGATGAGCATAATGCAAGGGACCCCCTCGTCTTTTTGGAATGGAGAAGGGTCATCGGGCATGTAGAGGTCGGCATACTGCCAGGCTTCTGCGCCCCACTGCATGCGGTCCACGGCCATGGTGGTTTCTCGCGTGCTTGGGCTATGATGCTTGTGATTTTACAGACGGGGGAAGTGCTTTCAATCAGCAAACCGTAGGGCCATCGTGAAGCATTGTTTCTGCGTGCTTTCTTTGCTCCTTCTCGGACTTGCATCACCGATGGTAGAGGCTGCTGAAGGGCGTTCAACCGTGATCACCCTTGAAGTCGATCGGCATGACTGGTTGTCAAA
>DANX01000004.1:0-6423 GCA_002502295.1 Euryarchaeota archaeon UBA561 | reverse complement strand
AGCGGATTGGTCCATGAGCGATGAACAAGGTCTGATCGACAGCGGTTCGCTGTACTTCAACGCCACCGGGACCTTCACAATCGTCGATCTTGACCTCAGCAGGTTTTACCGTGGAACACATTTCCACAGGGTTGAGGTTCTCGTGTACGACGAGTCTGGTCAAATACTCGGATCTGCGGACATTGGGTTTGTCGTCTTTCGACAGGTCAAACTCCCCAGTCCGGGGTCACTCTTATCCTTCGGCGATTCACTCTCGGACATGGGCAACGCCAAAGCATCCATCCTCAACACGCCCGATGTCCCTCCGTACTGGCAGGGCCGTTTCTCAAATGGGGAAGTGTGGCTTGGCGGGCTTTATGATGCGTATGGACTGACCAGCAGCATTGGTTCTGGACTTTCAGCAACGGGCGATAACCGAGCGTTTGGTGGAGCGCAAACCGGCTCGGGGTATGCCTACCTTTTGATACCAAATGTCGGCACACAGATCACCAACTACCTCGGTAGTGTTCAATCCACGATTCCCAATGATGCGGTGGTGAGTTTGTGGGCGGGCGGAAACGATTTCTTGTACGGTTCTGCCAATGCTGATACCATCGCCACCAACATGGAATCCCACATGCGGCAGTTGGTGTCCGCCGGTGCACGCACGCTGGTCGTGCCAAATCTTCCTCCTCTCGAGGATACGCCCGAAATTCAAGGTCGGAGTGCATCTCAACAGACCACCATTCGAAACGAGGTTATTGATTACAACAACCAATTGGCCACCATCATCGTGAACTTACGTGCCGAACTTGGCGTCACAATTCACACCGTTGATGCATGGTCGATTTTCGGTGATATCACGACGAATAAACAGGCACTCGGATTGAACAACGTTCAGGATGCGGCATGCACAGGTGGCGGTACGCTTCTTCCGTTACCTATTTGCAACAGCGGCAGTAGCGTTGTTCCAAACGTTGACGAATATGTCTTTTTTGACAAAGCGCATCCCACACGCGTGATGCACAATGTCATTGCTCGCTTTGCCATCGAGGCGGTTGGCGTTGCGGATACAGACGGCGATGGTGTCTCTGACGAACTCGATCAGTGTCCATGGACGCCTTCGGTTGAGCAAGCGGACGGACAGGGATGTGCTTGGTCTCAGCGGGATGATGATATGGATGGGGTGCTCAATTCTGATGATGCATGTCCCTCGACAACGGTAGGGGACGATGTCGATGAGCACGGTTGCGCTGACTCCCAAAGGGATTCGGACGGTGATGGCCTTTACGACGACATCGACCCTTGTCCCCTGAGCCCGGACCTTTTCGATCATGACAGCGACGGTTGTTCCAACGTCGAGGACGCCGATGACGATAACGACGGGGTCATCGATGGAAATGACGGGTGCCCACAGGGCCTCCTCGGACCACACGTTCTGGATTTCGACGGTGATGGCTGTGCGGACCAAGAAGACGAGGACCTCGACGATGACGGGCTGACCAACGAAGCCGAGGCCGAGGTTGGTACTGACGAGCGAAATGAAGACACGGATGGGGACTCATGGTTGGATGGGGAGGATGATTTTCCCTTGGATTCCAGCGAATGGAAGGATACCGATCGTGATGGGTGCGGAGACAACCGAGATGAATTTCCATTCGATTCGGAGGAGTGTTCGGATACCGACGAGGATGGCGTCGGTGACAACGGTGATGCCTTTCCTCAAGATGAAGACGAGTGGGGCGATCTTGATGGAGATGGCGTCGGCGACAACAGCGATGCTTGCCTCCTGGAATACGGCTTGTCCAGCTCTCCACCCGGCTGTCCAGATCGAGACGGCGACGGGTTTGCAAACACGAACGATGCGTACCCGAACGACGCTTCCGAGTGGGTGGATTCGGACGGAGATGGGTACGGCGATAACGGTGATGCCTTCCCCGATGACCCAAGCGATTGGTCCGACAGGGACAACGACACCTATGGCGACAATCGGGATGCTTTCCCTTACGACCCAACGGAATGGAACGACACCGATGGAGAAGGAGTTGGCGATAACCTGGACCGTTTCCCCAACGATCCGAGAGAATGGGAGGACAGCGATGATGATGGATGTGGAGACAACGGGGATGTCTTCCCGCTCGACCCCAATGAGTGCCTTGATTCAGACTTTGACGGCGTTGGTGATGTTGCCGATGCCTTCCCGTTGGACGCCACCGAAACCATGGATACGGATGGGGACGGTGTTGGCGATGTGGCAGATGTCTTTCCAAACGACCCCGACGCCAAATACGATTCCGATGGAGATGGCGTAGCCAACGCTTACGATGCTTTTCCAAACAGCGCCAGCTTCTCTTCATGGTTGGGGGTAAGTGGTTGGATTTTCGGCCTCCTGATTTTGTTCGCGGGGGCGGCTGTGTTGTACAACCGAAAACACACTGTGCCGTTTGAATCCATTGATTTCATGGAACAACAGCACCTTGCCATGGCTCCAATGAACAGGCCGACAACTGCGCCGGTGAGGGCTCCAGTGTTCGCTTCACAACCTCAAAATCCAGAAGCACCGGAACCAACTTTCAATCCTGGTGGTTCAGCGGGCGTCGAGGAACTGATTTCTTCGCAGAACACCGATTTAGGGGGCGTTGATGTTCCACCCGAACCAACGACAGAAGCGGAAGATGCGCCATCGCTCGCCGACGATTGGGGCGATCTTGTTTCGGATTGGGGATCGTGAGCGTGTCGGATCGTCGGCTGGCTTTAGTTGCGCTTTTGCTCGTCGGTCTTGCCCCCACTGCCTCGATCTTTGCTTCGTTTGGGACGGGCGATGGGCTGCTGGGTCAAGTCGTCTGGTTGGCATCCAAAGCTTGGATGCTCGGCCTTCCATTGTGGTGGCATCTTCGCGTCGATGGACAATCCATCTCCTGGTCCCCCGTCCAAAAAGGGGGCATCGGCGCAAGTGTTCTTGTTGGGGGTCTTTTTTCTGCGGTGATGCTCCTCGCTTGGTTCTTCGTCGGAGAATCACGCGTTGACCGTGATACATTTCGAGCCAGCCTTGAACCGTTTGGATTGACCAACGTCAACACCTACATCGCCGCTGCTGTTTTTTGGACGGTTGGAAATTCTGTTCTTGAGGAATACGTGTTTCGATGGTTCTTGGTCGAAAAAGGAGAAGTGGTGTTTGGGCCGGGTTGGCCGACGATTTTCGCCTCAGCTGGAATTTTTGTAATGCATCATTTCTTTGCGCTTTGGTTCCTTGGATTTTCTCTTTCTGCCAACCTCTTGGCCTCCCTTGGATTGTTTATCGGTGGAGCAGCGTTCAGTTGGCTCTACGTAAGGTACCGTAGCATTTGGATTCCTTACATCACGCATGCGATGTGCGACGTGGTCGTGTTCGGTGTAGGCTATGCTCTTCTGTTCCTCTGAGCCGGTCGGCCATCAAGGACAGTAGCGATTGAGGTCGCGTGGGAAGAGCACCGTTTCGCGAACGTTGTTGGCACCGGTTAAGACCATGAGAATTCGCTCAACACCGAGCCCCCATCCAGCGTGCGGTGGGACGCCGTGTCGGAACCCTGCGACGTAGAATTCAAATTCTTCAGGATTCAAATCCATGGATTTGAGGTTGTCAACCAAGACGTCTATGCGGTGTTCACGTTGTCCGCCCGAGGTCATTTCATCCCTGCCAAAATTGAGGTCAAAGCCTCGGGAGAGTTGCTGGCCAGTGCTTCCAATCTCGCCTTCAATTTGGTGGATGTAAAACGGTTTTAGGGACATCGGCCAGCGAGGGAGGAAATAGAACTGCGGAAGGTCTTGCGCCAACAAGTCCGAGTTCTCGGCGTCAATGTCGTCACCCCATTCAATGGTGCCACCTTTTTCCTTGATGATTCGAATGGCGTCGTCGTATTCGACCCTTGGGAAGGGCAATTCAGGAACGATCACCTCAACGGGGTCTTCACCTTGTTCTGCTCTGTAGGTATTGATGGTGGCAATCAGGGTTTGCGCTTCCTCTTCCTCGGCCACGGATTTCCAGATGTGGTGAATCATTCGCTCAAGTACACCCATCACGTCGTCGTCGTTGGCCCATGAGCACTCAATATCAAACGAGATAAATTCAGCAAGATGGCGATACGTGTCGCTTTGTTCGGCACGGAAGGCCGGACCAATTTCGAACACGCGCTCCAGGCCCCCGCTCATGCAGAGTTGCTTGAACAGCTGGGGAGATTGGTTCAGGAACGCAGGACGGTCGTAAAATTGCATGGGGAAAAGGTCTGCGCCTCCTTCGGTGGCGGTTGCCACAATTTTTGGAGTGTGGGTTTCGAAGAATCCTTCAGAAATCAGGTGTTCTCGACCGAACTGAAGGACTTTGCCTCGAAGTCGAAACATGGCGTTAACATGGGCTCGTCGCAGGTCCATGAAACGGTTGTCAAGACGGGTGCTCAGCTCAACGTTGACGCTGTCGGTCACGCCCATAGGTAGCGGTGCTTCAGCCCGTGAGATGACGTTGACCGAAGTGGCCAACACTTCGTAGGCTGGCGGGGGTGTTGGTTCCCCTTCCTTCACCTTTGGTGGGCGCTTGAGCGCGACGGTGCCGGTGAATTGAATCGTTGATTCTCGGGTCATTCGTTGAACCGTGTCAAGCGCCTCTTCGCCAATGTTATCGGCCTTGAGAAACACCTGTGTTTTCCCCGTTCCGTCCCGAAGGTCAACAAAACAAATGGCGCCTTTTCCTCGATTGGCCTCCATGAAGCCGATGACGGTTACTTCGTTGCCAATCAGGTCAGCGCCCTTGGCTTGCAATTCACCCAGGGTGTGCGTTCGGAAGGCGGTTGGAACCCATGTGGTCATGGCTCGTGGGCTGAGGCGTAGAACATGAAATATTCGCTTCGTCTTTCAGCCACCTCGCACCGCCTTGTCGAAAGGGCAAAGCGTGATGCGTGCGGGACTCTTACTCCCGAAGTCTCTTGAACAGCGTCGTTTTGGTCGGTTCATGTCCACCCGAGCAGGCCGTGCGGTGTTTTGTGTCTTGGCGCTCATGGCCATGGGCCTCTCCCCGTTCGTAGCGCCCGTTTCGGCCCATTCCTCCATTTTGCTCAGCGTTGACGTCCAACATGCTGTTTTGGAACCGGGGCAAAGCATGAATCTCACGCTGACCATTGAGAACAACGCCTCCTCCATCGAATCATACAACGTGACCATCGATGACGCCAACTTAGCGTCTCCTTGGACGGTCGTTCCAGTGGACAACACGGTGAGTAACGTCTTTCCAACGTGGAACAAAAACACGACCCTGGTTGTTCGCCTCGCTGAGGGGGCCACCGTTGCTGACAGCGGATCGTTTGTCGTGCACGTCAACGAGCCTGACAACGACCTCACTTCCATGCTCACCGTTCTCGTTTCAGTGGCGCCCGCCTACCACCCCTCGCTATCCGTTGACGGTTCGCCGCTGATCACCGTCGCTGCAGGTGCAAGCACCAACGTTTCGTTCACAGGTCACAACCTCGGAACGGTGACCGATACTTTCCTGTTGGACGTCGAGGTACAGCCAGACCTTGCTTCGTGGTGGGCCAACCACACCAACGGTACATCCGGCAACAACTCCAACGGGTCGGGCAATTCATCCGACAATGGTACCGGTAGCAACGGAACCAACACCACCTCCGCTTCCGTTTTGATGATGGGCAACAGCTACACCAGTGCGAACAACCTTGCTTCGGTTGTTGAGGGTGTGCTCGACGCCGATAACATCAACGCCACTGTCAGTTCAGTCAACGGTGGAGGCATGAAACTCCCTCAGCACTGGTCCAATGTGAACACTTCAGGGAACCAGTGGAACACCACTCTTCGAAGCACAGCGTGGGATTATGTTGTTCTTCAGGACCAGAGCCAGGTGCCAACCTTCCCTTCGTCCAATTCCATGTGGCAAGACAGTAAAAATGCCTCCATCTTGCTCAGCGATGCGATATCCGACGAAGGCGCAGAGACGGTGATGTTCATGACATGGGGGTACCGGGATGGCGACAGCCTCAATGCCTTCAACAACAACTTTACTTCCATGCAAGCGCGCCTTGTCGAAGGCTATACGCGCTACGCCGAGAACATCTCCTCTGCAGGAAATGCTGTGTGGATCGCTCCGGTGGGATTGGCCTACAAATCGATTCACGACAGCGTCGTGGCAAACGGCGATGACCCCACGGTTTCTGGGAACCTTTTCTACGACCTCTACACCTCAGACGGAAGCCATCCGTCCCTCTCAGGATCTTACCTTGCTGCTTGTGTCTTCCATTCGACGATCACCGGCCAAACCTGCGTTGGCAGCAACGACAGCACCAACCTCAACGCCAGTGTGAAATTGGCTCTGCAACAAGCCGCCGACGATACGGTGTTCAACCAAACCACCGGCATGTCGTACTACCCCTGGGAAACCTCAGGCACTGCCGCATTTGGCCTTGG
>DANX01000086.1 GCA_002502295.1 Euryarchaeota archaeon UBA561 | reverse complement strand
CCCGTTTTACCAACACCGATGTGGGTTGCTTTGGCGCACCCAGGCCGGGTTCTTGAACCGTTTCAAGCCGAATAAAATCCACCGCATCATCGAGGGTGGGAAGACGCGTCCCCTGCGCAAACTTGACTTCCATTTTAACGACGTGCAACGAAGGGAACGTGCCGTTGTCAACTGCCTCGGAGAGCGATTGTAAACGCGCAGGCTTATCCGGAGACCAGCGAACTCGACCAAACGGGACGCAGCCATGTTCATTGAGAAATCGCTGGGCTAAATGAGCGTCCACTGAATAGAGTTTGAAACGATGGAAATCACCGTGCGCTTCAATGTGTTCAGCCAGCGCACGAAGGTTCTGAAACGAATGGATTCCAACCTCCAGAACATCGGTGTGCCCTCTGGTCTCCAAATCCAAGCGAGCACGCGTCATGTGCAGGCGGGCAAGGCCGAAACGTTGCCTGATTTCCGGTTGTTCCAACCAATGTTCCAAACGATCGAGTTCGGCGTGGGATGCATGGATATGAATCACGGGTTGCCACGGAATTGAACATGCATGAGCTCGGCCCCCATCATCCACAATCCACGCCACCATTCCGGTATGACTGACGTTTGCATGAACATCGAGCAGCCAACCCTCAACCATGCGCATGCCGTTCCTCAAGCTCTTCAATTCGTTTTGAGAGGCGTTCAAGTTCAGTCATTAACCCAACCAGCATGCTAAGCACAGCGGGTTGCCAGGCGTTCAAAGACGGGAGCATGCCACCTGCTGTTCTTCGTTGCCGAATCTCGTCCATCAGCGCATCAAAAGCCGCTTGGTCTGCGGGCAGCAAAGCACGCCTGTACGGCATGAGGTTCTGCAATTCTGTTTCAACACGCCTTCGCCATGAAGGTACACTTCGACCCATACCTCACTCACAGAAAGGAGAGAAGGCATGCTTATGGATGACCCGACAATTGAAAGTGAAAGTGCTACAAGTGTTGGCCATTGACAACAAACTCACAGGGTCGGCCTGAGAGTACATCCATCACGTTGGTCACAATGTCAAGGCCCACGCGAGCTTGGGCTTCAACGGTGGAGGCCCCAATGTGTGGAGTGCCATGGAAATGTTCCATCTGAAGCAACGGATGCTTGGGATCGACCGGCTCATGCTCAAAAACATCCAGCGCCGCTGAGGTGAGTACGCCCGATGAAAGGGCTGCGATGACAGCTTCTTCGTCGACGATGCCGCCGCGTGCGCAATTGATAATGTGGCTTCCACAACGCGAGCCATCCTTCCCGATGTGGGGCATGGATGCGAGGCGTCGAGCGTTGACGAGATGATGGGTTTCCTCGGTCAGGTTGCAATGGATGGAAATGTGTGTGCAGTTTGAAAACAGCGAGTCGATTTTCTTGTGGAGACGGGTCCCTTGGGACTTTGCAATTTTAGGAGGGAGGTAAGGATCGTAAGCATGCACCTCCATACCAATCGCTTGGGCGATACGCCCGACCGACTGAGCGATGCGTCCAAAACCGATGAGACCCAACGCTTTGCCAGCCAATTCAGAACCTTTCATGGCTTTCTTTTCCCATTTTCCTTGACGGAGGGAACGATCCGATCGCGGAAGATGACGGATGGAGGCAAGGAGATGACCAAGTGTGAGTTCAACCACGGATTGCGTGCTAGCTCGTGGTGCATTCACGACCCGAATGCCACTACGACCTGCAACATCCAAGTCAATGTTGTCAACGCCTACACCGGCCCGACCAATGACTTTCAGGCGGTCCCCCGAGGCGTTCAGCACATCCTCGGTGAGTTTCGTAGCGCTCCGCACGATGATGGCATCGTAGGATTTCAGAGCACCGCCCAGCAAGTCCTTCGCCGAAATGTGGTCAACAACAACCTCGTGTCCAGCTTTTTCCAAGCGTTGGACAGCCTTTTCATCCATGCCATCGGTCACCGCAATTCTGGCCATGTATGGTTGACGACACGAAGGCGTTAGAACATTGGGTTTCAACCAAGAAGCAACCGTTGTTTTGAACAACCCCTAGCGTTTCGCTAGAGCGGGGAAGAAGCATGGATGCCGCATTGCAGGAACTTCTGTGGGGCGCTGGAATCCTTGCTCTACCGTTGATCTTGGCCCTTCCGATGAGGGTGGCTTGGCAATTTTGGGTTGGTGTTGGTCATGAAGTGTCGGAGTACAGGACCGTCGTACGGCAAATTGTCGATTCAGGGCACCAGGTTTCATCGTTTTCGCAAACGCTGGACGATATCGCTCGAAACCTTCGCATCCCGCCTGCCAAACAGCGCTTGATCGAAGCAGAAATGCTTCACCCGCTCACGGTCTCCCATTTTCTGCTTCTTCCGGCCTTGCTTATCCTTCCACTCTCAGCCATTATGGCGCTCCCATTGGTGCTGATTGGGTTCCCGTTCATGCTGTTCATGGAGTATTTACTGATTCGGAAAAGGTTCCTCATACTTGCACTCAAAAGCATTGAGCGCATCATGCACTGGCAGGTAATCCACATACCAAAACCACACCGTGGTACACAGGAAAAACGTCGTTCATTGACAGAATTTTCTCAACACATTGAGCACTTCAATTATGTCCCGCAAGCGGCATTTTTGGGCTTGTTTGCATGGCTCATCGTCCATTGGGTCTTGGATTTGGATTCGTGGGCAATTGAATTGATTGTCTCGTCCTTGTTGTACATGGTGCTGCTTTCAATCCTCTCGGTCCTCAACACGGCTTTTGAAGCCGATTTGGTCTTTGTCGACCCCGCCAAAGGCCGACTGGTTCCCGTTAATCAGTGGCTTGAGGGGGTATTGAATCCAGTGGTTGGTATTGGACTTCTCTTTTTGCTCGGTCGAAACCTGCTTGAAGAATCAAGAGACATTGACGGAAACCCGATTTTGTTTGCGACCGTCGTGCTTACGCTGCTGTACGGAGCCGCCGTGGTTGGTATCTCTTATCGCTGGGGCTATTCATCGTGGCGTGGGGAGCGAGTTCGGCAAGATTTTGAAGTTCAAGTAATCGAATACCTGGACCCCCTTTCCTACGATTTGACGCGAACAAAGGGACGGATTGATTTCAACGTACGAATGGGCATGGACGAACGATTGACCGCTTTTGACAGCGCCAACCCACAGCAGATGACCTTTGAAGAATTGCAAAACCTTCCAAGCATCCCCTCGGACACGAAAGCCCCGAAGAATCCTCTCAAAAAGTGATTCAATCAAGCCAAGGGATTCGTTCCGGCAATTCACCGAACAAATTAGCAGGTATGGCGGTCTTAATTTTTGAGACACCGCCGAGTTTGGCTGCTGTCTCGTCTTGCCATGATTTAAAATCCTCATAAGTGTTCATTTGAAGAACAGGGTTGTGTTCACGATTCCAGTCAAGTGGCTTCATTTCTGTCCCTGGTGGGTCGTGACCAGAGCAGACGATGGTTGAACCTTCAAATCGGCTTAACACTTCAAGAGCGTCCCAGTGGACATGAACACGACCACTCGGTAAATCGTCTCGGCCAACGCCACCCTGACCGTTGAAGAGGAAATCACCGGTCATCATGTACCCTGGCACGTGCACAATCATGGAATCATTGGTGTGACCGGGGGCAGCGTGAAATTGAATCGGAATAGAACCAAGCATAATCTTCTCTTCATCATCAACGTGCATTGAAACACCCAAACTCGCCGTTTCGTTGGACATCACGTACTCACACTCGTGTGATTCACGAAGTGAAAAGCAGGCAGTGATGTGGTCTGCATGTGTGTGGGTCGCAATGGCATAAACCAATGTAAGGTTTTCACGCTCAAGCAGTGAAACATAGGTGTCCATGAAATCGTATACCGGATCGACCAATGCAGCCTGACCAGTTGATTCATCGACAATAAGGTAAGTCATGGCCCAGACGCCCTCGTTCAATTGCTCGAATCGCATGAATACGGCCAAGAAGACGAACGATTTGAACTTTGATGGTTGGTATGCAGGCTCAATAACAGCGCCAGTGGCGATTCTGTGGGTTCCGAGCGAGGGTTCATGACCGACCAACCAATCCGAAGGACATGCACCCCTCTGAAGTCGTGTACCTCGAACACGATGGAAAGGTGCTCCTCGTGAACGAAAGAGGGGATGGACCAGCCCAACCCGTCAAAGGAAGAACTGAAACAGCGCCTCAGCTTCGTTTTCCAACGCGCCAAGAGGTTGAAACGATGGAAATTGAATACGATGAACGGGCAAGGCTTAGGCTAACCTACGCCGATGCTGAGTATGCCGTTGTCAAAGCCTATCCTTGCATAGACTGGCCGAGAGAGTGGGCTTGGAAGGACGCGTGTGTTTCAGACAACATGGTTCACCCCGTTGCCAGGGATGCCATTTATCGATCCATTCATCGCCTTGTGTCCAAGGTGATGGTCTGCAACGAAGGGGGGATGGTGTTGATGGGGAAGGTCGAACGTGGACATTTTCACGGTTTTTGGACCCTGCCCGGCGGCTACATGGACCATGATGAGCATCCTGCCGTGGGTTGTGTTCGAGAAACCCTTGAAGAAATGGGATTGAGCATTGTCCTCGATGACGTTGAACCGGTGATCACGCAACGTATCTTCAATGACGAAGGCATCTCGTTCGTTTCATTCACGTACACATCGACGTGGAATGGAAACTTGGACGAACTCACGCTGCAAACCGAGGAAATTTCCGAAGCGGCCTGGTTTTCACCAAGGGATGCCTATGACCAAGCGGTATCACACTTTGACCAACAAGCGCTTCGTAGCCTGTTGTAGTCACAACCCCAAATGCTCCCGGGCAGCGTTGAGCGCGTCCGGCAATCCGTCAGCATGAGAACCACCACCCTGAGCAAAGGTGGGGCGTCCACCGCCACCACCACGTATGTGTGATGAGATAGAACGCAACAAGTCAACGGCGTTGTAACGTTCACTCGCCACGGTGTTTTCGGTTGTGGCAATCATCAATTTGCCCCCACCGTCTCGTGAACCAAGCACGGCAAGTGTGGGCATGGATTCATCCAACGTCAGTTCTTTCAGCATGGTTGTCATCGATTTGAGGTCCCCGTCTATTTCCATAACCACGATTCGAACACCGTCGATGTCCGTGCTTGCATCGCCACCGCCAGAGGTTCGAAGTCGCACAATTTCAGATTCCAATTGTTCAATCAACTTACGCTGTTCCTTCCATTCTTTGAAAAACCGGTTGGCTGCTTTGGGCAAATCATCTGCATGAACCCCAAACACTTCGCTTGAGGCCCTGACCAAGGCGTCCTGCGATCGGGCATAGTTCAACGCCGCATTCCCTGCGACGATGTGCAACCGCTCAACACCGTCTTGGACAGCGGAAGACCTCACGATTCGGATTGACCCGATCTGAGCGAGTCCATCGTGATGGGTTCCACCGCATGCCTGAATGTCATGGTCTGAGATTTTCAGAACACGTATGGAATTTCCTTTAGGAGCCCCACCTTGATACAAATCAAATCCGTGAAGAAGGTCAGCGTCTTTCCGGTTGAGTTCAATTTTTTCCGTTGCAGGGACCTCGCTCAATATCTCATTGGCCATGTTTTCCATGGCGTCAAGCTCCGTGCGAGTAAGGCGGTGGAAATGCGTGATGTCCAACCGGCCATTTTCCACCGAGAGGTGGGAGCCCGCTTGGTAAATATGAGACCCAAGCAGACGTCGAGCTGCTCCACCAACGATGTGAACCGTTGTATGGTGGTCCATGAGCTGTTTTCGACGAAGCCAATCCAAGGCTCCTTGCGCATTTTTCCCTTCCAGGACGGGACCATCGGTGAAGTGAACAACCACATGACCAATTTTTTGAGTATCAAGGACGTTGATGGTGGTCCCGTCTTGCATGAGCTTGCCACGGTCACCTTCCTGGCCTCCACCTTCTGGATAAAACAGGGTTGTGTCGAGGATTACGGCGTGGGTTGACCCCTTGGGCCCTTGGCCTTCCGAAGCCATGCAGCCAAGAACTTGAGCATCGAACTCCTGTTGATACACAGACGAATAGTAAGTTGGTTCTGTGGCAGGATACGTTGACACATCAAGGTTTGAGACCGCATCGGCACTGGCCTTGGCTGCTTCTTTGGCCAATCGTGCATGGCGTTCAGCCATTTCAGCCGAGAACCCCGTTCGTAGTGCGACGGCATTCCATCCTGCAGAGCGTGCCAGTGTGATCACCATGTCGGGAGCCAATCCATGAGAATCATTCATCGTAAAGAGATGTTCATCAGGAATAGCCACACTGTCTTTTGGAAGCGTTTTGAGTTGGGTTTGAATGACGTTGGCACCCTTCCGCAACATTTCTGCATAGCGTACTTCTTCAAGGGTGAGAATAGTGAGAAGACCTTCCCGGGTTTGTTTGTTCAGATGCCCCCCAAGGTTCACATCGAGGTGATGACTTGCCAAATCTGGGAGGGAAACGTCAATCCCCAATTCGTCCCGCATTCGAAGCACACGGCGGGCAAGCATCCTTGCCAAATAGCCCGCCTTGGCGTTGGACGGTACCAAACCATCCCCAAGCATGTTGCAGAGCGCATGAAGGTGGTCTGGAATGGCGTAAATGCTGGCGAGTGGCTCGGTAACGGAGGAAAATTGTTCGCTTGATACATCGACACCACGCTCGCTTAGTTTGGTGAGGAAGAGGTTCACAAGTTTCTCCCCATCAACGCCAGCTTCGATGTTCATGATTCCGTTCAATCGAGACATTTCACTCAAGAGGCGGTCGAGGTCCAACGAAGGCCACTGTTTCGCTACGCTGTCAAAACCAGAGAGTTCCTTCAACCATGCGACTGTTTCTGGATAAATCGCTTCGTAGATGGTGGGCGTACCGGCTGCAGCCCAGCAGAAACGCTCCAATCCATACCCCGTATCAATGATTTGAAGCGGCATCGTTCGGTATCGGTCACCTTTCAATTCGACATCTCCGTCGGGATGTTCCTCCATGTCCATGAAAACCAAGGTCGCCAGTTCAAGACCCCCAACGATGACCTCAACCGCTGCGCCGGCATTGCCTCCTCCACACCAAGGATTTTCGACATAGGTAATCTCTCCGGGCGCAATACCAAAGGTATCCGTGAGCATTTGATGGCAGTGTTCAACGCACGTTTCCATCCAGTACAGTTCAACACCTTCATCAGGACGGTTGAACACGTGATGGGCCATCATCTCAAAGGTCGTGAGGTGGCGCCCAGAACGGCCTACTGCATCAACATCGGTTAGTCGGATGCAAGGCTGAGAGATGGTTAGGGGGTTCGCCGGAGGCTCAACAGCGCCAGAGGTGACATGCGGTTGGAAATCAGCGATCGATGCGATGGTCAAGTGAATGTCGTCTCGCCATCTGGCCAGCACCGGGTAAGGATCGATTCTGGCGTGTTCTACGGATTCAAAGAAACTAAGAAAAGCCTCCCGCATGGCATCTTTGAGGGCTTTACCCCGTTGTTCAAAGCCCCCAATTAGCGGTGCACCGATGAACGTGTATTCGTCTTCAGAGGTGTCCCCACATGTTTCCCGTTGTGGGTCGGAGGTCCAGAACCACAACGACGTGACACGGCACTGTTTGCGCACATAACCATTTTTCCGAAACACATCCAGGTCAATTGGGGGCAGCGACATGGAAAAACCTCAGAAGATGGTTACACCGTCCAAGAAGAGTCCCCCCTTCAAGGCTGTGATGATTCCGGTGGCTGGAGTGTGAAGAAAAGCCTCAAATCCAACGGTCATGACCCTCGTCCATGGAACCCGACTGGCGCCGTCATCTCGTCGATGAGGGCGACGGCACGATGCGCATCCATGCGCACGGTTCAATGAGAACGGATGCCCGCCTTATCACGGATGCGGCACACATTAAGCGGCACGCCGATGATCGTGGCCCTGAACAGTTGATCAACACGGCCTCGCTTCCAGGAATTGTGGGGGATGCCTGGGCGATGGCTGATTGGCATTATGGCTATGGATTCCCCATTGGCGGTGTTGTCGCAACCGACATGAACCATGGTGAGCAAGGTGGCGCAATCTCTCCGGGCGGCGTTGGATTTGACATCAACTGCGGCGTCCGATTTCTCGCTTTGGATGCCACGGCTCAAGACATACCGAACCTCAAAAAACTCGCTGGCCGGTTGGCTGGTCGAATTCCAGCCGGCGGCTCTGGCAAAGGCGGTGTCGACATCACCACCAGCGATTTGAACGACATCCTTCAACGAGGCGCTCATGCAGCCGCTGACCTCGGTCTCGGTCTTCACGAAGATTTGACACATCTTGAGTCGCAAGGCCTGTTGGAAACCGATGAAGCTAGCATTTCTCAGCGTGCCTTGGAACGCGGCATGCGCTCGCTTGGAACGTTGGGGAGCGGCAATCACTTTTTGGAACTGCAAACCGTTGGCCAAGTGGTTGATGATGCAACGGCTTCGGCCTGGGGATTGTACGACGATCAGGTTGTCGCCATGATTCACTCTGGAAGCAGAGGACTTGGCCACCAGGTCTGCACCGACCATGTTCGAAACCTTGAATCGACCTACAAACATGAAAACGGAGCATGGTACAACGAGCAATGGGATTACACGCTTCCGGACCGCCAGTTAGCCTCTGCACCGGTTCATTCACGGGAAGGTAAGGCCTACTTGGACGCCATGAACGCCGCCGCCAATTTTGCATTCGCCAATCGAGCGGTGCTTGCTGACCGTTTGCGCACGGTACTACGATTGGAAATGGGAGTTGACGGAGAAGCCCGCACGCTCTATGATGTCGCCCACAACATCGCCAAGGAAGAAACCCACGTTGTTCACGGAAAGAACTGCTCCTGCATGGTGCATCGTAAGGGAGCGACTCGAGCCTTTGGAGGCGATCATCCCGACATCGGACCGCAATTTGCGACGACGGGGCAGCCCGTTATCGTCCCCGGCGACATGGGCAACGGGTCGTGGATCATGGCGGGTTCAACAAAAGGGAGCAACCAAGCCTTTGGGTCATCTTGCCACGGTGCGGGCCGAGCGCTCTCTCGCAGTCAAGCGAAGAAAACCCTGGATGGAAAGGCGTTGAAACGAAGTTTGGAGCAACGCGGGGTTCGCGTCCACGCATCCACACCAAACGTCCTTTCTGAAGAGGCCCCTGATGCATACAAGGACGTTGATGAAGTCATTCGATTGACATCAGAAGCAGGGCTCGCACGCCCTGTCGCCCGTATGAATCCGATCGCCGTGATCAAAGGGTGATCACATGCAAACTTGCATCATGCCTTGACCAGGTATGGTCGGTGCAGCACCGCTGTGGACACCGTCTGGTTCTTCGACAATCACACTGAGCAGTGTGTTAACGAGTTCTTTTAGTTCATCGACTTGGTGTTGGAGGTCCTTCACCCGTCGTTGCATGTCTTCTGATTGTTGCTTTCGCTCCATGTGCATCCCATCTGAGAAGTTGCCTTCTCATGGTGAACTTTGAAAAATCGCCTCTTATACATTGAGGTGAAATTCCACATGAAAGCGTGTTTCCTTCGTCCGTGTAAGGAGCGGATGCTGGAGCCACCGGCGAGATTTGAACTCGCGACCTCCTCATTACCAATGAGGTGCTATACCCCTAAGCCACGGTGGCAGTGGTCGGCCCACCAGCCAAGCGGATATAATCGCTTCGCGAATTCAAACTTCACGCCGACAGACGGTACAATGACCAAGCGCCACCCTGTATGCCACCTGGCACAGAGACCGGAACCTCTCGTGACTCAAGCAGGCGCCACGATGAGAGATCTGCATCAAGCGTTGTTTCGGGAGCGATGAGGACATAGTCAATTGAAGCCCCGTGTGTTCCGATGAAATTCTGCGCATCGCCGGGCGACACCCACAGACCTTGGACACCGGCCGATCCATCGAGGTCAAGGTTCGTTTTGAGGACATACAAATGGTGGATGGCCATGGATTCTGGAGCGATGAGAAGCACGGTATCGTCATCTTCATCCCATGATTGAAGTAAAAGTTCGCCGGCATCTTCGGACCAAATTTGATGTCCAACCAGAGTGGTAAACAACAAGAGAGGCAGAACAAAAACGATGGCGCGAAAAGAATGGTGTGTTTCTCTTTGCAGCCCGTGGTTTTCGGCTAAATCACCCCACCGCAGTAACGCCGCCACCGGTATCAAAAGCAAGGTGGCGTACCTTCCGTTGTTGCCCAGCACCACCATGACGTTGACCAAACTCATGTTCCACAACGATGCCTCCAACGTCCAGAGGGTAGCGATGTAAGCTATGATTCCGGACAAGAGAGCACAGATGTACACCACGAGCATGGTTAAACCCGGTCCACGTGCTGACCGCAACCGCTTCCACCGATTCACAACGAACGGCCAGAGAAGGCACCCCAACAGCAGGTACAAAACCACCGCATCGAAAGCGGCGAAGACCGAGGCGATGAAGAAGTGGACCGGTCGTTCACCAATGATCGCGAAGGTGCCTGTTGAAGAGATGAAACCAAACAAGATGACACCGACGTACACTAAAATAAACGTCAGAAAACCCACTGACCAAGGGTTGCCAAAGAATTGATTCTCGGCGGTGTACGAACCCGAACGGTGCATCCTCGCCCAGGCTTCGGTGAGTAGGGTCATCACCAACCAAATCACAAGCGAGGACGCCGGCGAGAAACCTTTCCAGAGCATCACCAACGACACTGAAGTGGCCATGAGCACACCGTTGAGTCGCAGGTGGCCGATTGACTCACTCCGATTGAACCAAAATCCGAGCACGCCAAGCCCCGTCAACAGAGCAAGTGGGGCCTCATCGTAGCCTCTGCTGGTCGAGAACATGAGAGCTGGACTCATCATCAGCAGAGCCCCCCACAACGGTTCAAAACGAACGGTTGAAGATTGATCACGGGGACGGAACGAGACCACTACGGCGACCAAAGCCAAGGAGGTGATGGCCGTAATTTTCATGGCCGCCTCGCTGGTGTTCCAAGGCAGGATATAACCGTCGTAAACGGTGCTGGAGTTGACGTTGGATGAACTGCTGATGCGAGGTGAACCCCAAGACAACTCTTGACCATTGGACGAATCATCGTTCAATGCGTTAAGTCGGACATGGGAATCCAAACCAAGATCGCTGTGAAAAGCAGCGTAGGCATGAAGAAGGATTCCCAGAACGAAGACAAGCGCCCACCGCCGAGGGTGCCCGTTTTCTCCCTGCTCCATGAGATGCACCAACTTCCGTCGTGTCATGGAGGTTGCGGTTGTGGCGCCGAGAGAGAGATTTGAACTCCCGAGGGAACAGGCCCACGCGATTTCCAGTCGCGCGCACTACCAGGCTATGCGATCTCGGCTCAAACCTCGCCAAACCCACTTCTCGTTTAATCATCACCCTTTGAAAGTGGGAAGGGTGATGAAGGGAGCGAAAGGACTCAAAGGTGCGACCTCTAGCCCTGTAACATGGGCGGTGAGGCAAGTGTTGAGGCAGGGCCTCAAACCGCAATGCCTGTCCTCCCACTTCGCATGGCTGATATCACGCTCGCCAACCCGATTCCCAACCACATCCCCATGGCGGAAGCGATCAACACCGTGCGGAAAGAATGGGTGTTTCAATGGAAATTGTTGAGAGAAGAATGGAATCGTGCTCACTACATGACCATCGCCTTTGGCCTTGTAGCCTTCCTTCTTGGCTCGATATCAAGCGAGTTATGGAGCGGTGGTGATGCAAAACTGACGGGCATCGATGGCGTGATGGCCATCAGCGGGTTCCAGTTTTTCCAAATCATGGTTTCGATTATTTGCTGGGGCTGGTTCGCCTACCAAACCTTGATGCTTTTTCCTGTCATGCGGGTTCACGCCATCTCTCTTTTGTTGATGTGGAACGGCCTTATTGGTGCCCAGATCTTTTTCCACCAGAACAATCCGAATTTCCCGATGGGCTTCAGCCTCGCCGACATGATGGAAGGGACGCTTGTTCTTTTGGTGGTGTTCTTCTTTCTGTTCTTCTTTTGGAAAGCGGTTGTCGAGACTCGAGATTTACACGTTGAGATCAACCATTTGCATGAAGATGTCAGGGTGATGGAAGAGGCGCTGGCCGACCATTCGCTCCGAGGCTGGACCGCCATGTTTGGTGCTTGGATTGCGCTCATCACGATCTCTGCATGGGCTGGTTTGCACCATGTCGCATCGGTCGGAGAAAGCAACCTCACATTCCTCTTTTTGCACCTCTTGACCGGCCTGCCAGCGGTCCCGCTGCTGTTCTTGGTTCTCTGGTACCCTCAACGCATGTTAGGCAACCAAACCAGGGTACGAACCCGCGCCGCCGTGGATGCCTCGCTGGAAATGTCGGTTGAGGGTCAACCCGCTAAGACCCTCAAGGCGGCATGCCCTGAATGTGGTGGTGCTTCACAAGTCTCGTTGAATAAGGCCGGCGAACTCGCCCACCCCTGCCTTGCCGAAGGATGCTCCGCATTGACGGTGGTTGGCACCAATTGTTTATCATGCTCGGAGCCCATGCCAAAGCGTATTGCCTGTCCGTCATGTGGAGTGAATGCTCCTGCATTGGACTACATGCCCGACCAGGAGGCGTGGTAAGATGTTTAGCCGCAACAGAGAAGATTTCCCAACCCTGCGAGGCGATCAGCCGCCTGCATATCTTGACAATGCTTGCGTGACGCTCAAACCACAAACGGTAATTGACGCCATTCACCGGTATTATACCGAGACGCCGGGATGTGGCGGTCGGTCTGTTCATCGGTTTGGAACTGCTGTATCCAAATCAGTTTCTGAAGCACGAACAAAAGTAGCATCGTTTCTCAATGCCCCCAGTCCAAATGAAATCGTCTTTACTCGAAACGCCACGCATTCAATCAATCAAATTGCGCACGGCATGAAATGGAACAAAGGCGATGTTGTTCTGACAACCGACAGGGAGCACAACTCGAACCTCGTCCCGTGGCTTCAACTCGAAAAAGAACAAGGCATTGATCATCGCGTTGTACCAAGCCACCAAGACAACACGTTCGACATGGAAGCGTTTGAAGCGGCCTGTGCGAATGCTGGGGATCAATTGAAAATGGTTGCAATGAGCCACGTCGGTAATTTGGACGGTGTTGCCATACCCATCGGAAAAATCACGGAAGTCGCCCATGACCACGGTGCTCTCGTTGCTATTGATGGGGCGCAATCCACGCCGCACATGAAGGTGGACGTTCAGGCGCTGGACATTGACTTCCTGTCTTTTTCAATCCACAAGATGTGTGGACCGTCCGGCATGGGTGGATTATGGGGTCGGTATGAACTGCTTGATGGACTGCGTACCATCCAGTCCGGTGGACAGACCGTGAAATCCTCATCCTACACCGACGCCACGTGGGCCGCTCCGCCGGCCCGGTTTGAGGGTGGGCTTGGAAACTTTTCAGGGATGATGGCAACAGGAGCCGCCATTGATTACCTCGCAAGCTTGGACATGGGTGCAGTACATGAACATGAAATTAACCTGAACCGCATTATGACCGACGGTGTGAAGGACCTTCCCGGTGTTTCGATTATCGGCCCCGAGGATCCTGCCCAGCGTGGAGGGATTTGCTCAATGCTGATGGATGAATTGCCAGCGCACGATGTGGCCCTTCTTCTTGACGAAGCAGCAGGCGTCATGGTTCGAAGTGGACAACATTGTGTCCACTCGTGGTTTGCCGACAAAGGGCACCCACAAGGATCTCTTCGGGCTTCAGCCTACCTTTACAACAACGAAGAAGACGTACGACGCTTCGTGGATACATTGAATGAAATAGTGCACACCTTGAGTTGATGGCATGCAATCAGCTGACCCCCCGGGCGAATCGGTTGAAAGCAAAGAACAATTTTCATCCATTCCTCAACCGTTTCAAGCAGAGCTGGCTGAAGAAGCATCCGACATTCGCACCATCAAAATGATTGTCAGCATAACCCTCGGTTTCACGCTTGTTCTCGCCACCGGCTATTTGGCTGCCGTGGTTCTCAGCGATGGTGCGATTCTTCTTCGTCCCAGTCAAGATGCACTTGAGCGACACGCCACATACAATGACCTCATCCGACCCGCATCCAAAGACCTGACGGGAGATGGTGTCGTCGCATGCATCGTCGATTCTGGAATCGCCGTGGACCACGCCGACCTTGAGGGCATCAACTTGGTTGGGTGGCGGGATTTCATCAACGGCAATGGAAACCCGTACGACGACCATGGACACGGCACCTCAATGGCTGGGTTGCTGGTGGCAAACGGCTGGCTCAAAGGCATCGCCAAAGATGTTGATCTCCTGGTCGCCAAAGCGCTCGGCGAAAACGGAAATGGAAGCGATGCCATCGTGGCAGACGCCATTGATTGGTGCGTTGAAAACGGCGCTCATGTCATATCACTCTCCCTTGGTGGGGCACCGGATCTCCTGCCGTTTTCCATTGGGTCTGGCCGGACTTCGGGTGATGCTGCAAACGAAGCCATCGACGCTGGTGTCTACGTCGTTGCGGCGGCTGGAAATGACGGTGAGGACGATGATGGCGATGTAGCCCACCCTTCAAGTGAAGCCGGTGTGATTTCGGTTGGTGGTGTCACCCTCAAAGGAACCCATTGGCCTGGTTCTTCCAAGGGAGACAACAACGGCCGCCTGCTCCCTCTACCGATCCTAATGCCCCGAGGAGACCCCAACAAAAAGCCCGAGATTGTAGCCCCTGCAGAAGCGGTTCCGGTTCTGCTTGACAACGGAGGGTGGGGCATGGCCGATGGAACAAGCGCCGCGACGGTTTATGTCACCGGTGCCCTCTGCCTCCTGCTTCAGGAAAAGCCATCGCTCAAGGCCGACGAATCCACCGGTGGGGGAGACAACATTAACGCCGTAAAGCAGTGGTTGATGGAAAGCGCTGTCCCCGAGAGTGGACAAGTGACCCACGACGATTACTATGGGTATGGGCTACTCAACGTGTCAGGCCTCATTCAAGAAGCCACTCAGTCTTGAACGGGTAGCCAGGCCACAAGTGTCCCGCCAAACAACGGCATGAAGGCCACGTGGTGGGATGTCTGCGTCTCGCCAACAACTTCAATCCAACGATTAAATCCGCTTACCAAGGCCATTCCAACTTCGTCTTCTTCATCGACCTCACCCGTTGGCATGTCCGGCTCAACCGTGAACAACACACCGTTGGAGGTGAGTTGAGGGAGGTACGTTGAGACCAAATCGGCCCGCAACGGCGATGGGCCATCCACGATGATAACGTCGTATTCGGGCTCAAACGGCGTCTGAGACAATTCAAGGCCCGTGGCCGAGGCTAATTTCCATGCTTGATGTTCTGCTGCCAGTTGTACCGGGTCTCCTACAACCACATTTGACCAGGCCAACGCATCATAACGCTGGAGGAGCCGTTTCAAGATAACGCCAAATTTCCCGCCCGGTTCAACCAATGTCAACGCGTTGAGAACACGGCTCTTTCGATCGAGGTCATCGAGCAGCCATGCTGTCCGATGCCCAATGCTCGCCCCAACCTCCAACATTGAAGTGGGCTGAAGACGGCCAACAGCATCTCGAAGACGGCGAAGCACTGAGAGGGACCATGTCGCCAAACCCATGTGTTGGAGCTGTTCGTGGATGTTGGCAGCGATGACCGGTTCACTTTGCGGTTGCTCGCTGTCTTTGGCCAAAATGAAACCGAGGAGGTCACTTCGCTCAATCTCCCCAAAAGGGTCGGCCATGGTGCGAGGTGCTCCATCACCAACATCAAGGCTTGCACACCCGCCAAGGCGGAGGGTTCAAACCAAGTGGG